>JAFAYM010000214.1 GCA_019240395.1 Acidisphaera sp. | reverse complement strand
CTGGCGACGACGCGCACGCACTGATCCGTCGAGCCGCCGGCCGCCCAGGGCACGATGATGGTGACGGGATGATCGGGCTTCCAGCCGCCCGTGGCTTGCGCGCGCGACAGGCCGGGCCGGACGAGCGCGCCGGCGGCGGCCCCGAGCAAGGTTCTGCGCCGCATCTCCATCCTCCCGAAATCGTTCTCGCGACACGCTATCAACCGGCCGTTTGACTCGTCAACGGCCGCTGATAAGTTGCGGGGGAGGGAGGTTTGGATGCGCTTTCGCCTGGCACTCTGCAACGAAGTCGTGCGGGGTCTGGATTTTCCCGCGCAATGCGCATTGGCCGCCTCGCTCGGCTATGACGGGATCGAGCTGGCGCCGTTCACCTTGTCCGATGCGCCGCACGAACTGTCGGGCGAACGCGTCGTCGCAGTGCGCCGCGCCGCCGAGCAGGCCGGGGTGACGATCGCCGGCCTCCACTGGCTGCTGATCCGGCCGGAGGGATTGTCGCTCACCGACGCCGATCCCGCGGTGCGGGCGCGTACCATCGAGGTGATGCGGCGGCTCGTCGGACTCTGTGCGGAGCTCGGCGGCTCCTACCTCGTGCACGGCAGCCCGGCACAGCGCATGCTGCCCGAAGCTGGGGCGGCGCAGGCGCGGGGTTGGGCCATCGAGGCGTTCACCGCCGCCGGCGAAGCGGCGATGCAGGCCGGCGTGACCTATTGCGTGGAACCGCTGGCACGCCGCGAGACCAACTTCATCAACACGGTGACCGAGGCAGCGGCGCTGGTGCGCGACATCGGCCTGCCGGGATTGCGCACCATGCTCGACACCTCGGCGGCTGCGCTGACCGAGACGGCGAGCGCGGCGGCGCTGCTGGCGGAATGGCTGCCGACCGGCCTGATCGCCCATGTCCAGGTCAACGATCGCAACCGGCGCGGCCCGGGGCAGGGCGAGGATCGCTTCGGCCCGGTGCTGCGGGCGTTGCAGGAGCACGCATACGATGGCTGGGTCGGCGTTGAGCCGTTCGACTACCTCCCCGACGGGCCTTGCTGCGCCGCGCGCGCAATCGGCTATTTGCGCGGCCTCGAAGAGGCGCAGACATGAACGACGCGCCGGCGCTCAGGGTTCGCGACGTCGAGCTGTTCGAGTGGCCGTTCAGCCTGCGGCTGCCGTTCCGCTTCGGCGCCATCACCGTCACCCACGGACGCCAAGTGGTGGCGCGATTGCGCATCGAGCTGGCCGACGGGCGTACTGCATGGGGAGTCGCGGCTGAATCGCTCGCGGCCAAGTGGTTCGACAAGAACCCGGCGCTGAGCGACGAGGATAATCTGGACCAGCTGCGCCGGTCTCTGGCGATCGCGCGCTCCGTCTACTGCGCGCAGCCCGCGGTGCCCGCCTTCCGGCACGCTGCCGCGGCGTATCGGCCGGTGCTCGAGGCGGGGCAGGACGAGGGACTGCCGCCGCTCGTCGCGAGCTACGGGCCCGCGCTGCTCGACCGCTGCGTCGCCGATGCGCTGGGGCGGCTGCTCGGCCTCTCCTTCGCCGAACTGGTGCGGGGCAATCTGTTGGGCTTCCAGCCGGAGCTTCTGGCGCCGGATCTGACAGGCGTCGACACCAGCGGCTTCCTGCAATCGCTGCGCCCGCTGCCGCGCCTGCACGTGCGCCATACCGTCGGCATGCTCGACCCGATCGTCGCCGCTGACCAGGAAACGCGCGTCGGCGACGGTCTGCCGGAGACGCTGGAGGAAGTCATCGCCGCCTACGGCCACCGCTATTTCAAGCTCAAGGTGGGCGGCGACGTGGCGGCCGACATCGCACGGCTGACGCGGATCGCCGGCGTGCTCGACACCATCGCCGAGCCGTATCACGCTACCTTGGACGGCAACGAGCAATACGCCGACGCCGACGGTGTCCTCGAACTGATCCGTGCCATCGAGCGCGAGCCACGGCTGGAACGGCTGCGCGCCAGCCTCCTCTACATCGAGCAGCCGATCGGGCGCGCGCTGGCGCTGGAGCGCGATGTCGGCCCGATCACCGAATTCGCGCCGCTGCTGCTCGACGAGACCGACGGCGAGATCGACATCTTTCCGCGCGGCCGCGCGCTCGGCTACCGCGGGGTCAGCAGCAAGGACTGCAAGGGCTTCTACAAGAGCCTGATCAACCGCATGCGCTGCGATCTCTGGAACCGCGAGAGCGACGGCGGATATTTCATGTCCGGCGAGGACCTGACCACGCTCGCCGGGGTCTCCGTGCAGCAGGATCTGGCGCTCGTTTCCCTGCTCGGGCTCACCCATGTCGAACGCAACGGCCACCATTTCGTCGACGGCTTCAATGGCCGGCCGGAGGCGGAGGCACGGGCCTTTCTGCGCGCCCATCCCGACCTCTATCACGAGAGCAACGGCCGGGTGCGGCTGCGCATCGAGCAGGGGCAGGTGACGATCGGCTCGCTGGCCTGTCCGGGGTTTGCCTCGGCCATCATTCCCGAGGAGGACGCGCCATGAGGCGGCTCGGCCCGCTCTATCTTCAGGTGCTGATCGCCATCCTGCTCGGCATCCTGGTGGGCTACCTCTTCCCGCGGACCGGCGTGGCGCTGAAACCGCTCGGCGACGGCTTTATCCGGCTGATCCGCATGCTGCTGGCGCCGATCGTCTTCTCCACGATCGTCGTCGGTATCGCGCGCATGGGCGACCTCAAGGAGGTCGGCCGCGTCGGCCTGAAGGCGCTGCTGTATTTCGAGGTGGTCTCCACCATCTCCCTCGCCATGGGCCTGCTGGTGATCGACATCATCCGGCCCGGCGCGGGCATGAACGTCGACCCGCACGCGCTGGATGCCCATGCCATCGCCGGCTATGCCGGGGCGGCGGCGAAAACCAGCGTCGTCGACTGGCTGCTCAACATCATCCCGACCAGCATCGGCGACGCCTTCGTGCGCGGCGACATGCTGCAGATCATCCTGTTCAGCATTCTGCTCGGGCTCGCCCTGGCACAGGTGCGCGCCCGCGCGCAGCCCCTCGTCGACGTGCTCGACACCTTCCTCCACGCCATGTTCGACGTGGTGCGCATGGTGATGCGGGTGGCGCCGCTCGGCGCGTTCGGCGCCATGGCCTTCACCATCGGCCAATACGGCGTCGCCAGCCTGGTCTCGCTCGGCGAACTGACCGCGCTGATCTATCTCACCTGCGCCGCCTTCGTTCTGATCGTGCTCGGCGCGATCGCCCGGTTCACCGGCTTCAGCATCCTGAAATTCCTCCGCTACATCAGGGCGGAGATCCTCATCACCTTCGGCACCTCGTCCTCGGAATCGGTGCTGGCGCCGGTCATGGAGAAGCTGGAGCGGCTGGGCTGCGCCACGCCGGTGGTCGGCATGGTCATGCCCGCGGGCTACACCTTCAACGCCGACGGCTCCTCGATATACCTGACCATGGGCGCGCTGTTCGTCGCCCAGGCGACCAACACGCCGCTGACCCTGGGCGACCAGCTCGTCGTGCTGGCGGTGATGATGCTGACCTCAAAGGGCTCGGCGGGGGTCGCCGGCGCCACCTTCGTGGTGATGGCGGCGACGCTCGCCTCGATGAACAAGATCCCGGTGGCCGGGCTGGTGCTGCTGCTCGGCGTCGACCGCTTCAGCAACGCCGCCAGGGCGATCACCAACGTCATCGGCAACGGCGTGGCGACCATCGTCGTCGCGCGATGGGAGAACGCGATCGACATGCGCCGCGCCAGGCAGATCCTGGACGGCCAGCCGGAACAAGCCGAGGAACAGCTGGCCCTCAGCTCGGACTGATCCGGGGCAGACGCCCGCAAGCGCGGGGTATATCCTGCGGCAGCGCGCGTGGAGCGGGAGGCAGCACAGTGTCGGCAAGCGAGCAGGAATTGGAGGGGCGATCGAGTTCCGCGGGCGGCGTCGCGGCGAAGCCGGCGGCCGGGGTGGCGGCGCCGGCGCGCAAGCCGGCCCGTCTGCGCTGGGTGCTCTCGCTCGAGGATTTCGAGCGCGCCGGCCGGCGCTTCCTGCCGCGGCCGATTTACGGCTTCATCGCCGGCGCGGCGGAGACCGACGCCTCGCTGCACGCCAACCGTGCCGCCTTCGCCGATCTCGCCTTCGTACCGCGCGTGCTGGTGGACACCTCCGCCCGCACCCAGGCCGCGAGCGTGTTCGGCCGCCGCTACGCCGCGCCGTTCGGCCTGGCGCCGATGGGCGCCAGCGCGCTCGCCGCCTATCAGGGCGACACCATGCTGGCGCGCGCCGCCGCCGCCGCCGACATCCCCTACATCATGAGCGCCTCCTCGCTGATCCCGATGGAGGAGGTGGTCCGGCACGGTCGCAGCGCCTGGTTCCAGGCCTACATCCCGGGCGAACGCGCGCGCATCGGGCCGCTCATCGAGCGGGTCGCGCGCGCCGGCTTCGAGGTGCTCGTCGTGACCGCCGACGTGCCGGTTCCCGCCAACCGCGAGAACAACGTGCGCAACGGCTACTCCCTGCCGCTGAAGCCGAGCGTCCGCCTGGGCTGGCAAGGCGTCACCCATCCGGGCTGGCTGCGCGAGGTCGCGGCCCGCACCCTGCGCCGCCACGGCATGCCGTATTTCGAGAACATGGATGCACAGCGCGGCGCGCCGGTTTTCTCCGCCCGCGCCATGCGCGAGCTCGGCCAGCGCGACGCGCTTTCCTGGAATGACATGGCGTGGATCCGCGAGCGCTGGAAAGGCAAGCTGGTGGTGAAGGGCATCCTCGCCCGCGAGGACGCGCGCATCGCCCGCGAGCTCGGCATGGACGGCATCATCGTGTCGAACCATGGCGGGCGGCAGCTGGACGGCGCGGTGGCGCCGATGCGGGTTCTGCCGGAGATCGCCGCCGAAGCCGGCGAGATGACGGTGATGCTGGACAGCGGCATCCGTCGCGGCACCGACGTGCTCAAGGCACTGGCGATGGGCGCCAGCTTCGTCTTCCTCGGACGGCCGTTCCTCTACGCCGCGGCGATCGCCGGCGAGGCCGGCGTGCGGCACGCGATCTCGCTGCTCTCCGAGGAGATCGACCGAGACATGGCCCTGCTCGGCATCACTGAGATCGCGCAGATGCGGCCGGAGCTGCTGACCTGGGCGGCCGGAGAACGCCGGCCGCTCCGGTGAGCGCAATGCGCGAGAAGCTGCTCGCCCAGCTGGACGCCGAACGGGACGAGCAGATCGCTTTTCTCTCCGGTTTCCTGCGCTGCCGCAGCGGCAATCCGCCGGGCGACACGCGCAGCGCTGCCGAGCATGTCTCCGGGTTTCTCGGGTCGCGCGGCATTCCTTCCCGCATCGTCACGGCGTTCGAGCACATGCCCAACATCGTTGCCGATTTCGCGGGCAGCTCGGTCGGGCGGCACCTCGTGCTGAACGGCCATATGGACGTCTTTCCCGCACTCGACGAGGCGGGGTGGTTGGGCGAGGTGCGCGACGGACGCATCTACGGCCGCGGCGCTGCCGACATGAAGGCCGGCACCGCCGCCGGCGTGCTCGCCTTCGCGGCGCTGCACGGCTTGCGCGATCATCTGAAGGGCCGCCTCACGCTGACCGCGGTGTCGGACGAGGAGAGCGGCGGCCGCTTCGGCACCGCCTATCTGCTGGACACCATGCCGGAGGCGGTGACCGGCGATTGCTGCCTCAATGGCGAGCCGAGCGGCCTCAACAACATCCGCTTCATGGAAAAGGGCACGCTGCGGCTGCGCATCGTGGTCGCCGCGCCGGGAGGGCATGGCGGCTACCCCCATCTCAGCGCCAACCCGATCAAGATCATGGCGGCGATCATCACCGCGCTGGAGACGCTGCATGGCCGCAAGCCGGTACTGCCCGAGGCGGTCGAACGCGCGCTCGGCACGCCG
>JAFAYM010000263.1 GCA_019240395.1 Acidisphaera sp. | reverse complement strand
AGGGGTACTTTCAGCTGCCGCGCCGGCGCCGCACCGCCGGTCAGCTCGGCGAACGCACGCGACAGCGCATCCACCTGGTCATCCTTCCGGCCATGCGGAAAATCGCGCAGCTCCTCGAGCAGCGCGCCGTTCCACGCGCCGCGCACGATCGCCAGATTCCCCGCATCGATCTGCGAAGCCACCGGCATGGCGCGCGTCTGCTTGGCGCCGCTCTCCGGCGACGCCACGACATGAAATCCGGCGAGCCGCCGCGTCAGGTACAGCACCTGCGCCCGCCCGGCCTGGCCGGGATCCTGCGGCAGCGCCACCGGCGTCGCCCGCCCGTCCTGCTGCGCGGTGTGCGTGATCGCCGCCTCCACGTCGTGCGGCCCGCCGCGCAGCCGCACGACATCCAGCACGACGAAGCGCCCGCCCGGCTCGCGCGCCAGCTTCAGCCCGACCGTCCAATCCGGATCGGCCGCATGCTCGGCACCCGTCGCCGCCAGATCCCACGCCCGCACGCTCGCCGCGATCGTCGCCGGCGCCGCCTCGAGGGTGGCGATCTGCACCGTCTTGAACAGGGTTCCGGTCAACGGCCGCGGCCTTTGCTGATAGAGTGCCGCCCAGCTCCGCTCGCCCACCGCCGCACGCTTGCGCGCCAGGGCACTCGCGTCTTCCCATTCCGGCCACAGCGCCGCACCCGGCGCGCGGCCCAGCGGATCATCGTCCTCGGCCAGCGCCGGCAGCCGCAGACAGCGCCAGGCCTCCCCGCTCTCCAGCAGCCGGCCGCCGAGATCGTCCTCGTGCCAGCGCGTCATCACCAGCACGATCCGCCCGCCCGGCTTCAGCCGCGTCGTCAGATCGGAGCGGAACCAGTTCCAGAGATGCTCGCGCATCCCGCGGCTGTCGGCCTCGGCCTGGCTGCGCACGGGATCATCGATCAGCACGAGATCGGCGCGCCGCCCGACCACGTGGCCGTGCACGCCCGTCGCGTAATAGGTGCCGCCGTCGCTGGTGCGGAAATTGTCGGCGGCGCGCGCATCCTCGGCCAGCGCGTAGCCGAGCCGCTCGGCGTGCTCTTCCATCAGGTTGCGCGTGCGCCTGCCGAAATGCGCCGCCAGGTCGGCGGTGTGCGCGGCGGCGATGACGTTGCTGGCGGGGTGGCGGACGAACCACCATGCCGGAAACAGCACCGAGGCGTAGGTCGATTTCGCCGATCCCGGCGGCATCAGCACCATCAGCCGGTCGACGCTCCCGGCGGTCAGCGCCTCCAGCGCCTCGATGAGCAGCAGGTGGTGGGCGGCCGGCGCCTGTCCGGCGGCGGCCAGGGCCAGGCGTGCCCAGTCAGCGAAACAGGTCCGGATCCGCTGGCGCAGCCGCAACTCCGCCCGCGCTGTCCGCCAGTCGTCGTGCGAGGTCGGCATCGGTCAGGCGGTGCGGCTCCAGGCTGCGGCGCGAGCGGCCGGACAGGCTGCCCCTTCGGGCGTGCAGATAGGGCGCGGCGATGCGCGCCAGCGAAGCCGCGCCGTTGCGGTCCCCCGCCTCCCATTTCTCGCGCATCAAGGTCAGCAGCACCGCCAGCGGGCTCAGCTCGCCCGGTTCGTTCGAGGCAAGCGTCGAACCAGCCGGCAGGGTGCTGTCGGAAATGGGCGTCTCGGACATGTCAGGGGCTTTTGGGGAGCGAGGCCGCGCCATCTGCGCGCGCCGTCGCCATCATGCCGGGATTCATACGATTTTCCGGGGCACATGGGAAGGCTTTTTTTCCTACGAACCAAACCTTGAAGAAGCGCCCAAGTTCAGCGTCCCAGCGACCTCCTCAAGAATATCGAAGCCCATCGAGCGGGTTCACCGCCAGCATTCCACCGGCCCGCAAAGGAATTGGCGGCCCCCCGGCGGCCGGCCGGCACTTGACGCGACGGCGCGGCTGCTGTTCAGGTGCTCGCCTCATAGTGGCGTTTGCTGGCGGCCCGGGATGACCGGGCCGGGTCCGGGCCTGTTGTCTTGTGTCTTCTTTCAGGGGGTTGCCGATGTTTTCTGCCACAACTTTCGCCAACCGCAACGGTTCGCTTCGTGGTCTCTGCTACCGGTTCGCTGCGTCCCATCTGTGCGCGACCGTGATGCCGGGCATGATCGCCTCGCTGCTGCTCACCGCCGCCCCCGCCCATGCCTCGCTGACGCCGGCCGTGTCGCACCGCGCCCATCGCAGCCTCGCCGCCGCCCATCGCCACGAACCCGCGGCGCTGCGCCGCGGCATGACGCGACGCCTGGCGCTGCTCCGCCGCCGCCGCCCGGCCGCCCCGCTCACCGGGCTGGACAGCGTCGCCTTCGACGACACCGGTTTCGGCGATGCAGCGGCCTCGCCCCCCGCCGATGCCGAAGTGCTCGACCAGGGCGTCGCCTCCTGGTACGGCGGCCGGCGCAACGGCATGCGCACCAGCAGCGGCACCCGCTTCAACGAGAACGAGATGACCGCGGCGCATTACTGGCTGCCGCTCGGCACGCGCGTGCGGGTCACCCGCGACGGCACCGACGCGAGCGTCCTGGTCACCATCACCGACCGCCAGGGCACCGGGCGGCGCGCCATCGACCTCTCCAAGGCGGCGGCGCGCCGCCTCGGCATTCTTGGCTGCGGCACCGCCCGCGTCACCCTGACCCGGGGATAGAAGCGACCAGAACCCCAGGCATGCCGGCCCGCCGCGCCGCCCGGCTGCTGCCCCTGCTGCTCGCCGGCTGCGGCGCCATCGCCCAGCTCAAAGGCTATGACGGCCGCTGGACCGGCATGCTCAAGCCCGAGGCCGGCACCTGCCAGCCGAGCCACGCCACCCTGACGGTCGGCGGCCGCGCCTTCAGCTTCGCCCCGGATGACGGCGTCCTGGTCCTGCACGGCACGATCGCCCCCGACGACACGTTGCATGCCGTCCTGCCGCTGCTCGGCCCGAACCACACGCCCTTTCCGCTGACGCTCGACGGCAGGCTGAGCAGGACCGGCTTCACCGGCCTCTACACCACCCCGAAATGCCGCGCCGAGGTCACCCTGTCCCCAGCGGGCTAGGCGTCATCGCGAGGAGCGTAGCGACGCGGCGATCCAGGGCCGCGGTGTCGGGTCCGATCAGCTCCCCGGGTCGTGCGACGTATTGGGCGGGCAGGGCGGCCAAATCGCCGTCACCGTCCACAGCCCGTCCGGCTGGCGTTTCTTCGACGCCGGCGAGATCGGCGGCGGCCGGTTGGCATTGAACCGCTTGACCACCCCATCGACCTCGTCATCCCCGATATCGGTGATCCGGAACGTGCCGCAGGTCATGACGAACCCTCCCCTGAGCGTGATCGCCTGAATCGGAAACGGCCGAAGGCGTGAATCACGCGATCAAACAAGAGCTAGACCGTGATCGGCGCGTCTCTCGCGCCGATCACGGTCTAGTACAGGCCGAGATCCCTGATCAGCGCCTCGCGGTCGGCCTCATATTTCTGGGACTGCGCGAAGAACTCGTCCGGCGGCTGACCCGCGTCCGAATGCAGCGCCGGATCGACCGATTGCGTCTTCATCCAGGCATGCAAGGTCGCCTCGTTTGCCGGATCGGCGGCGCTGGCCCCGTTGGGATAGAGCCATTTCATCACCGTCGCCGTGCTGGACGATTTCGAGATCGGGCTGCTGGTCACCGCCGCCAGCGTGTTCGCCGCCGTCGTCTTGTCCGCCGTCGCCGTCTCCGTGATGTTCTGGATCGCCGCGGCGATGCCGGACTGGCGCTGCAGCACCGCGAGATCGATATCGGCCTGGCGCAGCGGATACTGGTCGTCCGACCCCTTGAGCGCGGTGAGGATGGCGGCCTTCTGCTTGTCGCGATTGGCCGACATCTCGGCGAGCACCGCCGGCAAGGTGCGCTGGTAGTAGAGATCGCGGCTGATCGCCCCTTGCGCCCCGACCAACCCGGCGGACGCCGCCGCCAGCGCCGCCTTCGTCGCGGAATTGCCGGTCGTCGCGCCGAGCCCGTTGAGGATCAGCACGAACAGATCCCCGCCGCCGGACACCAAGTTGTTGTCGCCCCAGAGCCGGCGCTGGAAGCTGTTGTAGCTGCACTCGTACAGCAGCATCTCGTCGAGCACCACGCGATTGCGCGCCTGCGTGCGCGCCGCGACCTCGTCGGTGCCGGCATAGATCGCCCGCTCGCCGGCGATATCCTTGCGCACCGCCGCCGGACTGCCGCACATCGGGTCCGCCGGAAACCCGATCACGGGCGCACAGCCCGCGGCGAGGGCGGCGCACGCCAGGGTGAAGGCTTGGATCACCGGGGCCGCACGCGCGCCTCGTCTCGCCGCGCCTGCCCCGCCCGCCATGCACCACGCCATTGGACCGCTCCGGGGATAGCCCACATCCCGATGGCAGGCGTGACCGCGGTTGCAGAAAAGCGTTGAACACGGGAGTACGTCAACCGGAAGCTGCATACCGGCTTGCAAGCTCATGGCGCCTGGCCGCGGAAACCGCCGATAGCCGAGCCGGGGCGGGCGGCCCTCAGCTCCCGCACACCACCGCCGACTTTGACGCCGGGCTCTCCACCCCGCGGTTCAGCGCCGCAACGATCAGGTCGATCCCCTGCGCGTGCCAGCGCTGCACCGCCTTGTGGTCGGCACCGATCAGCGCGCCCAGCCGCCGCCACGCATACAGATGCCGCTCGGTGATCGGGCTGACCAACGCCCGCGCGCCGACGATCCGCCGCAGCACATAGCGATCCCGCGGGATCAGCGGAATCCACCCCAGCGCCTCGTCCATCCGGGTGATTCGCGCCGCCGACGGCACCGCCGGGCGCAGGCGCTTGTCGGTCCAGCCGTAGCTCTCCAACGCACTGCGCACGATCTCCATCGACCCGGTCCGCAGCTGCGTGCTGTAGCCGCCCGGCGGTAGCGAGATCAGCGTCGCCCCCGCCTCCTCCAGCCGATAGATCACCAGCTCGGCGTCCACCGGCGCGCCATGCCGCGCGCCATTCCCCGCCGCCCCGGTTGCTCCCTGGGTCGCTTTAGGACGCTCGCCGACAGCGCCATACCCCCTGGCAGAGCCAGGGGGATATGGCGCGGCACCACCGGCCGCCCCATCTGCGCCATGTCCCGCGCCACGCAGCGCGCCATTCCCATCGGACGAAATCTTGCTCACGGCTCGGCTCCTTTGCGGGCAGGGCGCGCGGCACTCGGCCGGCGCGCATCGACCACCGCGACGCCGTAGCGCGTCTTGCGCTGCGCGCTGTCGCGATAGGCGGTCTCCATCAGCAGTCCGGTCTTCAGCCAGGTGCCGATCACCTCGGCGGCCTGGCCCTCCGACAGGCTGAAATCCTCCATCAGCACCCGCCCGGCCCAGCGCTCCGCGCCGCGCCCGCGCCGATGCGCGGCATAGAGCAGCCCCGGCTCCGGCCCGCGCGCGATCTGATCGAGCGCCCCGTTGCAGGCCTCCGGCGACAGCCGCGACCACACGCTCTCCGCCTTCCACGCCGCGATCGCCGCGACGTTGTCGCCGTGCGGATAGAGCGCCGTCGCATTGCCGAGATTGATCGTGTCCAGCCGGAACCACGCCGCCCGGCTGGCGCGCGGCGCCATGTTCGCCTTGGCGTCATCCAGCCGCACATGCCGCCAGCGCTCCGCCTCCGCGACGCCGAGCTGCTCGGCCTCCGCCGGCGTCATCGGCGTCAGCAGCAGCGCCGCGCGCGCCGCGTCGGTCAGCGCCTTGCCGCCGCGCGCCGCATCGACATCCGGCGCCACGCCGGGCGTGCCCTTGCGCACGTGGTGCACCAGCTGCACCGCCGCCCCGGTCGCCTCGGCGATCTCCGCCCACGCCGTCGCCGCCGCATCCATGTGCGGGTTCGAGTTCTCCTCGAGCGCGTGCGATTTCACGAACGGATCGACGGTGATGCAGCCGATCTCCGCCTCGCGCGCCGCGGCGATGATCGCGTCGCGGTCGGGATGGATCACCGCGCCGTCCGGCCCGAGTGCGGCGACGGTCACCCGCCGCTCCCGCCCGGAGTGGAGGAAGAACCGCCCCGCCACCGCCGCCGGCTCGATGCGATGGCGCAGCATCAGCGCCGCCACCCGCCGGTGCAGCTCCTCGCGCGGGTCCTCGAGGTTGAGCACCCAGACCCGCACCGAGTGATGCACCCGCTCGCCGAGAAAATCCGCGCCGGTCGCCAGCGCCAGCGCCTGGGCGAGCGCCAGCGAGGATTTGCCGACCCCGCCCGGCGCCACCAGGATGCTGACGAACCGCCGGATCAGGCTGGTGCCGTAGAGCCACTCCCGCGGCGGGATTTCCGCCGGCGCCGGCAGGCCGGCGGCCACCGCCGCCAGCGGCGATGCCGCCTGCAGCGCACCGCGCCGCGCCTCCCACAGATCCCAGATTTCAGCCACGCCGCAGCGCCAGCTGCCGCAGCGCCCGCTGCGCGGCCCCGGCGGCAAGTGCCGCGACCTCCTCGGCCGCCAGCACCCCGTCATTGGCCTTTGCCGCCGCCCGCAGGATGGCCTCCGGCGTCGCCCACCGCGCGAGCAGCGGCGCGATCGCCGCCTGCACCGCCCGCGCCGCCTGCTCCCGCGCCGCCGCCCAGTCCCGCGCGCTGTCGCGCAGCCGGTGCACCAGGCGCATGCGCATCCCCGACGCGTCGGTTCCCGGGCTGGCCCGCGTCGCCGCCGCCAGCAGCGCCGGCAGGCACTCGGCCTCGCTCAGCCGACCCTCAGCCAACAGCCGGCCGAACACCATCGCCGCCCGGTGCTGCGCCGGGGGATCCAGCCCGTGCATGCGCACGGGATTATCCCGTCGGCAGCGGATAGGCGGTGCCGGCCAGCAGCGTGCCCTCGGTGATCGCCGCCCAGCTCACCGCGTGCCCCGAGGCCAGCGGCGGCCGCTCCGGGTCCTCCGGCTCGGGCACGTGCTCGGACGGCGGCAGCCGCGCGCCCACCTTGCGCCCGCGCTCGATCGCCGCATTCCGGCTGATGCCGAGCGCCGCGGCGATGGCATCCCAGGAATTGCCCTCGGCGCGCAGCCGCCGCAGCTGAGTGTCCCGCGGGACGGACCAGACGAGTTTCTGCGGCATCGGACTCAGCTCCTGGGACGTTCACCAGGAATGTTAGTATCACTAACGTTCTTGGTCAACCTTTCCTTCTGGAAAAGTTAGCGAGCCTCACCTACACTGCCGCCATGGACACGCCCGAAACCGTCGGCGAGCGGATCCGCGCCACCAGGCGCGAGCGCGGCTGGACGCAGGACGAGCTGGCCGCCGCCACCGGCGTCTCGCGCAGCGCCGTCGCGCAATGGGAGACGGACCGCGCCGGCCAGCTCCGCGACAACCTCGCCCGCATCGCCGGCGCGCTCGACGTCTCCGCCGAGTTCCTGCTGCATGGGCATGACAAGTTCGCCCCGACCCGCGCCGAGACGGGCGAGGAGCTGGCCCTGCTGCGGCTCTTCCGGGAATGCCGGCCCGAGGATCGCCGGATGCTGCTGCAGACGGCGAGAAGGCTGGCGAAGTAAGGCGAGGGGCTCTGCCCCTCGACCCCGCCAAAGGCGGAGCCTTTGGAATCCGTTACTTAAGTAATGGGGTCTGGGGTCGACGGACCCCAGCGGGTCCCATGCTGCAGCGCTTGCGGCGGAGCCCTGGCCTTACTTCTGCGTTCCCCTCCCGGAGGCCCCGCAATGTCCGACCTGATGCCCAGCCTGAGCGACGCCGACCGCTCGTCCCTGACCGACGCCGTTCGCCGCCTGCAATCCAGCCGCGGCCTGGTGGTGCGCGCCGCCGACCTGCTCGCCACCCTCTTCGGCAGCGCCGCCGCCTACGGCCTGCGCAACCTGAATCTGTCCTCCACCCTGTCGGGCAAGCTGCAGGGTATCGCCGAGCAGGCGCTGGCCCGCGCCTTCGACGTCGCCGTGCTCGGCATCGCCGAGGACGACTGGGCCGCCCGCCCGCGCCGCGCCCGCCTGGTCGCCGCATTCACCGGCGCCGTCGGCGGCTTCACCGGCCTGCCCGGCTTCCTGCCCGACGCCACGCTCACCACCCTGCTGATCATGCGCAACATCGCCGCCATCGCCCGCGAGGAGGGCGAGGACCTGCAGAGCGAGTCCTCGCGCCAGGCCTGCCTGGAGGTCTTCGCCTTCGGCGGCCCGCCACTCGCCGGCGAGACCGAGGAGCCGGAGTTCGGCTACTGGAGCATGCGCTTCGCCATGCATGGCCGGCCGATGATGCTGCTGCTCTCGCAGATCGCCGCCCGCTACGGCCTGCGCATCTCCGAGAAGCTGGCCGTGCAGGCGGTGCCGCTGCTCGGCGCGGCGTCCGGCGCGCTGGTCAACAGCGTCTTCCTCGATCACTACCGCAACCTGGCGCGGGTGCACTTCACCATCCGCCGCCTGGAGCGCGGCTACGGCGGCATCGAGATCCGCCAGGCCGCCGACCAGATCGCCGCCGACCTCCGTCTCGCCCGCCGCAGCTGAGGAACACCCCGCATGAACACGCCCTGGCAAGCCGGCCAGCCCCCCGCCGCCCCGCCACCCACCAACCCGCCCGCAATCCCCGACGACACCCCGCCGCAGCCCGAAATCCCGC
>JAFAYM010000158.1 GCA_019240395.1 Acidisphaera sp. | reverse complement strand
GCCCGTGCCTGGTTCGGGTGAAGCGGCTGGAGAAGGCCGGCTATATCGCCGGATACGGCGCCCACATCCAGTTGCAGAAGCTCGGCGACACGCAAATCGTGTTCACGGAGGTGACTCTGTCGGACCACCGGGTCGCCGATTTCGCACGCTTCGAGAGCTACGTCCGCAAGGTGGACGAGGTCGTCGAGTGTCATCTGGTCAGCGGCGGTTACGACTATCTGCTGAAGTTCCTGGTCCGCAACGTCCCGCACTATCAGGAGGTGATGGAGCGGCTTCTCGAGATGGCAATCGGGATCGAGAAGTATTTCAGCTATGTCGTGATCAAAACGATATTCGTCAAGCGGCACTATCCGCTCGAAAACCTGCTGTCCCCGCCCGAATGAGCGCCCCACTCACGGAAACCAGCATGACCGGAGTTGTTCTAAGAGTCCATCCAAGATCATACGCTGGTCTGACATAGCTTTCGAATCATCAGCCTGATCGACGCCCAGCGTAGGAACGCGAGTGCATTGCGGTTGAAACGCTCCCAATCCTTGGCCAGGCGGCGGCAACGGTTGAGCCAGGCTATGGTGCGCTCGACGATCCAACGCCTGGGCAGGACGACGAAGCGGCCCGCATCGGAGCGCTTGACGATCTCGACGTTGACCTGACGGCAGACATAGGCCAGCCCGTCCTGGAACTTCGGTCCCTGATAGCCGCTGTCGGCGTACAGCTTAAGCAGGAACGGGTAGAGCCCAAACAACGAGGCCATCAGCAGCACGCCGCCGTCGCGGTCCTGGACGTCGGCGGCATGCACGATGGCCTGCATCAGCAAGCCTTGTGTATCGACAAGGATGTGACGCTTCTTGCCCTTGATCTTCTTGCCGGCATCGAAGCCGGACGGGTCCGAGCGCCCCCTTGTATGGGTTTGCTGTCAAGGGATTTTATCGCGTGTTCCCTCAGCTTTTGTACCTCAGTCGCGCCCAAAGCCTCGCGGCGGTACGATGGCGGCAAGCTCGTCGAGATCGAGATCAACAATGGCCAGAAGAGCCTCGGCACTGGCGGTGTCTCGAAGGCTGTCAGGCAGGGCGTCGTACCAGGCGGCGTATTCTGCTTGGAGCTGGGCCAGTTCGTTGACGGCAGCGAGCCAACGCTGAGGTCGGGTGCGCCGGTCCGCCGGTCGTCGGTAGAGGACTCGCGGTGGTTGTTTGGCCTGTAGCTTGGCTCGGTAGCGGGCCTGTCGTTCGGCATTGCTGAGGGCGTGTTCACCGCTCGGTGGGCGACCTCTGGGCATCGGGGTTCTCCGTCACGTAACGGAATAGGATGGAGTCTCTCGGTTCGGCTGGGGTCTCTCCGTTTCGCCCTGCCTCGTCCTGGCGGCGGCGAGCACGGCGCGATCATCGATCAGGTCGGTCGGAACGACCCGCCCATGCCCGACCACGCTCTCGACCTGTCCGAGGCGGAGCTTGCCCGCGGGCGCAAAACTTCGCGCCACAGCCTTGTATCCGGCAGGGTCCTTCGAACCCGAACCATGATGCGGTCATACGCATCGGCGGCGAAGCTCCGAGGCGGCGTATCCATTCTTTTTCCCGGCACAGAGGCCATAGGGGGGCTACGGATAACGCCACCTCGAACGGGATCGGCGAGCCGTGGGTCCGGTGCGCCGGAACGTTAAAACCTGATGCGGGCAAAACCCGCGTGATCGCTGCTCACGCTGCCGCGCGTAGCGTGATGCCGTCCGGCACCGAGCCGGTCGTCGCCAAACGCCACAACGCGATGAGCAATTTCCGCGCGAGTGCCACGATCATCTTCTTGCGCGTGCCCGCGGCGTTCTGCGTGCGGGCGTGATACCATTTGGCCAAAACACTCGCTTCCTGAAAGCGCAGGAAACGCCAGGCAAGTTGGATCATGCCGCGACGGACCCGGCCATTGCCGGCCCGGGCCAGTCCCTTCTCGCGCCGCCGGCTGCCACTCTCGTCGGGCGAGCCCGTGAGGCCCGCATAGCGCGCCAGGGCTTTGTGGTCCCGCAGGTGACGCGACAGGATCTCATGCACGAGCATATCCGCCGTCTCGATGCCGACCCCCACCACCCGCGCGATCAGGCGCACCATCGCGTGTGGCCCATCCTGATCAGCCCGCTCAAGCCGTTCCAAACGCCTTGTCTCGATGGCCGCGATCTGCTCGCGGATCAGCGCCAACCGCGCCAGGTCGCGCCGCAATTCAGCAAGCGTGTTCGGCGGCAGTGCCTCGCCGTCCGGGGTGACCAGGTCGCCCAGTCGTTCAGCAGCCTTGCGAAGCTTCGGATTGAACGACCGGATGCCCAATCGAACCAAGGCGCCCTTCATCCGATTGACGATCCGTGTCCGCTCCCGGACCAGACAATCCCGCTCGCGGTTCGGACGCCGCGCATCCTCTTCCGCCAGCGTCGGAACCGCCGCCATCTGGCAATGCTCCGCCTCTCCCCGCAGCCAGCCGAGAAAGGCCCGCTTGAGCATCTCCGTGTCGAGACGATCGGTCTTCGCCCGCCGATGCTCCCGCGACACCGCCACGCTGGCCGCGTGAATGACGTGGGCCTCGACGCCGCGGACCCGAAGCCAACGCGCCAGCCAAAACCCGTCACGACCGGCCTCAAAGGCCACCACCATGCGCTTGATGTGCCGCCCAGCCTTCGTCGCCTCGTCGCGCCAGCGATGCAGCTGCCGCAAGACGCTAGCCTCGTCCGCCTCGAGCTTCTTCAACGGCGCGCGGCTGAGGCCAGGAACGATCCCAGCGACCAACCAGCTGGTCAGGCTCATCTCGATCACCGCGATCAGCGTGCTATCCTGATCCAAGGCGGTGAGGGAACGGCTCAGGTCATCCACTCGAGACATGGGGCTCTCCATCGGTTGCTTGGCAGCGTCGATGGTGCCTCACCCTCGCCGCCCGCCCCATAGCATCTTTTTCCGCGCTCTTGACGCTCTGGCTGTCGATAATGCCGGCTGTCGGGCTGGCTTGGCATCCCGCCTGCTCGCGGCAGGCGACGTAGAGCACGTGCTGCAGCCGGTCCAGCGTGCGATCATGCTCCCAGCGCTTGAAGTAGCTGTTCACCGTGCTGCGCGGTGGCAAATCCTTCGGGATCGCCGCCCACTGGCATCCCGTGCCCAGCACATACATCAGCCCATTGACCACCTCGCGCACATCGACCGTGCGCTTGTTGCCACCTCGCTTGGCCGCAGGAATGAGCCGCCTGATCAGCTCCCACTCCGCATCGGTCAGATCGCTCGGGTAGCGCAGCTTGCTTCGGTCATACCGACCACGATTGTCCACCGTCCACATTCAACCACTCCAGCGACTCGACCGTGGAGCATCGAATCACATCCGACTCACCCGACTCAACTTGTTCATAGATGGGCACTAAGGGCCAGCCTTACCAAGGAACGGTCGTCCCGTTGCGGTCGAGATACTGCAAACCGGGCCTACCCTGCTGTGCGACGAGCACGTCGACGACGTGCGGGACACTCTCCTCAATGGCGAGCGGCGCCTTCGGCCCGCCTAGTTCGGTGCGGACCCAGCCCGGCGCCATCAGCACCATCGCGCGCTGGCCATCGGCGTGGCGAGCAGCGTAGCTTCGCATGTACTGGTTCAGCGCCGCCTTGCTGCCGCGATAGACCTCGTGCCCGCCATTCGTATTGTTGCCGATGCTGCCCTGCCCCGATGACATCACACCGATGATGCCGTCCGGACGGACCAGGTCCTGCAATCCTTCGACGGTACGCATAACGCCGAGCGCATTGGTGAGCATCACGCGAACGAACTCGTCCGTCGATGTTTCGGCGATAGTCTCGCCCTGATTCTGGTTTGCCGTGCCGGCGTTCACGAACAGCATGTCGAAGCTTTGGCCAGAACGACGCTGGCGCAGCGCCGTGATCTGATCCGGTTCGGTAATGTCGAGATGCTCGATCTCGACCCGGCCTCCGGACTCAGCCGCCAAATCGTGCAGCTTGGTTCTGGTGCTGCCGCGAACCGTACCGACCACATTCCACCCCTTCTTCAGGAACTCGCCCGCCATGGCTTCCCCGAGGCCACGCGACGCTCCCACGAGTAGGACGGTGCTGGCTCGATCGCTTGTGGGCGAGGTCATGGTGCAGTGCCTTTCAAGCTAGTTATTTTCCGGTATTGAAACGATGTGCCTCTCGGCATCACGGATTACCGTTCCTGCAACGCCAACCGGATGCCAAGCCCGAGGAAGATCGCGCCGACGACGCGTCCTTGCCAGCGGCCAAT
>JAFAYM010000145.1 GCA_019240395.1 Acidisphaera sp. | reverse complement strand
CAGGAAGGCGATCGTCGCCAGCTCGATGGTGGCCGGCGCGTAGTCCTCGATGTCCTGCAGCACCGGCCGGCGGGAGACCAGCGAGATGCCGAAATCGCCGTGCAGCAAACCCCGCAGGAAGATCCAGTAGCGATCCCAGAGCGGCAGATCGAGGCCCCATTTGTGGCGGAACTCGGCAACCGTCACCGGGTTGGACGCCGCGAGGTCGCCGAGCTGGCTCAGCACGGGATCGCCGGGAACGGTGTTGGCGATCAGGAAAATGACCAGGCTCGCCAGCACCACCATGACGCACGCGGTGACCAGCCGCGAGGCGGTATAACGGATCATGCCAAGAGGATCATTGTGGGCGTGTCAGGCCGGCTTGACGTGATCGAGCTCGGCCATCCAGCCGGCAGCGGTGAGCTGCAGGCCGGCGACGCTCTTGCGCACGCCGATCTGATAGATCGGCTGGATCAGCACGAATTGGTTTGCCTCGTCCACCATCACTTCCTGATATTTCTTGTAGAGAGCAGCGGATTTCGCCAGGTCGCGCTCGGCGGCGGCATCGGCGACCAGCTTGCGGACCTCCGGCGGCACAGTCCAGTGCACGCGGCCGGCGACGCGGTTGATGCTGGCGCCGGACCACAGCAGGTTCTCCGGGCCCGGCGGGTTCCAGAAGGTCAGCACCGCCTGCGCCTTGCCGCCGAGATACATGGTGCGCAGGTTGAGCTGGTCCATCGGCGCCAGCTCCGCCTTGATGCCGACGCGCGCCAGGTCGGATTGTATCTTCAAGCCGAGATCCTGATACGAGACGCCGGCGATCACCGCATTGCCGTAGGCGAGCTGGAAGCTGAAGCCGTCGGGCATGCCGGCGTCCGCCAGCAGCTTTTTCGCCCGCGGCAGATCTTCGCGAAAGCCGATCTCCTTGGTGAGCTCCTCGGTCGAGCCGTTGACGCCGACCGGCAGGAAGCTCACCGGCCGTATCGCGTGGCCGCCGATCAGGTTGCGGATGATGCCGTCATAGTCGATGGCGTAGCCGATCGCCTGTCGCGCCGCCTTGTTCTGCAGCGCCGGGTTGCTCGGCGCCTCGACGACGGCCATGTAGATGAAATCGAGGCTGGTCGCCGCCATGATCGCGAGGTTCGGATCGGCCTTGACGGTGGCGACCTGCTCGGGGATCAGATTGAAGGCGATGTCGATGTCGCCGCGCTGCAGCGCCAGCAGCTGCGCGGCGCTCTCGCTCATGTGGCGGATCAGCACCCGCTCGTAGCCGGGCGCGCCGTTCCAGTAATGCGGGTTGCGCACCATCTGGATCTGCTGGTTGCGCTGCCAGCCGGTCAGCCGATACGGGCCGGTGCCGGCGGAGTTGCTGTTCAGCCAGTCCGTCGCCTTGTCCTTCTCCTTGGCGTCCGGCGCATCGGTGCCGCCATGCTGGGTGACCAGTGCCTTCTCCATCGGCACGAATTCCGGCGCGGCGATGATGCCGAGCAGCGGCTGCGTGGGATCGCTGAGCACGATGTCCACCGTCTCGGGATCGACCGCGGTCACGTGGTCGACATGGGCGATGTATTGCTGCGGCTGGTCCTTGAGGTTGATCAGCCGCTCGAAGCCGAACTGCACGTCCTCGGCGGTCAGCTTGTTGCCGGAGGCGAATTTCACGTCCGGACGCAGCTTGAAGCGGATGGTCTTGCCGTCCGGCTGGGTGCTCCACTCCGTCGCCAGCGCCGGCTTGGGGTTGACGTAGTCGCCAGGCGCGAAGGTGACCAGCGAGTCATACGCGGCGTGCGCCGGGAGCGGGTTCGAATACTGGGCAACGCGCGCCGGATCGAGGGAGATCGTGTCGCTGATGTCGAGCCCGATCACCAAGGTCTCGCGACGGGCAGCGCTCTGGGCTGCGGCCGGCCGGGCTCCCGCCAGCACCGCGCCGAGCAGGCTGGCGCCGCCGGCGATGAATGGGCGGCGGCGGATCTGCGTGTCTTCCTGGTCGCTCATCGGCTCCCCAATCGCTTGTTCAGGTTTCTCCCCGGACTATCGCCGACGCGGGGCGCCGGCGCCAGCGATGAGGTGGCATGCCGGCGCGAGCGCCGGGGCGTTGCGTCACCCCGCCCCGCATGCCTCAATGCGCCGCCGCTGATGGGGACCGCGCGATGGCCGCCTTCCACGAGGACCCGAAATCCGTCCACGGCAAGACGCTGCATCTGGCCGAGCATACGCAGCTGCTGGTGGTCGGCGCCGGGCCGGCGGGGCTCGCCGCGGCAGTGCAGGCCGCCCGCCTCGGGCTCAAGGTCGTGCTCGCCGACGAGAACCCGGTGCCGGTCGCCGCGATGGGCGACGACATACCGCTGCAATTCGGCCAGCGCATCGGCGGCGTGGCGCGCAACCGCAACGCCATGCTGGAGGCCTTCGTGGCGAGTGACCCGGCGATCACCGAGGCGTTCGATGCCGGTGTCGATGTGCGGCTCGGCACCGCGGTCTGGGGCATCTACGGCAACGGGCCGAGCGTCGGCTGGCTGCCCGGCCCGGTCGCCGGCCTCGCCGACGGCGAACGCTCCTGGATGCTCGGCTGCGAGCGCATGATCATCGCCGCGGGCCGGCGCGACATGGGGCTCGCCTTTCCCGGCTGGGAGTTGCCGGGCGTGCTCGGCATCACCGCGGCGCAGCGTCTGCTCGAGCGCTACGGCGCGCTCGATGTGCGGCGTGCCGTGGTGCTCGGCAGCAGCGCGGAGGCGCTGGCCACTGCGGCGACGCTGCGCGCGCAGGGTGTGACGATCGCCGCGGTTGTGGAGGCGGCGAGCGCACCCGTCGGACCCCGGGCTCTGGTGCAGGCGCTCGCCGAGGATGGGGTGGAGCTTTTTTGCGGGCAGATCGTGCAGCGCGCCGAAGGGGATGCCGATGGCGTTGCGGCGGCCTGGATCGGCCCGCCCGGCGGCCCCGGCCGGCGCATCGAGTGCGACGCCATCCTGCTCGGCGTCGGCGCGATCCCGGTCGTCGAGCTGCTCGACGCGCTCGCCTGCCGCATCGGTTTCGTGCCGGAGCGCGGCGGCCACGTGCCGATCATCGATGCGTCGCAGCGGACCTCCGTGCCGGCGGTCTATGCGGTCGGGGATTGCGCCGGCATCTGGGCGGCGAAAACGCTCGATCCGGCGATCGCGCGCGCCGAGGGGAGACGTGCCGCGGAGGCTGTCGCAGCCTCTCTCGGCATGACGGCCGACGCTGCCGAGGCGCCGCCATCCCCGGAGCCTGCGACATACGATCTGGGGGCCTATCGGCTCGACTGGGTGCGTTCCAGCGTCATCGAGGCGGGCGGCGAACCCTTGGTCTGCCAGTGCGAAGAGGTCACCGCGCGCGAGATCCTGGAGGTGCGCCCGCCGCGCTATCTGGATTGGCCGGGCGACCGGCGCAACCGGCGCGACCTGGTCACGCTGCTGGGCGAGGGCGCGCCCAACCCAGACCAGGTGAAGCGCCTGACCCGCGCCGGCATGGGAATCTGCCAGGGTCGACGCTGTCGCGAGCAGGTCGCCGCCCTGCTGGCGCTCGGCGCCGGCACGACGTTGGAAAGGATCCCGCTTGCCAGCCATCGCGCGCCGGTGCGGCCGATCCCGCTGGCACTGGCTGCCGACACCGATGAATCGGCGGAGATGACCGAGCACTGGGACGTCTGGTTCGGCATGAAGCCGCAATACGTGCCGTTCTGGGATGCACCGCGCCACTACACCGTCGCCACCCGCGACATCGACGACACGCCGGTGGAGGGCAAGTGACATGAGCGAGACGCGCGGCGCTGCCGTGGTGATCGTCGGCGGCGGCGCCACCGGGCTCTCCGCGGGATGGTGGCTCGCGCGCGAGGGCGTCGACGTGCTGGTGGTGGACAAGGGCATCGTCGGCTGGGAGGCGTCGGGACGCAACGGCGGCGGCTGCACGCATCCCTTCAGCCCGCTGTTTCGTGAGGAGCAGCGTCTCTGGCCGCAGATGGACGAGCTGCTCGGCTATCCCACGGAGTTCCGGCCGCGGCGTGTCCGCATGGCGTTGGACGAGGTCCAGATGGAGCTCTACGGCCGGGCGCGGCAGCACGCCATTCGCCAGGGCTTCGTCTCCGAGCGGCTCGATGCCAGGCAGCTGCGCGAGTTGGTGCCGCTGGCGGGCGACAACGTCGCGGGCGGATACCTCCACCATTTCG
The DNA here is from genome assembly GCA_019240395.1 of Acidisphaera sp. Taxonomy (GTDB): domain Bacteria; phylum Pseudomonadota; class Alphaproteobacteria; order Acetobacterales; family Acetobacteraceae; genus JAFAYA01. Next base: position 660 of record JAFAYM010000145.1, on the reverse strand, counting down.
GCGGCCACGCCAATCCGCAGCGCACGGTGCAGGCCTATGCCTGGGCCATGCAGGACCATGGCGGGCGGTTGATGCAGCACACCACGGTGACCGGGTTCACCACCGCGGGCGACAAGGTGACCGGCGTGCGCACCGATCGCGGGGAGCTGGGCTGCGACACGCTGGTGCTCGCCGCCGGGCCGCAGATCAACCGGCTGGCGCGCACGATCGGCGTGGATGTGCCGATGGTGCCGGCGCGCGCCGAAATGATCGTGACGGAGAAGCTGCCGCTGATGCCGCTCGGCGGCGTGGACGGCAACGGGCTCTACGGGCGGCAGACGCTGCGCGGCAATCTCGCCTATGGCGGTGGGCCGCATGAGTGGCTGGAGGACACCGGCAATGCGGTGCCGCCGCGCTCCAGCACGCCGCTGATGCGCAACATCGCGGCGCGGCTGGCCGCACTGTTTCCGCGCGCGGCACATGCGCGGGTGATACGCAGCTGGGCCGGCATAATCGAGAACACGCCGGACGGCCGGCCGGTGCTCGAGCGCATGGGCAACGTGGTGGTGGCAACGCTCTCCAGCGTCGGCTTCGGCCTGTCGCCGGCGACCGGGCACGCGGTGCGCGACCTGGTGGTCGACGGGGTGTGCGGGTTCGCCGATCTCGGAACGCTGAGTCTGG
>JAFAYM010000105.1 GCA_019240395.1 Acidisphaera sp. | reverse complement strand
AGCAGGTCACGCAACGGCGGCAGGTTCGCCGAGAGCCTGAACGGGGTCGCGCGAAAGGCGCCCTGCGCCGTCAGACTGACCGGCGCCTCGGCGGCAGCCGAACCGGCATCCAGACGCGCCACGCGCACCGCGAGTGCGCGACCGGTGCGCCCGTCGCGCCAGCCGATCGTGCCGTCCTCGATCCGCACGGCGTCGAGAGCGACGGTGGTGCGCGAAGCCGAATGGCCGCCGCTTGCCGCCGCCCTGGCGGACCCCGGATGCACGGGCGGGACAAATCGCCAGTTGCCCTCCCCCGCAGCATCGGTCTCCAGCAGGATATCGGGGCGCAGCAAGGTGAGCCGGGTGATCCGCAGCTCGCCCCGCAACAGCGGCAGCACGGCAATCCGCGCCCGCAAGCCCGCGGCGTGCAGCATCTCCGGACGGGAGAAGCCCGGCGGGTTCGACAACCCCACCTCCCCCGCAGTCAGCGCCAGCGCCGGCAGCAGCCGCAAGCCCAGCCCGCCGTTGAGAGACAGCGTGCGCCCGGTCGCGCGCGCGACGGCCGCCTCGATGCGCGGTTTGTAGGCGTTCGGATCGACACGCCATGCCAGCACACCGCCCGCGGCAATCAGCAGCGCCAGGGCGATCAGTGCGCGGCCGGCTTTCGTCATCCCCGAGACTCCCAAGAACCGGGGTCAGGCGACCCCGGACCCCTTCGCCGAGCGACGAAGCGGCGGGCCGGCGGGCGGCGCCTCGAACCCCAGCGTGCGGAACGTCTCGCCCATGTGGGGCGGCAGGTCGGCTTGCACCATGAGGGTGCCACCCGCCGGGTGCGGCAGGGTCAGCGACCGTGCGTGCAAATGCAGCAGATCGGACAGGCCCTCCACCAAGGCGGTGTTGCGCGCGCCGCGCTCGTCGGTGTTGCGCAACGCGCCGTAGCGCGCATCGCCCAGGATCGGGGCGCCGATCGCCGCACAATGCACCCGCAACTGGTGAGTGCGCCCGGTCAGCGGCGACAGCTCCAGCCAGGCAAGCCGGCGCGCGGCATGATCGAGCGTCCGATAATCGGTGATCGCGCGGGCGCTGTCGGCATCATCAGGACCGGCCACCGCGATGCGGTCCTCGCGCCGCCCGGTCCGCACCAGGGGCAAATCGACACGGCCGGCCACCGGCACCGGCCGGCCCGCGACCACCGCCCAATAGACCTTCTGCACGTCACGCCCGCGAAAGGCGGCCGCCAGCCGCGCGGCTACCCCCGGCGTGCGCGCCAGCACCAGCACCCCCGACGTGTCCCGATCCAGCCGATGCACAAGCCGAGGTCGCTCCGGCGCCCCGAAACGCAGCCCGTCGAGCAGCCCGTCGAGATGCCGGCCGATCCCCGGGCCGCCCTGCACCGGCAGGCCATAGGGCTTGTCCAGCACGAGCACCTGCTCGTCGCGATAGAGCACCCGCCCCTGCAATTCCCCGGCAGCCCGCTCATCCACCGGCCTGGCGGGGGCTGGGGCCGGCGCCGCCGGCAGCGGCGGAATGCGGATCGCCTGACCGGCGGCGAGCCGCGTCGCCGCCTCGGCGCGGCGGCCGTCGACGCGCACCTGCCCGGTGCGGCAGAGCTTCTGGATGGCGCCCTGAGTCACCCCCGGGAAGTTGCGGCGGAACCAGCGATCGAGGCGGATGTCGGCCTCGTCCTCGCTCACCAGCCGGGTGGCGACGCTCATCCCCCGCGCTCCGCGCGCAGCCTGGCCCAGACCGCCAGGCGCTTGCCGATCTCGCGCTCGAACCCGCGATCGCTCGGCCGGAAGAACGCGGCGCGCTCCATGCCGTCGGGAAAATAGTTCTGCCCGGAAAACGCCTCCTCGGCCTGGTGGTCGTAGGCATAGCCGCGGCCGTAGCCGAGCTCCTTCATCAGCCGCGTCGGCGCGTTCAGGATGTGCGCCGGCGGCATCAGGCTGCCGGTCGATTTCGCCGCCCGCATCGCCTCGCCGAGCGCCATGTAGAGCGCGTTCGATTTCGGCGCGGTGCCGAGATAGACGACGGCCTGGGCGATCGCCAGCTCGCCCTCCGGACTGCCCAGCCGCTCGTAGCTCTCCCACGCCGCCAGGGTGTGCGGCAGCGCCTGCGGATCGGCCATGCCGACATCTTCGGCGGCGAAGCGCAACAGACGGCGGGCGATGTAGCGCGGGTCCTCGCCGCCGGTCAGCATGCGCGCCAGCCAGTAGAGCGCGGCATCGGGGTCCGAGCCGCGCAGCGATTTGTGCAGCGCCGAGATCAGGTTGTAGTGCTCTTCGCGGTCCTTGTCGTAGAGGGCGGCGCGGCGCGCCAGCAGCTCCGAAAGCGCCGCGGTGTCGAGCGGCGCCGTGCCCTCCGGCAGCGCGAAAAGCTGCTCCGCCATGTTCAGGAGATAGCGGCCGTCGCCGTCGGCCATGGCGCGCAGCGCGGCACGGGCCTCCGCATCGAGCGGCGCGGCACGCCCGGTCTCCGCCTCCGCGCGCTCCAGCAGCAGCTCGAGCGCCGTATCGTCGAGGCGGCGCAGCACCAGCACCTGGCAGCGCGACAGCAGCGCGCCGATCAGCGCGAAGGACGGGTTCTCCGTGGTGGCGCCGACCAGGGTGACGGTGCCGTCCTCCACGACGGGGAGGAAACCGTCCTGCTGGGCGCGGTTGAAGCGGTGGATCTCGTCGACGAAGAGCAGCGTGCCCTCGCCGGCGCGGCGCCGCCGGCCGGCTTCCTCGAAAGTGCGTTTGAGGTCGGCGACCCCGGAAAACACCGCCGAGAGCTGGACGAAGTGCAGGCCCGCCTGCTCGGCCAGCAGGCGCGCGATCGTGGTCTTGCCGACGCCCGGCGGGCCCCAGAGGATCAGGCTGGCGAGCGAGCCGCGCTCCAGCATGCGGGTGATGGTTCCGGCGGCGCCGAGCAGGTGCTCCTGCCCCACCACGTCGGGCAGCGTGCGCGGGCGCAGCCGGTCGGCGAGCGGGCGCGGGCCCGGCGGCGGCTCGGCGGGCGTCGGGGCGAACAGGTCTTCGGTGGCAGGTTTCGGCTTCATCCTTTGATCGCCGATCAGCTGGCGCCGATCAGCTGCGGCCTTCGAAGAACTCCTTGACCCGGGTGAAGAAGCCTTCGGTCTCCGGACTGCCCTTGCCCTGCGCCTCGGCCTCGAATTCCTCGAGCAGCTCGCGCTGCCGGCGGCTCAGGCCTTGCGGCGTTTCGACGGCGACCTGGATGTACATGTCGCCGCGGGCGGCGCTGCGATAGACCGAAAACCCCTTGCCGCGCAGCCGGAATTGCTCGCCGGTCTGCGTGCCCGCGGGGATTTTCACCTTGGCACGGCTGCCGTCGATTGCCGGCACCTCGACCTCGCCGCCCAGCGCGGCGAGGCTCATGCGCACCGGCACCCGGCAGAAGATGTTGGCGCCGTCGCGCTGGAAGATCGGATGCGGGCGGATCGACACATGCACGTAGAGGTCGCCGGGCGGCGCGCCCCGCAGGCCGGCCTCGCCCTCGCCGGTGAGCCGGATGCGCGTGCCGTCCTCGACGCCGGCGGGGATGGCGACTTGCAGGGTGCGCTCGCGCTGCACCGTGCCGCTGCCGTTGCAGACGCGGCAGGGATTGCGGATCACCCGGCCGGCGCCGCCGCAGGTCGGACAGGTGCGCTCGACGAGGAAGAAGCCCTGCTGCGCGCGGACCTTGCCGGCCCCGTTGCAGGTGGTGCAGGTCTCGGCCTGCTTGTCCTTGCCCTCGGAGCCGGTGCCGGAGCAGGCCTCGCAGGCGACGCGCGTCTGCACCCGGGTCTGCACCTTGGTGCCGGCGAACGCGTCCTCGAGGGTGATTTCCACGCCCTGGCGCAGATCGGAACCGGGGCGCACGCCGCCGCGGCGGCCGCCCATGAAGTCGCCGAACATCTGGTCGAAGATGTCGTGCAGGCCGGCGCCGCCGCCGAAATCGAAGCCGGCCGGGCCGCCGCCCGGGCCACCGCCGCCCTCGAAGGCGGCGTGGCCGAAGCGGTCATAGGCGGCGCGCTTCTGCTCGTCCTTGAGGACGTCGTAGGCTTCGTTGATGTCCTTGAACCGGGCTTCAGCCTTCTTGTCGTTGGGGTGCCGGTCGGGATGGCACTGCATTGCGAGCTTGCGATAAGCCTTCTTCAGCTCGTCCGCACTCGCCTCCCGTGCGACGCCGAGCGTCGCATAGTAGTCCTGTTTCGCCATCTCAGCCCTTCCGCGGCCTCCCGCGCACGGCTTGCGCCGTCAACGGACCGGTCCGACAAAATCCTCGGCGCCGAGGGGGGACGCACCCGCCTCTTGCGAAGCGCGGATGCGTCACCTCATGCCAGCCCGCGCTTGCTTACGCGGACTTCTTCTTCTTTTCGTCGACTTCCTCGAACTCGGCGTCGACGACCTTCTCGCCGTTCGGGCCGGCGCCGCCGCCGGACGGGCCCTCGGGACCCGTCTCCGGCTGCGCGCTCTGCTGCGCCGCTTCCTGCTGCGCGCGATACATCGCCTCGCCGATCTTCATCGCAGCCTGGCTGAGCCGCTCCGTCGCCTGCTTGAGGGCGGCGACATCGCTGCCTTCCATGGCGGAGCGTGCGGCGGCGATCGCCGCCTCGGCCTCACCCTTGTCCTGGGCGGCGATCTTGCCCTCGTGCTCCTTCAGGTTCTTCTCGACCTGATGCACCAGGGCCTCGGCCTGGTTGCGCGCCTCGACCTGCTCGCGCCGCGCCTTGTCGGCGTCGGCATTGGCCTCCGCCTCCTTGACCATGCGCTGGATGTCGGCGTCGGTCAGGCCGCCGCTGGCCTGGATGCGGATCTGCTGCTCCTTGCCGGTGGCCTTGTCCTTCGCCTGCACCGAGACGATGCCGTTGGCGTCGATGTCGAACGTCACCTCGATCTGCGGCACGCCGCGCGGCGCCGGCGGGATGCCGACCAGGTCGAACTGGCCGAGCGCCTTGTTGTCGGCGGCCATTTCGCGTTCGCCCTGATAGACCTTGATGGTGACCGCGGTCTGCCCGTCATCGGCGGTGCTGAACACCTGCGACTTCTTGGTCGGGATCGTGGTGTTGCGGTCGATCAGCCGGGTGAACACGCCACCGAGCGTCTCGATGCCGAGCGACAGCGGCGTCACGTCGAGCAGCAGCACGTCCTTGACGTCGCCCTTGAGCACGGCGCCCTGGATGGCAGCGCCGATCGCCACGACCTCGTCAGGATTGACGTTGCGCGCGGGCTCGCGGCCGAAGAACTGCTTCACCGTCTCGATGACCTTCGGCATGCGGGTCATGCCGCCGACCAGGATGACGTCGTCGATCTCGCCCGCCGTGACGCCGGCGTCCTTCAGCGCGGCGCGGCAGGGCTCGAGCGTGCGGGTGATCAGGTCGTCGACCAGGCTCTCGAGCTTGGCGCGCGACAGCTTCATTACGAGGTGCTTCGGCCCGGAGGCGTCGGCGGTGATGAAGGGCAGGTTGATCTCGGTCTCCTTGGAGGAGGAGAGCTCGATCTTGGCCTTCTCCGCCGCTTCCTTGAGCCGCTGCAGGGCGAGCTTGTCGCGGCGCAGATCGATCCCCTGCTCGCGCTTGAACTCGTCCGCGAGGTAGTCGATGACGCGGAGGTCGAAATCCTCGCCGCCGAGGAAGGTGTCGCCGTTGGTGGACTTCACCTCGAACACGCCGTCGCCGATTTCCAGCACGGAGATGTCGAAGGTGCCGCCGCCGAGGTCGTACACGGCGATCGTGCCGCCGTGCTTCTTGTCCATGCCGTAGGCGAGCGCGGCGGCGGTCGGCTCGTTGATGATGCGCAGCACGTCGAGGCCGGCGATGCGGCCGGCGTCCTTGGTGGCCTGGCGCTGGGCGTCGTTGAAGTAGGCCGGCACGGTGATCACCGCCTGGGCGACGGTCTCGCCGAGATAGGCTTCCGCGGTCTCCTTCATCTTGCCGAGCACGAAGGCGCTGATCTGGCTGGGGGCGTATTTCTCGCCGCGCGCCTCGACCCAGGCGTCGCCGCCATCGGCGCGGACGATGCCGTAGGGCACCATGCCCTTGTCCTTGGCGACCAGCGGGTCGTCGTAGCGGCGGCCGATCAGGCGCTTGACGGCGTAGAGGGTATTGGTGGGGTTGGTCACCGCCTGGCGCTTGGCGGACTGGCCGACCAGGCGCTCGCCGCTGTCGGCGAAGGCGACCATGCTGGGCGTGGTGCGCGCGCCCTCGCTGTTCTCGATGACCCGGACGTCCTTGCCTTCCATGATGGCGACGCAGGAATTGGTCGTGCCGAGGTCGATGCCGATGACTTTGCTGGAGGTCGGGCTCATGCGTGGCTCCTGTTCAGCGGAAGCGGGCGGCCCGAAGCACCGCGCGCCTCCCCGGGTGAGTTTGGATGGTCCTGGATGTATTGAGCCGCCCCCGGTCGGGCAAGGGGCGGGCTGTTCTTCGTGGCGGGTTCCCAGAGCATTGGGTCGGCATTGCCGTCGCGCGAAGGGCGCGCATTTCCTGGCCTGCCACTAGGCCGCCGTGTCCGCCTGCTTGGCGACGACGACCATGGCCGGGCGCAGCAGACGCCCGTTCAGCGTCCAGCCCGAGCTCCATGCCTGCAGGACGGTGCCCGGCGGGTGCTGATCGCTGGGCTGCTCGGCCATCGCCTGGTGCAGGTTGGGGTCGAACGGGGTGCCGGTCGGGTCTTCGCGCTTGATGCCATTGCGTTCCAGGGTGGCGAGGAAGCTGCGTTCCACGCCTTCGAAGCCCTCGCGCATGCGGGTGATGATGTCGGGCTCGCGGCGGTCGGGCGGCGGCAGGGCGGCGAGGCCGCGACGCAGGTTCTCGGCGGCCTCGACGATGTCGGTGGCGAATTTCTGCACGGCGTATTGCCGCGTCTCGTCCACCTCGCGCCGGGCGCGGGCGCGGACGTTGGCGATTTCCGCCTCGCTGCGCATCCAGCGGTCGCGCATGTCCTCGAGCTCGCCTTCCAGCTCGGCGATGCGCCTGGCCGCGTCCTGCTCGGGGCTGTCGGCCGGGCTGGGCGCGGCGTCATTGGCGGCGAGGAGGGTCTCGGGCAGCGTTTCGGGAGGGGTCTGCTCAGGGGTGCTCATCGTCGCCGTCAGTTGGGGCGGCGGGGCCGCGCAGGCAAGTGGATTTGCTGACGCAACGCCTCAGCCGAGCAGCCGGCCGATGACCCGTGCGGTGTAGTCGACGACCGGGATGATGCGGCGGTAGTTGATCCGGGTCGGGCCGATGACGCCGATGGCGCCGACGATGCGGTCGGCGGCGTTGCGCGCCGGCGCCACCACCATGGAGACGCCGGAGGCCCCGAACACGCCGCTCTCGGCGCCGATGAAGATGCGCACCCCCTCGGACTGCTCGGCCAGTTCGAGCAGCCGGAGCATGGTCTCCTGGGTCTCCAGCCGCTCGAACAGGCCCTGGATGGCGGCGAGGCGCTCGATCTGGGTGATGTCGGCGAGCAGGCGGGCCTGGCCGCGCACGATCAGGCTGCCGCCGCGGCCCTCGCCGGTCCAGGTGGCGAGCCCAGCCTCCACCACCTTGGCGGCCAGCGCGTCGAGCTCGGTGCGGTTGGCGGCGATCTCGTCGGCGACGATGGCGCGCAGCTCGGCCAGGGGAAGGCCGGAGAGGCGGGCGTTGAGGTAATTCCCGGCCTGGGTGAGGGCGGAGGGCGGCAGGCCGGGCGGCGTCTCGAACACCCGGTTCTCCACCTGGCCGTCGGCGCCGACCAGGATCACCAGCGCGCGGCCGGAGCCCAGCGGCACGAACTCGATATGGCGGACCGCACCCTCCGTCTTCGGCGCCAGCACCATGCCGGCGGCGGCGGAGAGGCCGGAGAGCATGGTGCTGGCCTCGGCGAGCGTGTCCTCCAGGCTGCGGCCGCGTGCCTCCAGCGTGGTGCCGATGGCCTGCTGCTCCTCCTCCGAGAGGTCGCCGAACTGCAGCAGGCCGTCGACGAACAGGCGCAGCCCCTGGTCGGTGGGCAGGCGGCCGGCCGAGGTGTGCGGCGCGAAGAGCAGCCCGGCCTCGGTGAGGTCGGCCATGACGTTGCGGATGGTGGCGGGCGATACGGCGATCGGCAGGCGGCGCGAGAGGGTGCGGCTGCCGACCGGCTCGCCGGTCTCGACGTACTGCTCGACGATCTCGCGCAGCACCGCGGCGGCACGCTCATCGATGCCCCCGGGCAGCTCCGCCCCGCGGCCGAGGCGCTTGGCCGGCGGAAAATTCGCGGGCTGGCTCACAGTCATGCCGGCAGCCTACAGCAAACCGGACGGGGTGCAGCATCCGCTCCGGCGAGCCGGCTACGCCGCGTAGATGCGCCGCAGCTCGGTCTTCAGGATCTTGCCGGTGGCGCCGTGCGGCAGGCTGTCGACCACCACCACACGGTCGGGGATGGACCAGCTCGGCAGCTTGCCCCGGAAGAACGCACGCACCGCCTCCGGCGCCGGCGAACAGCCCTCGCGCGGCACCAGGAGCAGCAGCGGCCGCTCGCCCCATCGCGCATCCGGCACGGCGATGGCGGCGGCCTCGGCGATGTCGGGATGGCCGACGGCGATATTCTCGAGGGCGATCGAGCTGATCCATTCGCCGCCCGACTTGATCAGGTCCTTGGTCCGGTCGGTGAGCAGGACGTATCCCTCGCTGTCGATCACGCCGACGTCGCCGGTCGGAAACCAGCCTTCAGGGCCGACCGCCGTCTCCGGCTCCCGGTAATAGCCGCCGGCTACCCAGTGACCACGGAAGACCAGATTGCCCGGGGTCTTGCCGTCCCACGGCGCTTCGCCGCTGTCGTTCTCGGCGCGGACATCGATGCCGAAGACGGCGCGGCCCTGAGTGGCCTTCCGGTCCAGCAGCGCTTCCCCGTCGAGTTCGGCGTTCCCGGGCTTGGGGGCGTTGTAGGTGGCGACCGGGCTGCTCTCGGTCATGCCCCAGGCGTGCGAACAGGCGATGCCCTGCGCTTCGTATTCGGCGATCAGCGCGCGCGGAAAGGCGGAGCCCCCGCTCATGATGCGCTGCAGTGTGTCGAGGCGCGCACCGGTCCGGCGCTGGTGGTCGAGCAGGCCGAGCCACACCGTCGGCACGCCGGCGGCGACGGTGACGCGCTCCCGGTTCAGCAGGTCGAGCAGCGAGACCGGATCGAGATGTCTCCCCGGCAGCACCAGCGCCGCCCCGGCGATCGGCGCCGCGAATGCAAGGCCCCAGGCCTGGGCGTGAAACATCGGCACGATCGGCATCACGCGGTCGACCGCGCGCAGCGCCGCGGTGTCGGCGAAATTCATCATCATGGCGTGCAGCACCGTCGAGCGGTGCGAATAGAGCACGCCCTTCGGACGGCCGGTGGTGCCGGAGGTGTAGCAGAGGGCGGAGGCGGTGTTCTCGTCGAAAGAGGGAAAGTCGAACGCGCCGGAAACGCCCTGCATCAGGGTTTCATAGCCGTGCAGCACCATTCCCCCGGGCAAGGTGCAGTCCGCCGCGGCCTCGTCGCTCAGCGTCACGACGTGACGCAGCAGGCCCGTCAGTGTCCCCGCGACGGCCTGCACGATCGGCAGGAAGTCGGGATCGGCGAAGATCACGCCGATTTCGGCGTGCGAGGCGATGTAGGCGATGTCGTCCTGTGCCAATCGGGGATTGATGGTGTTGCAGACGGCGCCGATGCCGGCGATTGCGTAGTAGAGCTCGAGATGGCGGTCGCTGTTCATCGCCAGCGTGGCCACCCGGTCGCCGGGCCTGACGCCCAGGCCGTGCAGCACCTGCGCCAGACGGCGAGCTCGCCGGGACAGTTGAGCATAGGTGCTGCGCGCGCGCGTGCCGTCGTCCCGGCGCGAAACGATCTCGGCATTGCCGTGGTGACGGGCGGCATGATCGAGGAGCGAAGAGATCATCAGGTCGCGCCGCTGCATGAGGCCTTGCACGGTGACGTTCCTCACACGCCTCGGGACAATTCCGCCTCGATTACAGAAACAGCCTGAAAGGTGCCACCGCTCCGTCCGGGTTGCGGACCAGAAACTGCTTCCCGCTCTCGGTCTCTTCGATCAGTGCCTCATACAGCCGCAGAGCGTTCTTCACGACTTCCGCATAGGAAGCCGCTTCAGTCTTCGTCTTGAGGGCGTTCAGGCGCTCCATCGAGCGCGGCGCGAAATCCAGTTGCACCCGGTTCTTCTTGAGCGCGTTGCTCCTCGCCCGGGGCCGGTCCGTCGCTTTGCTCTTTGCGGCACCCGACGCGACAGTCACTGCGGTCATTCTGTGTCCCTCTTCGGTCCGAAGTAGTAGGTCACGAGCGCGCCGATGATCGGCGCCGTGACACTCCACACCCCAACCACTGGCACGTAATTTCCGGTGAATAGGCCGTAGCCTCCGGAAACCAGCAGCATAATCATCACTCCCAGGGCAATCACCCGCGCCAGGAAGTCGCGTGTTCTTGCCTCGACCTCATCAACTGATCCGAAATCTTTTCCGATAGCCGGTTGGAATGGCTTTTTCTTTTGGCTCGCCGGGTGATGCTTTTTGTCAGGCTGAACTCTCATGGAGAGTTTCTCCGGTCTGCCGCTTCAAGCGGTCCATCTCCAGTTTGCCCGTTACTGCCCTCTCCTGATCAGTAGGCCTGCTTTTTCGCTCCCGCTGGTGCGCTGGTTTTGTACCGTGTCGGGCATAGGGATTGCGAGGAAAATCTGAGTAGAGATTCCTCCGGCCGGATCGGAGTCTCGCACTGATCGGCTCCGGCCAGCGCGCGACACTCGCATTTGGGAGTGCTCCAGACTTGGAGTAACCTGCCGCGAGCCACCTTCCCAGAGCGGTAATCCCCACAATGAACCCTGCCGGCACGCGCCCCTCCGGTCGCGCCCTCGACGCGTTGCGCGATATCTCCATCCAGCCCGGCTTCGCCCGCCACGCCGAAGGCTCCTGCCTGATCCGCATGGGGGGCACCGAGGTGCTGTGCGCGGCCAGCGTCGAGGGGCGGGTGCCGCCGTTCCTCCGCGGTTCCGGCCAGGGCTGGGTCACCGCGGAATACGGCATGCTGCCGCGCGCCACCCACACCCGCGGCGACCGCGAGGCGGCACGCGGCAAGCAATCCGGCCGCACCCAGGAGATCCAGCGCCTGATCGGCCGCAGCCTGCGCGCGGTGATCGACCGCGCGGCGCTCGGCGAGATGACCGTCACGCTCGATTGCGACGTGCTCAACGCCGATGGCGGCACGCGCTGTGCGGCGATCACCGGCGCCTGGGTGGCGCTCGGCCTGGCGCTGCGCCATCTGCAGCGGATGAACGTGCTGGCCCGCTCGCCGCTCGCCGGCCAGGTCGCCGCGGTCTCCTGCGGCCTGGTCGGCGGGGCGGCGGTGCTCGATCTCGACTACGCCGAGGACAGCACCGCCGAGGCCGACGCGAATTTCGTGCTGACC
>JAFAYM010000075.1 GCA_019240395.1 Acidisphaera sp. | reverse complement strand
GGCCCCCGGCGGCATCCCCACCACCTGTCCGGACAGGCTGACGATGCAGGGCCGCAGCACACAGATCGGCTCGGCTGCGCGTCCGGGGCCGGGAGCCCAGGCGATGCGCGCCAGACCGTGCCGGCGGGCGAAGGCGGTCAGCTTCGTGCGATCCGTCACATCGGGCGGCACATCGGAGCGCAGCAGCAGGTCGGGGCCGGTATCGAGCAGATTGACCATGGCGGAACCCTCGCGCCGCAACAGGCCGAGCCCGCCGAGCAGGAGGCGCAACGGCGCCACCAGCGCAAACAGTGCGGGATGCAGGACGTGGCATTCCAACACATCCACCACCGCCTGGCCGTGCCGCTCATGCAGGCCGACCTGCACTGCCGCGCCGATGCGCCGCATCGCCAGGTCCATCCGTCGCCGCGAGCGAGGCGGCGAACGCCGGAGCCCGGCGACCGCCGGATGCTGATAGCCCGCCCGCTGCAAAGCGCCGACCAGCAGCCCCCGCTTCCAGGCGGCATAGGCCTCATCATCCCAGTGCTGCAGAGCGCAACCGCCGCAACCGCCGAAATGCCGGCACAGCGGAGCGGCTCGTTCCCCACTCGGATCGAGGATGCGCTCCGCACGCGCCGCCCAGCCACCCGCCCGGCGCGCCAGCGGCCGCGCGAACACGGTCTCTCCGGGCAAGGTGAAAGGCAGGAAAAACGTCTCGCCGGCGAGGCGGGCAATGCCGTCGCCGGCGGCGCCCATATGCTCGATCCGCGCCTCGACGGCAGGCGGGAGCCTGGACGGCGCGGGGTCAGCCCCCGAACGCGGAGAGGCCGGTCTGCGCACGCCCCAGGATCAGCGCGTGCACGTCGTGCGTGCCCTCATAGGTGTTCACCGCCTCGAGGTTCATGACGTGGCGGATCACGTGGTATTCGTCGGCGATGCCGTTGCCGCCATGCATGTCGCGGGCGGCGCGGGCGATCTCCAACGCCTTGCCGCAGGAATTGCGCTTGCACAGGCTGATCATCTCCGGCGCCGCCTTGTGCTCGTCCTGCAACCGCCCCAGCCGCAGCACGCTTTGCAGGCCGAGGGTGATCTCGGTCTGCATGTCGGCGAGCTTCTTCTGGATGAGCTGGGTGGCGGCCAGCGGCCGGCCGAACATCTTGCGTTCCAGCGTGTAGGTGCGCGCGGCGTGCCAGCAGAACTCGGCGGCGCCGAGCGCGCCCCAGGCGATGCCGTAACGGGCACTGTTCAGGCAGGTGAACGGACCGCGCAGGCCTTGCACGCCGGGCAGCATGTTCTCCGCCGGCACGAACACATCCTGCATCATGATCATGCCGGTCGTGCTGGCGCGCAGGCTGAACTTTCCCTCGATCTTCGGCGCGCTCAGGCCCTCCATGCCGCGCTCCAGGATGAAGCCGCGGATGCGGTCTTCCTCGTCCTTCGCCCAGACCACGAACACATCGGCGATCGGCGAATTGGTGATCCAGGTCTTCGAGCCGTTCAGCACGTAGCCGCCATCGACGCGGCGCGCCCGGCTGCGCATCGAGCCGGGATCGGAACCGGCATCCGGCTCGGTCAGGCCGAAGCAGCCCACGAGTTCGCCGCTGCGCAGTTTCGGCAGGTATTTCTGCTTCTGCGCCTCCGAACCGAAGGTGTGGATCGGCAGCATCACCAGCGAGGACTGCACGGAAAACGCGCTGCGATAGCCGCTGTCGACCCGCTCCACCTCGCGGGCGATCAGCCCATAGGCGACATAGGACACACCGGCGCAGCCATAGCCCTCCAGCGTGGCGCCGAGGAAGCCCATCTCCCCCATCTCGTTCATGATCTCGCGATGGAAGTGCTCGTGGCGGTTGGCCTCCAGCACGCGCGGGAACAGCCGCTCCTGACAATAGGCGTGGGCGGCGTCGCGGATCGCCCGCTCATCCTCGCTGAGCTGGTCTTCGAGCAGCAGCGCGTCGTCCCACTGAAAGCTTGCCGGCTTTTGCGAGCCGGTCTTCGCGGCCGGTGCATCCTGGTCGGCAACCAGAGTGACGACGTTCATGCCTGGATCTCCATCTCCTCGGGCCTTTCCCCTGCCCCCGGCCGATCCTGCTCCAGCATTTCGGGTGCGGCAACGCGCGAGCGGCGCGCGGCGATCCGCATGAAGGCCGGCACCTCGGCGCCGAAGCCCACCACCGACGGCCCGAGCCCCTCCTCGGTACGTCCGCGGTCCCGGCCGCGCGGGGCGGCCGGCTCGCGCAGCGGACGCTCGCGCCGGGTGCTATCCCGCTGCGTCGCGCTTTCGGCAGTCGGTCTGGCCGCCGCGCGATGCGGGCGGGAGCTCTCATCCGCGGTGGCCTTTTCGCGCCGGCGAACCGGCGCCGCGGCACTCGGCGGAGCAGCGTTGGCCGCGCGGACCGGTGCCGGCCGGCGCGGCTTCTCGGCAGGCTGCCGGGCGACGGGGCGCCGGCCGCGGCCACGCCGCGCGCCGGACTCCTCCGCCCACTCCACGGGATCGAGGCCTTCGACGGCGATGCGCGCGATCGCATGCCCGACCAGCTTCTCGATCGCCTCGACGGCCAGGCGATCCTCCGGGGTCGCCAGGGTGAAGGCGCGGCCTTCCAGCCCGGCGCGGCCGGTACGGCCGACGCGGTGGACGTAGTCCTCGGCGTGATGCGGCACGTCGAAATTGAAGACGTGCGACAGGCCGCCGATGTCTAGGCCCCGCGCCGCCACGTCACTGCAGACCAGCAGCCGGGTTTCCCCGGCCTTGAACTTCTCCAGGGTGGCGAAGCGAACCGGCTGCGCCATGTCGCCGTGCAGCGCGCCGACGCTGAAGCCGTGCCGGTTCAGCGACTTGTAGAGGATGTCCACGTCGCGCTTGCGGTTGCAGAAGATCAGGGCGTTCTGCACGTCCTCCGACCGGATCAGCCTGCGCAGCGCCTCCCGCTTGTCGTGCTCGGCGACCAGGGCCAGGCCGGCGGTGATCGTGGTGGCCACCGAGGCCGAGCGGCTGACCGTGATCTCCCTGGGGTTCTGCAGGAAGGCATCGCCGAGCCGGCGGATCTCCGGCGCCATGGTGGCGCTGAAGAACAAGGTCTGCCGGTTGCGCGGCAGCATGGCGACGATGCGTTCGACATCGGGAATGAACCCCATGTCGAGCATGCGGTCGGCTTCGTCGATCACCAGGATGCGCGTGTCGGTCAGCAGCAGGGTGCCGCGCTCGAACATGTCGATCAGCCGGCCGGGCGTGGCGATCAGCACGTCCACGCCGCGGGTCAGCACGTCGCGCTGATCGGACATGCTCTCCCCACCGATGATCAGGGCGTGGTTCAGCTTCAGGTACTTGCCGTACAGAACGAAGTTCTCCGCAACCTGCAGGGCGAGCTCGCGCGTCGGCTCCAGGATCAGCGAGCGCGGCATACGCGCGCGCGCGCGCGATCCCGCGAGAATGTCGAGCATCGGCAGGGTGAAGCCGGCGGTCTTGCCGGTGCCGGTCTGCGCGCAGCCCAGCACGTCGCGCCCCATCAGGATCACCGGGATCGCCTGTTCCTGGATCGGCGTCGGCACGAGGTAGCCTTTCTCCTCGACGGCGCGGAGCACCGGCTCGGAGAGACCGAGATCGCGAAAAAGATTGCGGGGCGGATCGCCGGGCGAGTCGATGCCCTCGGGAATGGCCGGGTCGTCCGGCTCAGCCGGCACTGCGGTCTCGGTCGATGAAGTGATTTCGGTCACCAGATGCTTCGGGGGCGCCAGGCCCATGCCGGCCGGCGTGTGCGCCGGGAACGGCGCCTGTCGTGCGGCATATCTGAAACGCCCGGCGGAAAGTCAAGCTATGGCGCGATTTTCGCACGATTGTCGCAGGTGATTGTCGCAGGTGATCGCCGCAGGTGATTGTTGCAGGTGATAGAGCAACACGAAAATGTCCCGCCAGGCGCTGCTGCTGCTCCCCGGACTGCTGTGCGACGCGCGGCTTTGGCGCGACCAGGTTAACGCACTCGCCGATATCGCCGAGCCGATCGTCGCCGATCTGACACGGGATGACAGCGTCGAGGCGATGGCCCGCCGGGCGCTGGCCGCGGCGCCCGGCCGATTCGCTCTCGCCGGCCTGTCGATGGGCGGCTACGTCGCCTTCGCCATCCTGCGCCTGGCACCCGAGCGGGTCGCCAGGCTGTGCCTGATGGACACCGCCGCGCGCGCCGACACCGAAGAGCAGAGGAGGCGCCGTCGCGGCTTGATGGCGCTGACCCGGCGCGGGCGCTTCCAGGGCGTCACGCCGCGGCTGTTGCCCGCATTGCTGCACCCGGATCGGCTCGGCGATGCGGCACTGACCGGCGAGGTCATGGAGATGGCGGCGCGCGTCGGCCGCGACGCATTCCTGCGCCAGCAGCAGGCCATTCTGAACCGTCCGGACAGTCGGCCGATGCTGCCCGGGATCACCGCACCGACCCGGGTGCTGGTCGGCAGCGGCGACCAGCTGACCCCACCGGAGCTGGCCCGCGAAATCGCCGACGGCATCCCCGGTGCCAGCCTGCGCGTTCTCGAGGGATGCGGGCATCTGCCCCCGCTGGAGCGCCCCGATCTGGTCAGCGCAACTCTGCGAGACTGGCTTGCCTCCCCCCGCCTTGAGATAGCCGCGCCGTGACATAATTCGGATACATTCGCCTGAGAGGATTCGGCATGCACATGACATTTCGACTCCCCCGACTCCGCTCCCTGCTGGGCGCAGCCTCCCTCGGCGCCGCCCTGCTTCCGATCGCCCTTCCCTCGCCGGCGCATGCCTGGTGGCGCGGCGGCGTCTGGATCGGCGTGCCGTTCCCGGGGGTGGTGATCGCCCCGCCGGTGTATGCGCCGCCCGTCTATGCGCCGCCGCCGGTGGTCTACGCGCCGCAGCAGGAGTACTACGGCCAGGATCAGGGTTACGCCCCGGCTGCCCCGTCCGGCGCCACCTGCTACGCCGGGCAGTATGTCTGCCCGCTGCAGCGCCCGGTGCCGTCGGGAACCACCTGCTCCTGCCCCGGCAACGCCGGTCGCGTGTTCGGCCGCTCCGGCTGATCCGCCGGCCACGGCCCGCTGAACGAAGGAGGTCCGGCCGCGTTCTGCGGTCGCATCCCTCGTGCAGCGGAGACGTGTCCTGACAGGGCCCAAGCCTGCCAAGTCGGCTGCCAAAGCCTCCGGCCTCAATCCCTCCTTGATCGAAGACTACGCGCTGATCGGCGACCGCAACACCGCGGCGCTGGTCAGCCGGAACGGCTCCATCGACTGGCTGTGCTGGCCGCGTTTCGACAGCGCCGCCTGCTTCGCCGCCCTGCTCGGCACGCCCGACCATGGCCGCTGGCTGATCGCCCCCAAGGCGCCGCAGCCGCGCATCACGCGGCAGTACCGGCAGGGCTCCATGGTCCTGGAAACGCTATTCGAGACGCCAGACGGCAGCGTCGCCCTGATTGACTTCATGCCGGTCGGCCATGACAATTCATCGCTGATCCGGCTTGTCGAGGGACGCCGCGGCAAGGTCGCAATGGCGATGTCCCTCACGCTCCGCTTCGATTACGGCGCCTCGATACCCTGGGTGACGCGCTCGCCGGATCACCGGGGCATCGTCGCCATCGCCGGACCGGACATGGCCGTCCTGCGCACGCCGGTCCCGCTACACGGCCGCGACATGCGCACCGTCGCCGAGTTCGAGGTCGCAGAAGGCGAAACCGTGCCCTTCGTGCTGACCCATTGCCCTTCGCATCTCTCGCCGCCGGCGCCGCTCGACCCGACGGAAGAGCTCACGGCCACCGACGCGTTCTGGACGGAATGGTCGGGAGCCTGCACGCACCCGACGCCATACACCGAAGCGGTGACCCGCTCCCTGCTCACCCTGAAGGCGCTGAGCTACGCGCCCACCGGCGGCCTCGCCGCCGCGGCCACCACCTCGCTCCCCGAACAGCTCGGCGGCCAGCGCAACTGGGACTACCGCTACTGCTGGCTGCGCGACGCCACCCTGACGCTGCTCTCCCTGATGGACGCCGGCTATTACGACGAGGCGAAGGCCTGGCGGGACTGGCTGCATCGCAGCGTTGCCGGAAGCGCGGAACAGGTGCAGATCATGTACGGCCTCGCCGGCGAGCGCCGCCTCGCCGAATGGGAAGTGGACTGGCTGCCGGGCTACCAGGGCGCCAAGCCGGTGCGCATCGGCAATGCCGCCTCCGGGCAGTTGCAGCTCGATGTCTACGGCGAGGTGATCGATGCCTTGCACCACGCCCGCGACGGCGGGCTGGCAACGCCGCCCTCCGCCTGGTCGATGCAGACCGGCCTGGTCGAGCACCTCGCCGAGATCTGGGATCAGCCCGACGAGGGCATGTGGGAGGTGCGCGGCGGGCGCCGGCAATTCACCTACTCCAAGGTGATGGCCTGGGTGGCGCTCGACCGCTCGGTGCGCGATGCCCGGAAGTACAAACTGCACGGGCCGATCGACAAATGGGAGGCGCTGCGCGATCGCATCCACGACACCGTCTGCCGCCAAGGCTTCAACACGGCAAAGAACAGCTTCGTGCAGCATTTCGACACTACGGAGCTGGATGCCAGCCTGCTGCTGATCCCGACCGTCGGCTTCCTGCCCAGCGAGGACCCCCGCGTGCGCGGCACGCTCGCCGCGGTCGAGCGCGAGCTGCTCCAGGACGGCTTCGTGATGCGCTACCGCACCGAGAGGGGCGCGGACGGGATGCCTCCAGGGGAGGGTGCGTTCCTCGCCTGCAGCTTCTGGCTCGCCGACAACTATATAATGCAGAACCGAGACGACGAGGCCCGCGCACTGTTCGAGCGGCTGCTGTCCCTGCGCAACGACGTCGGGCTGCTGGCCGAGGAGTACGATCCGAAGGCGCAGCGCCAGGTGGGCAACTTCCCGCAGGCCTTCTCGCATCTGTCGCTGGTCGGCACGGCGATGAACCTGCACCAGGAAGGCGCTGCCGAGCGTCGCGGCAGTGATTGAAAGGAATGGGGACCCGCTGGGGCCCGTCGGCCCCAGACCCCATGTGACTTAAGTAGCGGTTTCCAAAGGCATTGCCTTTGGTGGGGGTCGAGGGGGCGAAGCCCCTCGCCTCAGCGCAGCAAGCGCGCGCAGTCCTTGTTCTCGCCGACCCCGAGCTGGATTGTCGGCAGCAGGGCAAGCGGCGGGAACAGCACGCCGAGCCCGGCGGCAATCCCGCCCCGGGCGCCGAGCGCCGCCAGGTCGGGGCGTATGCTCGGGCTCTTCAGCGTGCCGGTGATGGCGATCGGCGCCGGCAGCGAACCGATGCTGAAATGCGTGGCCTGCGTCCTGATCTGATAGTTCAGGGTCTCGTTCCGCAGATCGATGTCGCCGGTGCCGTGCACATCCGCCTCGCTGGTATCGAGCGCCAGCACCTGGGTGTGCACCACGCCATGGTTGAGGACGAAGTCGGAGATCATGCAGCGGATCGTCGCGCGATTGGGAACGCCGATGGCCGAGAGCAGCGAATTGCCGAACTCGAAGCCCGACAGGTCGATCAGCAGCGCGCTGAGATCGCCGCCGGCCCCCATGTAGAGCTTCAGCTCGCCATTGCCATTGGCGAGCATGGCTGCCAGCGAGTTGCCCGTGGTGTCGATCGTGGCGCTGCCGCCGATCACGCCGGCGCCGCCGAACATGTGCGTCGCCTGCATGATGCGGCCGAGATCCACCTGCCGGAAGTCGATATTGGCCTTCTCGTGCAGCACCTTGTCGCGGTTCGTGAAATCGATGTTGCTGGCGATGCTGCCGCGGCCGATGCCGAAGTTCAGCGGCGCCAGCTTGATGTTGCCGTCGATGATCTCGAGATAGACCACCAGATTGTCGAGCGGCACCGAGCGGCCCTGGATGTGCTCCCCCCTGTAGTGCAGCTTGATGTCCGCCGCCTGCAGCTTGGGAAGATTGATCGGCGTATCGGGGATCAGCTTCGGGCTCGCTTCGGCGCGGGCCACCTCGGCGCGCTGCTGCGGCGTCTGGTTGGGCGTGCTCTTCTGTCCGGGCGTCGAGCCGATGAAGCCGCCGAGATCGGCCAGCTCGACGCTCCTGGAGGCCAGGTTGGCCTCCACCATCGGGCGTTCACGGCCGGGAGTGATGTCGATGTCGCCGGCGAGGTCGCTCTTGCCGACGACGCCGGTGAAATGCTCGAACTTGATCGTGTTGTGCACGTGATCGTAATCGAGGTTGCCGGCGATCCGGAACGGCGGGGTTTGCGGAATCGGAATCCCGGTGAGCGGATAGAGCAGCGCCATGTCCGGGCCCGAGAACTGCAGCTTGATGTCCGCACCTTCGAACTTCAGCGGGTCCTGGACGGTGCCGGCCAGCGAGATCCTGGTGGGTCCGTTGGCCGCCTGCAAGTCGATCGGATACGGCTTCGCGGCATCGCGCAGGCTGAGCAGCGCTCCGCCCACCAGTCGGCCGGTGATCGGCTGCGCCGCATAGGTGCCGCGCGCATCGACGACGATCTGGCTCTCCTGGCCGGCCTGCGCCTCGCGCGTGGCGACGCCGAGCGCGAAATCCGTCCGCAGCTTCGGAACCACGACGTGCGCGTGGCCGTCGACGATGCGCAGATCGCCGATCTGCGGTCCCGGATTGCTGCTCGCCGAGGACCCGGAAGACGAGCCGGTGGAGATGTTCCAGTTGGTCTCGCCGGTCGGCGTCTGCACCGCCTCGACAACCGGGCGCTCGACGTCGATCTCGGGGATGACGATGGCGCGGTTGTGGATGTAGTCCATGACGTTGATCTGCACCGCCAGGTGGCCGATCGTCGCGAAGGGCGGGCCGGCCGGGAAACCGGGCGGATTGGCGACCTGCACATCGTCGGCGATCACCGTCGTGGTGCGCCCGAGCTTCACGTCGAAATGGCCGATCGTCACCGGGCGCCCGAGCATCGAGCTCGCTTCCATGGCGGCCAGCCCGCGAAACCAGTTCCAGTCCCAG
>JAFAYM010000138.1 GCA_019240395.1 Acidisphaera sp. | reverse complement strand
GCAGCTCCTCGATCTTGCCTTCCAGCTCGGCGATCGGCTTCTCGAAGTCGAGGAAGTGCCGCATGCCGGCGCGCTCCGGGCCGCTGGTAACTGGTTCGCTCATGAGCGGGCCAGAGGATGGTGCAGCTCGACCAGGCGCTGCAGCCGTTCGGCGAGCACGTGGGTGTAGATCTGGGTGGTGGCGATGTCGGCGTGGCCGAGCAGCAGCTGCAGGCTGCGCAGGTCGGCGCCATGCGCCAGCAGGTGCGAGGCGAAGGAATGGCGCAGCACGTGCGGCGAAACGCGGGCCGGGTCGAGGCCGGCGGCCAGCGCCACCTGCTTGAGTAGCAGCGCAAATCCCTGGCGCGTCATCGCCCGCCGGGGATCGCGTCCGGGGAACAGCCAACGTCCCTTGTCGTGCGCCTTGTCGTGTCTTGGGGCGAGGCGCGCGGCAGCCTCCCGGGAGGCCTGGGACAGCGGCACGATGCGCTCGCGGCCGCCCTTGCCGCGGATCAGCAGCACCGCGGCGTCTCCCGAAAGGGCGGTGCGCGGCAACGCCAGCAGCTCGGAGATGCGCAGTCCCGTGGCGTAGAGGATTTCGAGCGCCGCCGATGCCGCCAGGCCTGACCGCCCCGGGTGGCGGCGGGCCGCCGCGAGCAGCGCCTCGACCTCGGCCTCGCCGAGGTATTTCGGCAGCACGAGCGGCAGGCGCGGGGTGTCCAGCAGCGCCGTCGGGTCGTCCCGGCTCTGGCCCTCGCGCAGCAGGAAGCGGTGGAACTGGCGCAGCGCCGACACCCGGCGCGCCTGGGTGCGCGGCGACAGCCCTTTGGCGGACAGGCCGGCGACATAGTCGCGGGTCAGCTCGGCGTCGGCGCCGGCGACGGTCTGGCCTCGCGACGCGGCGTAGGCGGCGTAGTCGCCCAGGTCCGCGGCGTAGGCCGCCAGCGTGTTGCGGGCGTGGCCGCGCTCGGCCGCGAGCATTTCCAGGAAGGCCTCGAGATGGCGGTCCAAGGGCTCAGCGGGTCTGGAAGCGGTCGTTGGGCAGCACCTTGCTCACCGGCTGCGGATGCGGCTGCGGCGGGAAGGCGCCGAGCGCCAGCAGGCCGATGGCGGCGATGACGAGCCCGACCACCAGGACAATCAGAAGAGTGCGGCGCATGAAGGTGCCTTGGCTCGGCGGGGAATTGGGCCGTGTGCTAGCCTCCGCCGCCATGACACGCAACACCGCGCTCCGGGAGGGCACGCCCGAGGGTCACGACAGTCCGGGGGACACCGGCCTGGCGGCGCTGGCCGGGCGCAGCATCGTCCTGGTCGGGCTGATGGGCGCGGGCAAGACGGCGATCGGGCGTCGGCTGGCGGCCAGGATCGGCCTGCCTTTCCGTGATGCGGATGCCGAGATCGAGCAGGCCGCCGGTTGCAGCATCCCGGAGCTGTTCGCGCGCTATGGCGAACCGGCGTTCCGCGACGGCGAGCGCCGGGTAATCCGCCGGCTGCTCGGGGGCGAGCGGCTGGTCCTGGCGACCGGCGGCGGCGCCTTCATCGACCCCGACATCCGCGCCGCCATCCGCCGGGAGGGCGTCTCGATCTGGCTGCGCTGCAAGCTGGCGACCCTGGTGCGGCGGGTGTCCGGCCGCAGCAACCGCCCGCTCCTGGCCGGCGGCAATGCCGCGGAGATCCTCGCGCGGCTGATGGTCGAGCGTCATCCCGTCTATGCGGAGGCCGATGTCGTGGTGGACTGCACCGACGAGCATCCCGAGATCACCACCGGCCGGGTGATGGAGAAGCTGATGGCGTGGGAGCCACCGCGCCGGCTGCCGGTGAAGCTGGCGGGCTCGGCGTATGATGTCGTGGTGGGGGAGGGACTGCTCGGTCGTGCCGGCGCGCTGCTCGCTCCGGTGCTGCCGCAGCGCCGCGCCGTCGTGGTGACCGACGAAACGGTGGGCAAGCTGCATCTGGAGAGTTTGCTCGCCGGCCTGGCGGAGACGGCGATCGAGGCGCGGACCGTGAGCGTGCCGGCGGGCGAGACCTCCAAGAGCCTGGAGAGCTACGCCGGGGTGGTAAATGCGCTGCTGGCGGCCGGGGTGGAACGGCGCACGACGGTGGTGGCGCTCGGCGGCGGGGTGGTGGGCGATCTGGCGGGGTTCGCCGCGGCGACGACCCTGCGCGGCCTGCCATTCGTGCAGGTGCCGACCAGCCTGCTGGCCCAGGTGGATTCCAGCGTCGGCGGCAAGACCGGCGTGAACACGGCGCATGGCAAGAACCTGGTCGGCGCGTTTCATCAGCCGCGGATGGTGCTCGCCGACACGGCGACTCTGGCCACCCTGCCGGTGCGTGAGCTGCGTGCCGGCTATGCCGAGGTGGTCAAGGCGGGGCTGATCGGTGATGCCGATTTCTTCGCCTGGTGCGAGCGGCATGGCGGCGATGTGGTGGCCGGCGAGCGTGACGCGCAGGCGGAGGCGATCCTGCGTGCCTGCGCCTTCAAGGCCGAGGTGGTGGGCGAGGACGAGCGGGAGGAGCGGCCGAGCGACGGCCGTGCGCTGCTCAATCTCGGCCACACCTTCGGCCATGCGCTGGAGGCGGAGATCGGGTATGGCGGCATTCTGCACGGCGAGGCGGTGGCGGTCGGGATTGGCCTCGCCTTTCGCCTGTCGGTCCGGCTGGGCCTGTGCGAGGCCGCCGATGCCGAGCGGGTTGCCGGGCATTTCGCGCAGATCGGGCTTCCCGCCTCCCTGGGCGAGCTGAACCGTCGGTTTTCGGCGGAGCGTCTGGTGGCGCACATGCGGCGCGACAAGAAGGTGCGTGATGGCGCGCTGACCTTCGTGCTGGTCCGCGGCATCGGCCAGGCCTTCACCAGCCGCGACGTGCCGGCCGACTCGGTCATGGACCTGCTGCGCGAAGAGGGCTGCGGTTCTTAAGTAAATGGGGTCTGGGGCCGACGGGCCCCAGCGGGTCCCCATCTTTGAGCGTTTGGGGCGGAGCCCTGGCCTGGCTTTCTTTCTACCCCGCAACCGCCGAGCGCGCACCCACCGGTGCGATCGCCCGATCGCCATGAGTGTGTGATGCCGGGTCGAGGCGAACGCGTCGGGCCGGGAAGACGAGGCTGACGCGGGTGCCGACGCTGGTGGTGGATTCGACGACGAGTCGGCCGCCGTGCGCCTCGATGAGGGCGCGTGCGAGTGCCAGGCCGAGTCCGATCCCGCGGCTGTCGACGAAGCCGGCGGCGAGGGCGGGGTCGGGCGAGGCGACGCCGGCGCCCTCATCCTCGATGATCAGGGCGAGCGTGTCGGTCCGGTGTTCGGGGAACAGCTCGATCCAGTCGCCGTGGGCGGTGAAGCGTGCGGCGTTGGCGAGCACGCGGGTGAGAATCTGGCGAACGGCGCGACGGTCGGCGGTCAGGGACAGGTGGGAGAATTCTTCAGACACCCGCCAGTTGCGCCGGCTGGGGCCGAGCGTGGCGTTGACCGCGGCGATGGCCTCGGCGATCAGCGGTGCCATCCGGATGGCCTCCTCGCGCAGCACGCGTTCGGCGCGGAGCGGCACGGCGCGATCCTGTAGGTCGTCGGCGAGGGTGAGGATCTGGGCGGTGAGCATGGTGATGGAGACGGCGTGGCCGGTGGTGTCGCCGTGCTCACTGCGCAGCCGCTCGGCGTGGCCGAGGAGGGTCATTGCGGGCAGCCGCAATTCGTTGGCGGAGAGCGCCATCAGGCGGGTGACCGCGGCTTCCCCCGCCTGGGCCTGGTCGCGCGCGGTCTCGGCGCGGGCGAGGGCGCGGGTGAGATGGTGGGCCCGGAGTGCCATGCCGGCGGCGAATGCCGTGGCGAGGCCGACCGCGACCAGCACCAAGTCGTGCGCCCAGAGATGCATGGGGCGAGACTAAGCGCCGATTTGGTAACCCCGGGTTAATACGAGGTCCCACAGAGCGCCACCCATTATCGTCACCCCCGCGAAAGCGGGGGTCCACGCGGCACATGGATTCCCGCTTTCGCGGGAATGACGGCCACCAGTCGGCGCGCCCGAGAACTGGTATAAGAGCCGCGGGAAAGCCTGCGGTGTGGCCGCGAAGCCTGTGGCTGCTCAGGTGGCCGGCGTGGCGGCGCGCCTGGCCTGGGCCCGGGTGATGCGGCGTTTCAGGACTTGCGCGGCCTCGGGCAGGTTGCGGTTCGGCGTGCCGAGGAGGAAGGCGTCGATGCCGCCGTTATGCTCGATGGTGCGGATGGCACGGGTGGAGAGGCGCAGGCGGACGGGCTGACCGAGCAGGTCGGAGAGGACCGACACCTCCTGCAGGTTGGGCAGGAAACGGCGGCGGGTCTTGTTGTTGGCGTGGCTGACGTTATTGCCGGTCAGCACGCCCTTGCCCGTGAGCTCGCATCGGCGCGACATCGTGAGGGACCTTCGGTTGGCGCGGCGAGGGTCACCGCGGCGTGGCGGGTGGTTATGACCAAACCCGGGGCGGGGTCAAGCCGACGCCGGGCGGCAACCGGACCAGCGGCTCGGGATAGAGCAGCGTGCGATCAGGTGGGAATCACCTGATCGCGCAAAGCTGCTCGCCAGAACAAAGCGTTAGAGCGGCGGGCGTGAACGCGAGTTCGCGCCCGCCGCTCTAGTCCCGGCCCCCGCCAGCCTCTTCATCGATCGCCCGCAGCTCGCCGTCGCGCACGCTGGCGATGGCGTTGTTCAGCACCTGCACGATCGCCTGGTCCCCCATCGTGCGCGACAGCACGCCCAGCGCCCCGCCCAGCAACGCCGAGGCGATGGCCAGCGAGCCGATGCGCTGCCCCACCATGTACTCGATCGCCTTGTCCACGACGGCGCCCGCTTGGCTCAGATCGGCAGGGGGCGCCCCCGCTTCGCCAGGGTCCATCGGCATCCCACTCTCTCCGCTGCCTTTGAGATGGGACGCAGGGGGCCGGATGAAAGCCTGCTAGTCCTTAGGGGGAAGCGCGGGTCAGCCCGCTCGCAGCCGCCGATCGGTTTCCAGCACCGCCCGCAGCAGCACATTGGCCCCCGCGACCACATGCGCCTGGAGCACCTGCTCTGCCTCGTTGTGACTGAGCCCGTCCTTGCACGGCACGAAGATCATCGTCGTCGGCGCGACCCGGGCGATATAGGCGGAATCATGCCCGCCGCCGGAGACGATGTCGCGGCTGGGATAGCCGTGTGCCGCCGCGGCCTGCCGCACCGCCGCAACGCACTCCTCGTCAAACCGCACCGGCGGCGAGTTCCAGACCCGCTCGAAGGTCATGTCCAGGCTGCCGGCCGCCTGGCGCAGCGCCCACACCACCTCCGCCTCCATATCGGCGAGCACATCCTCCTCGGGATGCCGCAGGTCGATGGTGAAGAAAACCGACCCGGGCACCACGTTGCGGCTGTTGGGATGGCACTCCACCATGCCGACCGTGGCCACCCCGTACGGCCCATGCGCTCGAGCGACGTCGCCGATCGCGATGAACATCCGCGCCGCCGCCTGCAGCGCATCGCGCCGCATGGGCATCGGCGTGCTGCCGGCATGGCTGTCGCGA
This sequence comes from Acidisphaera sp., assembly GCA_019240395.1. Classification (GTDB taxonomy): domain Bacteria; phylum Pseudomonadota; class Alphaproteobacteria; order Acetobacterales; family Acetobacteraceae; genus JAFAYA01. The sequence continues at coordinate 12,160 of JAFAYM010000138.1, read as the reverse complement.
CCCTCGACCGTCACCTCGTACCAGCGCATCCCCTGCACGCCGGTGACGATGCCGATGGTGCGCCGTTCCGCCTCCAGGATCGGACCTTCTTCGATGTGCAGCTCGAAATGCGCCCCGAGCCGCCGGTCGCCACATGCCGCCTCGCCCTTGTAGCCGATCCGCACCAGCTCATCCTCGAACCGCCGCCCATCACGGTCCCGCCGGTCATAGGCATACCGGGCGTCAAACACGCCGGCGAAGACGCCCGAGGCCAGCATCGCCGGAGCGAATCGCGACCCCTCCTGGTTCGTCCAGTTGATCACCTCGATGGGCGCGTTGGTCTGGTGATCCAGCGCGTCGAGAGTGCGCAGAACCTCCAGCCCGGCGAGCACGCCGATCACCCCGTCGTACTTGCCGCCCTGCGGCTGCGTGTCGAGATGGCTGCCGATGGCGATCGGGGGCAGGGTGTCATCGCGGCCACGGCGGCGCGCGAAGATGTTGCCGAGCGCGTCCACCGTTACCGTGCAGCCGGCCTGCTCGCAGGCGCGGCAGAACCAGTCGCGCACCCGCCGGTCCTCGTCGCTCAGCGTCAGCCGGTTGAGGCCGCCGCGCGCCGTCGCGCCGATCCGCGCCGTCTCCATGATGCTGGCCCAGAGCCGCGCGCCGTCCACCGCCAGCCGGGTATCGGTATCCGTCATCGACATGACGGAATTAACGGCAGGGGCTGGGCGGGCGTCAATCCGCAGAAGCGAGCAAGCGCGGGGCGTTGCCCCGCACCCCACCAGTGGCCGAGCCCCTGGACCTCAAATACAAGGCGCGGGCGCGCAGCCGGCGGCGGAGCCTCGCGACGCTCTGCCCCATCATGCAGAGCGGGGCGAAAGCGGCTTCGCCGGCCGCGGCAAAGTCCGGGTGCAGCGCCATCGCGAACTGGGCGCGGTTGCCGGTATCCCGGAAACTCTCTGCCGGCAGGCCTTCGGCCAGCAGCACGTCGTGGCGGGCCAGCTCGATATGGACATAGCGCACCGCCGGCGGATGCTCCTGCACCACGCCGATGCCGTCGACCAGCCGCCCCGCGGGAATCAGCACGCCTTCGGCATGCACGGCATGGTCGGGCGAGAGGCGCAGGTCGCGCCGCGGCACGCCGGCGGCGAACACCCCGGCGCGAATGCACACCGGCGCCACCCGCTCCGGCCTGGCATGGCGCCGCAGGTCGACCCGCCGCGAGCCGACCCAGATGACCTCCGCCGCTGCTCCCGAGACCGTGGTCACCCGGTCACCCGGCCGCAGCTCCTCGACGGCCACCTCGCCCCCCGGCGTCAGGATGCGCGTGCCGGCACAGAAACACGGCACGGCGCCATCCGTCGGCACCCCGACATCCTCCAGCATCGCCACGTCGACGGCGGAGATGTCGTAGGTCCGGCCCGGCGCGAAGCCGACCCCGTTCATCAGGTCCTGGCCGAGCGGCCCGTTCGCGCTGTTGCCGACATGCGCATATCCCTCGCCATTGGGGAGCGTGGTGATCGGCACCGGCCCGCCATAGGCCGCCTCTGCATCCGGGCCGACGAAAAACGCCGACCCGTTGGGTTCCTCCTCCAGGTAGTGGTCCCACAGCGTCTCGTACGTGCCGATCTGGCCCATCGGGTCGGTGGCGCCGCCGAAACCGAAGCCGTGCGCCAGTTCGTGCCGGAAGATCGAGGTCGCGTCGTATTCGTTCGACGGAACCGCCGCACCGTCACCCGGATCGGGGTTGATGTACAGCGAGGACAGCGAGCCCGTGAACACCGTCACGGTGATGTCGGAGGTGTAGCCGGGAACGTGGGCGCCGTTGTCGAGCTCGTAGATGCTGGATGGGGTCAGCAGTTCTCGCCCGTCCAGCGTCTGGCCGTCGCCGATGTCCACCGTGGCGCCGCCGGAGGCCAGCTCGCCGCCGCTGCCGCTCGAGAAATCCAGCTGGACCACCAGCGTTCCCAGGCCGGTGATGTATTGCGACCAGTCCGCCAGCGCGGCCTTCAGGTCGGTGACCAGTCCGGAATCATCGCTCCCCCCGAGATCCTGAGGATCGTTGAGAAGGACGGAGTAGGCGAATGCCATCGCGGGGAGCCGCCGTTGTGCTCATCAACCATTAGCAGAAGAGCCTCGGTTATGACACGCTCGGGAGGCGAGGGCCACGCTCTGTTGCCGATGAGACACAAAGTGCGGCGATTTTGCACGGCGGATGAGTTGGCTACGGATGCGGCTTCATTCCCCTGTTGAGGGGATAGCCCGCTGGATAGGATGCTGGCCCCGAAAATGGAGGACCGACGTTGCGGCGACCTGGCGCATTTCGCGGGAGCGTGACCGGCTGCCTGGCCGTCGTGGCGGTCATTTCGGCGCCGCTCGGCCCGGCGCGGGCGCAGCGTGTGGCCCCGCCGATCACCGACAACGCGGTGCCCCAGGGCTCGCCGATCCCGCGCATCCTGCCGTCCCAGCCGCCCCCGGTCGGCCAGGGGCTGCCGACCCTGCCACCGGTTCAGCCGAGCCCACTGGTGCCCAACACCAGCGTCCGAGTCAGCAGCGTCGCCGTCGAGGGCGCTACCGCCTATCCGCAGGGGCGGCTGACGCAGCTGACCGCCGGGCTCACCGGGCCGGCGGTGCCGGTGGCGCGCATCGATGCCGCCCGGCTCGCCATCCTCAATCTCTACCGCGCCGACGGCTACGCCCTGACCACCGTTGCCGCGGCGGTGGATGCCGCCGGCCGGCTGCGCTTCACCGTTCTCGAAGGCCGCATCGCCGACGTGCGGCTGGAGGGCGACATCGGCCCGGCCGGCACCCAGGTGCTGCGCTTCCTCCATCATCTGACCGAGACGCGGCCGATCGACACCGCGACGCTCGAGCGCTGGTTGCTGCTGGCGCAGGACGTGCCGGGGGTGACCCTGCACGCCGTGCTGCGCCCCTCCACCGACGAGCCGGGCGCGCTCACCCTGATCGCGCAGGTGCAGCGGAAGATGTTCGACGGGTTGTTCACCCTCGACAACCGGGCCTTCCGCCTGACCGGGCCGCAGGAAGGGCTGCTGGTGCTCGATGCGAACAGCTTCACCGAGTTCGGCGAGCGCACCGAGCTGTCTCTCTACAAGAGTGCGGCCGATACCCAGACCTTCGGCCAGGGTGCCTTCGAGACCTTCGTCGGCGGCTCCGGCGCCAAGATCCGCGTCTATTTCGGTGAGGGCGATTCCACCCCGTCGGACTTCCTGCACGCCATCGGCTATCAGGGCTTCACCACCGTCTTCGGCGCCTCGGCGAGCTACCCGGTAATCCGCTCGCGCCAGCAGACCTTGAACGTGGCGGCGTATTTCGACGTCATCGAGAGCGAGATCCGCACCGCTTCCGGCCCGAACGGAGCGGAGGTGCGGGCGTCGCGGGACTCGCTGCGCGTGGCGCGGGTCGGCGCCGATTACGTCCGGCAGGACCTGCTGCTCGGCGATCCGCGCCCGGCGGTGAACGACGTCTCGGTGCGGCTCTCCCAGGGGATCAACGGCCTCGGCTCGACCAGCGGCTCGAACCCGCTGCCCGGCCGGGTCGGCGAGAACATCAGCTTCACCAAGTTCTCCGGCGAACTGGTGCGCACCCAGACCCTGTTCGAGCCCTGGCCGGGCAGCACCATCGCCCTGAAAGGGCTGCTGACCGGCCAGTATTCCGGCGACATCCTGCCGCCCGCGGAAAAATTCTATCTCGGCGGCATCGAGTTCGACCGCGGCTTCTACTCCGGCGAGGTCACCGGCGACAGCGCCTATGCCTGGAGCCTCGAGCTGCAGCTCAACACCGGCTTCGACTTCACCGTGTTCAACCGGCCGATCCAGATCGCCACCCAGTTCTACGCCTTCTACGACCGCGGGGAGGCCTGGCAGAACACGTCGGCCGAGCCGAATGCGCGGCTCTCCTCGGAGGGGATCGGCGTGCGCATGAACGTCACCCGCTACACCGAATTCGATCTGGAGGGTGTGATCCGCAACACGCGCCTTCCCTCGGGCACGCCGGGTAGTGTGTCGGCGCTGAAGGCCGACGCGCTGTACTGGAGAGTGTTGGCCCGCTTCTGAAACGGCTACACTCACGCGAGACGCCAGGGGGACCGAGCAGCATGGCAACACGCCGGGCGAGGGCGACGGGCTTGCAAGGGGGGGCCCGGGTCCTCGGCGTGCTGCGCCGCAACCGCGCCAGCCTGCTGCTCGGCACCGCGCTGCAGGCGACGGCACTGCTGGTGGTGGCGCTGCCCGCCGACGCCCAGCCGAGCCCCAATGCGCGTCCCATGGGCGGCAGCGTGGTCGCCGGCGCGGCTTCGATCAGCACGCCCAACGCGACGACGACGGCGATCAACCAGAGCTCGCAGCGCGCCGCCATCAACTGGCAGAGCTTCGACGTCGGCAGCCAGCAGAGCGTCAATTTCAACCAGCCCTCGGCCAGCGCGATCACGCTGAACCGGGTCACCGGCCCCGATCCGTCGGCGATCGCCGGGCAGATCCACGCCAACGGCCAGCTCGTCCTGACCAATCCGTCGGGCGTGGTGTTCTATCGGGGCGCGCAGGTGAACGCCCAGGCGCTGGTGGTCTCCGCCCCGGGGATCACCACGCAGAACTTCATGGCCGGCAAGATGGTCTTCGACCAGCCGGCGAAGCCCGGCGCGCTGGTCTCCAATGCCGGAACGATCACCGTCAAGCAGGCCGGGCTGGCCGGACTGGTGGCGCCCCAGGTCGCCAATTCCGGCACCATCAACGCGCGCATGGGCCACGTCGTGCTGGCCGGCGCCGAGGCGCACACCGTCGATCTCTATGGCGACGGGCTGATGTCCATCGACGTCACCAAGCAGGTGACGCAGGCGCCGATCGGTCCGGACGGCAAGCCGGTGGCCGCGCTGGTGACCAATACCGGCCTGATCCGCGCCGATGGCGGCACCGTGCAGCTCACCGCCGCGGCGGCCGACGGCATCGTGCAGAACCTGGTCGATGCGGGCGGGCGCATCCAGGCGAACAGCGTCGGGTCGAAGACCGGCACCGTCACCATCGCCGGAACCGGCGGCTCGGTGACGGTCAGCGGCCAGGTGCTGGCGACCGGCACGGCGCCCGGCACGACCGGCGGCCAGATCGAGGTGAACGCGACCGGCACGGCGAATGTCGCAAGCACCGCGCGCATCAACGCGTCGGGCCGGGCCGGCGGCGGCACCGTGGCCCTCGGCACGACGCTGGCGCGGGCCATCGGCGGCCCGTCAGTGACGCCGACGATGACGGCGGCGCGGACCGTGGTGCAGCACGGTGCGCGGATCGCCGCCAGTGCCGGCGGCCGCGGCAATGGCGGCCAGGTGACGCTGCTGAGCAGCGGCCTGACCAATTTCAGCGGCCGCATCACCGCCCATGGCGGTGCGACGGGCGGCAATGGCGGCAATGTCGAGATCTCCGGCGCCGGGGTGAGCCTGCACGGCAGCGTCGACGTGACCGCGCCGCACGGGGCGATGGGCAACATCACCCTGGACCCGGCCAACCTGACGATCACCAACTCCGGGGCAAATAACGGCGAGCTGACCGACAACCAGGACCCCAACCTCGCCTACAACACGCCGAACACCACCACCGATGCCTCGGTCACGCCGGCGGCGCTCGCCGGGCTGCATGGCAACGTGCACCTGCAGGCGACCGACAATCTGTACGTCGCCTCTTCGTTGACCCTGACCACGGCCGGGGAGAGCCTGCGGCTGGAAGCGGGCGACAATCTGACGGTCGAACCCAACGTCACGATCTCGACGGCAGGCAACATCAACCTCAGTGCCGCGACGGCGACCATTCCTGGCTTCAATGCGGCCGGCGGCCTCAGCCTGGTCCGCGGCGCGACCGTCACCACGTCGAACGGCTCGGTCACGCTCTCCGCCGGTTCGGCCGCGGCCGGTTCGATCGGCATCCGCATCGACAACAGCTCGGTCATCGCGTCGAGCGGCCAGACCATCGCGCTCAACGCCGACAATATCGACGTCTACGGCTCGGCGCTGGCGCTCCGCGCGCCGAACGGCGTCATCGCCATCGCCCCGACCACCGCCGGCCGCCCGGTCGAGCTGCTCAATCTCGGCACCTTCGTTGCCGGGGCGCTCGGGGTGTCGCAGTACGAGGTCGGGCTGATGAGTGCGGCCACGCTGCGCCTCGGCAGCAGCACGGCCGGGCCGATCAGCATCGGCAGCGGCACCGGTGACCATGTGATCCTCAACGGCATCGGCAGCCTTGCCGGGGGCGTCGGCACGCTCGACCTGGAGAGCGGCGCCGGCGTCACCGAGCCCGGCTCCTTCGCGGTCAATACGCTGATCGGCAATGCGCAATCCGCCGTCTCGCTCGGCTCGATCAGCAACACGATCGCCATTCTCGGCGGGTTCGGCGCGCCTGCCGGCTTCACCTTGGGAAATACCGGCGACATCGACATCACCGGAGCGGTGAACGGCGGCACCGGCATCGCCATTCAGACCCAGGCGAACGGCACGCTGTCGGCCGGCGCCATCACCATCGGCGCGCCGCTATCGGCAACCAGCGTCGGGCTGATCGGCGCCGGCATCTCGGAGACCGGCATCGGCGTGATCACCGCCGGCACGCTGACCGGCTCGGGAACCGGCATCAGTCTCGGCGGCGCCAACAGCATCGGCGACCTCGGCGCATTGTCATCCACCGGGAGCCTGCTGCTCGACAACATATCGCCGTTGAGCGTCACCGGATCGGTGCACGCGACGGGGTTGCTGTCGGTGACGGAGACCGGGGCGCTGACCTTGGCCAATGGCGGCGTGTTCAACGCCGCCAGCGTCGCGGTCGCCAGCAGCGGCGCCTTCACCGAAACCGGCAACGGCGCCGTCATCGCGACCGCGCTGAGCGGCTCCGCCAGTGCCGTGTCATTGAACGGCTCCGGCAATCAGGTGGGGTCGCTCGCCGGTTTCATCACCACGTCGGGCAATTTCTCGCTCACCGACAGCACGCGATTGAACGTCACCGCGCCGGTATCGGTCGCCAGCGGTCAGACCTTGTCGCTGTTCACCGATGGCTTGACGATCGGTCCGCTGGGCGGCTCGCTGACCGCGGCCGGCTCGCTTTCCGCACCCGGCGGCACCATCCAGCTCGCTCCCTTCACCGCAAACACGCCGGTGCTGGTGTACAACATCGGCTCGGCCGCCTCGACCGGCCTGTCGATCCCGGCGGGCGAGCTGAGCTCGATGTCGGCGAGCACCTTGCAGCTCGGCTCGGCGACGACGAGCGGCGTCACCATCGGCAATGCCGGCGATCTCATCACCATCGCCGGCAGCATCGCTCCCACCCTCGCGGTGCTCACCAATGCCACGGGCACGGTGACGGAAGGCGGCCCGCTCACCGTCGGCACGCTGACCGGCACCGCCGGATCGCTGGTCTTCGATTATCTCAACCAGATCGGCACGCTCGGCAGCTTCACCACGAATACCGGGCTGGCGTTGACCAACGGCACCGGGCTGACGGTGACCGGCCCGTTGAATGACGGCCAGGGGATCACCCTGCTGGTCAACAACGGCGACTTGACGCTCGCCGGCAACCTGACCGCGCCGACCATCGGACTCTATGCGGTCATCGGCAGCGTGACCAATGCCGGCAATATCGTGCAGACCGCCGGTCTCATCTCGGCCAGCAATGCGCTGTATCTGAACGCGGCTTCCGGCAACGTCACGCAGAGCGGCGGCAGCATCACCGCAACTACGCTGAGCGTGCCGACCGCCGCCGGCGTGTCGCTGAACAGTGCGACCAACAGCATCGTCAACCTCGGCAGCGTCACCGTCGATCCCGGCGCGTTCAGCCTGGTCGACGGGCGCGCGCTGAACGCCACCGGCAATGTCTACGTCACCGGCAACGCCACCCTGAACGTCGCCGGCAACCTGTCGCTCCGCGCCTTTCTGGTAAGCAACGCCACCCTCGACCTGATAGCCACCGGCGGCGCCATCAGCGAACCGAATTACGGGTATGTCGTGGCCCGCCAGCTGACCGGCCAGGCGGCTTCGGCGAGCCTCACGCGTGCCAACAACATCGGCACGCTCGGCAGCTTCTTGACCAACACCGGTTTCACGCTGACCAACCGCACCGGGCTGTCGGTCACCGGCCCGGTCACCGACACCAATACCGGCGTCACCCTGACCAGTTCCGGCTCGCTCAACCTCTCCGGCAGCATCACCGCGCCGAGCATCGCGCTCACCGCCAACACCTATCAGGGGGATTTCACCGTCCCCGGCAATATCACCCAGACCGCCGGGGTCCTGAACGGCCGGACGCTTGTCGCGCTGAACGCTGGCGGCAGTATCGCGCAGACCGGCGGCAGCATCACCAGCGCGCTGCTCGAGGCCAATGCGCCGACCGGCGTTTCGCTGGTCGGCCCGGCCAATCTGGTGACCGATCTCGGCAGTTCCTCGAGCGCCGGCGGCTTCGCCTTCGCCAATGCGGAATCGCTCACCGTCGTCGGCCCGGTCCGCGATCCGCCGGGGGTGACGCTGTCCGCCACCGGCGACCTGACCATCAGCAACGCGGTGTCCGGCCCGACGGTCAGCCTCACGGCGACCGGCGCCATCACCGAGACCTCGACCGGCAGCGTCAGCGCGACCACCTTGCTGACCGGCAGCAGCGGTGCCGCGACGACGCTTGGGCAGATCGCCAACAGCGTCGCCAATCTCGGCAGCTTCACCGCCGGCACGGATTTCCTGCTCACCGACAGCGTGCCGCTCAGCGTCAGCGGCACCGTCTCGGCGGGCAGCGGGCGAACCCTCGAGCTGGACGACAACGCACCGACTCTCGCCACGGGCTCCCTGCTTTCCGCACCCGGGGGGCTGGTGGTGATCGCGCCGGCGACGGCGAATACCGCGGTGGCGCTCGGCAGCGCCAGCGGCATCGGCACCAGACCGGCGGTGAATGCCGCTACCTTGCGCATCGGTTCGACCACCGCCGGCTCGATCAGCATCGCCGGCAGCTTCGACCTGGTGGGCGCCGCGACGCTCGATCTGGAAAGTGCGGCGGCGATCAACGAGATTGCCGCAGGCAGCGCCAGCGCCCTCGGCATGATCGTCGCCAACACGCTGATCGGCAACGGGCTCTCTGCGAGCCTGGGGGGCGCCAACAGCATCACCACGCTCGGCAGCTTCCACACGGCCAACGGCTTTTCGCTGAGCAATGCGCAGAGCCTGACCGTTGCGGGCCCGGTGATCGATACGAACACCGGGGTGACGATCAGCGTGAACCCCGGCAGCCTGACGCTCGCCGGCAACATCACCGCGCCCAGCGTGCTCGCGAGGAGCACCACCGGTCCGCTCACCCAGCAATCCGGCACGCTTACCGGCACGCTCTCCGTCGGCCTCTACGGCGGCGCGGTGACGCAGAGCGGCGGCGCGATCATCACCAACACGCTGCGCTCGACCGGCAGCACGATCACGCTCGGCGGCGCGACCAACAGTGTCGCCAGTGTCGGGCTGCTGGAGGCGACGTCAGGCAACGTCACCTTCGACGACAGCACGGGCTTCGCCATCGCCGGCACGATCGGCCCGCTCGGCAGTGCGAGCGCGCCGGGCACCATCGGCCTGTTCACCGGCGGCGCGATCACCGAAAGCACCGGCGGCGAGATCATTGCGGCGCTGCTCACCGGCCAGGCCGGATCGGCGACGCTCAACCAGACCAATGCCGTGCAGAGCGTCGGCAGCTTCACCAGCAACGGCGGCTTCCTGCTGGACGACGGCACCGACGTGACGCTCGCCGGCCCGCTGCACGATAACACGAGCATTGCCGTCACCACCTCCGGCAACATCGATGTGACGGGCAGCGTCGCCGCACCCGGCATCAGCCTGACCTCGAATATCGGCGTCGAATTCCCGGTCGGCGGCACGATCGTGCTCGCCGGCACACTGGCGGGAGGCGCCGTTTCGCTGCTCGGCGAGAAGAGCATCGTGCAGACGGGCGGGGTGATCAGCGCCACGACCCTCACCGGCGGATCGACTTTTTACGGAACCTCGCTGACCAGCCCCACCAACACCATCGGCAGCCTCGGCAGTTTCTCGAGCAACGGCGGCTTCTCGCTGGTCGACACTGCGCCGCTGGCGATCATCGGCAATGTCAGCGATCCCACCAGCGTGTCGCTGGTCTCGCAGAGCGCGATCACGCAGACCGCCGGCAGCATCACCACGGCGCTGCTCACCGGCAGCGGCGCCGGCGTGCAGCTGATCCAGCCGGGCAACAGCATCACCAGCCTCGGCAGCTTTGCCAGCAGCGGCAATTTCGCGCTGACCGACGGTGCCCCGATCACCGTCTCCGGCAGCGTCACGGTCGGCACCGGCGACACGCTGACGCTCGCCGACAACGCCCCGAGTTTCGCCGCCGCCGGATCGCTGATCGCGGCCGGTGGCACGGTGGTGCTAGCGCCGGCGACCGCGGGGGACGCGCTGACCTTGGGTGGCCCGGGGGGCTTCGCCGCGGGTTCGGCGGTGAGCGCGAACACGCTGCAGATCGGTGCGGCCAATGCCGGCTCGATCACCATCACCGGCGCGCTCGATCTGATCGGCGCCAGCACACTCGACCTGGTGAGCAGCTCGACGATCGCCGAGACGGGCGCGGGTGCGGTGGCAGCGCCGGTGCTGATCGGCAGCGGCACGGCGGCGACGCTGACCGGGGCCAACAGCATCACCTCGCTCGGCAGCTTCCACACGGCCAACGGGTTTGCGCTGACCAATGCGCAGAGCCTGACCGTCGCCGGTCCGGTCACCGACACCAATACAGGGGTGACGATCAGCGTGAATCCCGGCGGGCTGACGCTCGCCGGCAGCATCGGCGGGCCGATCATCGACCTGATCGCCGGGGCCGGCGGCATCGCGCAGACCGGCGGGTCGGTCTCCGCCGGCAATACGATTTCGCTGCGCTCCACCGGCAGCATCAGCCAGTCCGGCGGCGGGCTGATCGCCAATGCGCTGAACGTCTATCAGACCGGTGGCGCCGGGGTGTCGCTCACCGCCACCGGCAACACCATCGCCAATCTCGGCAGCGTCACGACGACGCCGGGCAATTTCGCCCTGGTCGATCAGAGCGGGCTCAACGTCGCCGGCCCGGTGGTTGTCGCGCCGGGCAATGTGACGCTGAATGCCGCCGGCTCGCTGTCGATCAACGGCTTCCTCAGCGGCGATGGGGTGGACCTGATCGCCGGCGACATCACGGCACCTGCCGGATCGGTGCACGCGACGACGTTGACCGGCGATGCGCGATCGCTGAATTTCAGCGGCTCGGCGGTGTATGTCGGGACGATCGGCAGCTTCACCACGACGAACGGCTTCACCCTTGCCGACCGGCCGTCGGGTCTGACGGTGAGTGGGCCGGTGATCGACAACGTCGGGATCACCCTGACCTCGCACGGCACGATGACGGTGTCGGGCACCGTCGATGCGCCGAATGTCAGCCTGAACGCGGTGGCTTACCAGGGCACGTTCGGCGCCAGCCCCGGGGTGATCAGCCAGACCGGCGGGTTGATCGACGGCGCGACCGGGGTGGCGCTGAGCGCCAGCGGTTCGATCGCGCAGACCGGTGGTTCGCTGGTGGCAGGGGTGCTGAGCGGGAATTCCGGCGGCACGACGTCGCTGCCGGAGGCGACGAATGCGATTGCCGCTCTTGGGAGTTTCGTCAGCACCGGCGCCATCACCCTGGCGGACGGCGAAGGTCTGGCGATCACCGGCGCGGTGAGTGCGCCGGCGCTGGGGGTTTCCATTGGCGGGGCGTTGACCGAGCCGTCGGGCAGCCTGAGCGTCACGACGCTGGCCGGCAGCGCGTCGAGCACGAGCCTCGGGCAGATCGCCAATAGCATCGCCAATCTCGGCAGCTTCTCCACCTCGGGCGATTTCAGCCTGACGGATGGCGCGCCACTCAGCATTGCCGGCAGCGTCGTGGTGGGCACCGGCCACACGCTGACCTTGGCGGACAATGCGCCGAGCTTCGCCGCCGGGGGCTCGCTGATCGCGGCGGGCGGCACGGTGGTGCTGACCCCGCCGACGCCGGGGAACGCGCTGACCCTCGGTGGCGGCACCGGCTTCGGCGCCGGTTCGGCGGTGAGCGCCAATACGTTGCAGATCGGTTCCTCTACTGCCGGTTCGATCACCATCACCGGTGCGCTCGACTTGGCCGGCGCCAGCACGCTCGACCTGGTGAGC
>JAFAYM010000003.1 GCA_019240395.1 Acidisphaera sp. | reverse complement strand
AGTGCGCCGAAACCGGCGCCCCGGCGGCGAGCGCCTCCTCGAGCACGACGTAACGTTCGAGCGCACTGCGCTCATGCCCGCCATAGGGCCGGGGCCAGGTCATGCCGATCCAGCCGCGCTCGCCCATCTTGCGGCTGAACGCCGGATCGAACCCCGTCCAGCTCTCCGCCCGCGCCAGTGGCGTGCGGTGCGCCAGCTCGGCGGCCATGAACGCCCGCACTTCCGTCCGCAGCGCTTCGGCCTCGGGAGAGGGCGGCGGCGGCGCGTAGCTCAGGGCTTCCACGCGCTCAGCCCCACGGACGGCGATGCTGGGGATGCTTCACCACGCCGTAAGCTCCTCCCACAGACGCACGGCGCCGGCACCGGCGATGTGCCGGCCCAGCACGGCGTTCCATTCTGCCTCCGAGCCGAATTCGTCGCGCCACGACCACAGCCGCTTGGTCGAGAAATGCAGCGCGTGTTCATAGGTGAAGCCGATCGCGCCGTGCACCTGATGCGCCAGGCCGGCGACCAGGCTCGCCGCCTCGCCGGTGCGTGCCTTGGCGGCGGCGATCGGCAGCACGCGCACCCCATCCGCCACGGCCTCGGCCGCGAGATCGGCCGCGGCGACCGCCGCCGCTGTCTGCGCCGCCATCGTCGCGATGTATTGCTGGATCGCCTGGAACTTGCCGATGGGGCGGCCGAACTGCACGCGGTCCTGCGCGTAGCGCGTCGTCATCGCAGTCACCCGCAGCAGCGCGCCCGCGATCTGCAGGCTGCGCATCGCCGCACCCACGGCGCGCAGCCCGCCATCGCCCGCCGGCGCCACCGCGTCCACCACCACGTCGAAACGCAGATCGTCGCGCGGCTCCAGGGCCATGTTGGCGCCGTGCTCCGCCGTCCAGCCGCCCTTCTCCACCAGCGCCACCAGCCCCCCGGCGAGCACCGCGACCGCCGCGGCATGGCGCCCCCAGGGCACGCGCGACGCCAGCCCGGCAAGCCGCCAGCCGCCACCCTCGCGCACGAGCGCGACATCGCCCGAGGCGACCGTCAGCGGTCCGTCCGGGATCGGCAGTCCGGCGCCGGCGAGCAGCCAGGTCGCCAGCATGGTCTCCGTGAGCGGCAGCGGCACGGCATGCTCGCCGGCGACCCGCAGCAGGGCGAGCGCGTCCGGCACTGCGACGCCGTGCTCCGGCACCATGGCGTGGTGCAGCCCGGCCTCCTCGACGGCGGCCCAGGCGGCAGCCGGCCAGGTCCCGCGCTCGGCCTCGGCGAGGGCGGCCGGCGGGAAGTGGTCCTGGAACAGGCGCGTCGCCGTCGATTGCAGCAGGCGTGCGGTGTCGTCCATGACGCTAGGCTAGCACTCCCGGCGATTGCCGGCGCATCCCGGGCGTGTTCTGTTGCGGCATGTTCATCGTCGGTATCGGCGGCACCACCCGGCCCGGCTCGACGACCGAGCGGGCGCTGCAAGTCGCCTTGGCCGCCGCCGCCGCGAGCGGCGCGGAGACGGCGATGATCGGCGGCACCGAGCTGCAGCTGCCGATGTACGATCCGGCGGTGCCGGTGCACGCGCCGGCGGCCGAGCACATGGTCGCTCTGATCCGCCGCTGTCACGGGCTGATCATCGCCTCGCCCGGCTACCACGGCACGATGTCCGGCATGATCAAGAACGCCATGGACTATATCGAGGCGTTGCGCCAGGACACGCCGCCCTACCTCGAGGGACGGGCAGTCGGCTGCATCGTCTGCGCCCATGGCTGGCAGGCGACCGGCACGACATTGGTGGCCCTGCGCACGATGGTGCATTCGCTGCGCGGCTGGCCGACCCCGCTGGGGGCCGCCATCAACTCGGCGCAGACCAGCTTTTCCGAGGACGGCGCCTGCGACGACGCCGGCGCCCGGCAGCAGCTGCAGATCGTCGGGCGTCAGGTCGTGGATTTCGCACGCTGGCGCCTTTCCAGCCTCGTGATGGCGTCCGGGGTCCGCTGAGCCGCAACCGGTTCAAGAGGGGGGTCGAGGGCGGAGCCCTTGCCTGACGTTTTCGCGTACGGCACCAGCCGTCCCAGCGTGGAGGCCAGCAGGACGACCTCCAGCGCCTGGCCGATCATCATGCCGACGATGCTCATGGGATAGCTGAACCGGGACAGCAGGAGCAGCGTCGCCGCCACCGAGACCAGCGAGCCCGCGAGGTCGGCCAGCGCCAGCGGCCTGAAGGCGCGCAGCGACTGCAGCCCGATCGAGAGCGCCCCGAGCACGCCGCCGAGCGCCGCCGAGCCGCCCCAGAGCAGCGCGATCCAGCCGGCGTCGGCATAGCGCCCGCCATAGAGCCGGGCCGAGATCACCGGCCAAGCGAGCCAGACGCAGATCGCCCAGGGCAGGCTGATCAGCAGCGTGCCCACCAGCCCTCGCCCGAGGCTGCGCAGGAATCCGCCCCACTCCTCCCGCTCGCGGCTGGCCGCCATCTCCGAGCGGGCAACCCAGCCCCAGGAGGTCACCGCCAGCACCGCCGGGCGCAGCATCACCTGCGCCGCCGAGAGGACGCCCAGCGCCGCCGTGCCGAACCAGGCGATGACGATGAAGCTGTAGAAACGCATCAGCAGCTCGGTCGCGCCGACGCCGAGCAGCACCCAGCGGCTCTGCGCGAGGTACTGCAGATAGGGACGCAGCTCGGCCGGCCGCAGCATCGGCCGAATGCCGGCCGACAGCCGGATCAGTCCCGCGCCGCCGGCCATGCCATAGGCGCCGGTGAGGATCAGCAGCGTCCAGCCGGCGTCCGGGCGGATGCCGGCGGCGTAGGAGAGTGCGAACAGCACGAGGCCGGTGCCTAGCACCGAGGCGGTCAGCACGAACGCCATGCTGAC
The DNA here is from genome assembly GCA_019240395.1 of Acidisphaera sp. GTDB lineage: Bacteria > Pseudomonadota > Alphaproteobacteria > Acetobacterales > Acetobacteraceae > JAFAYA01. The sequence goes on along the minus strand of JAFAYM010000003.1, from coordinate 7,222 downwards.
CGCGCCCCGCGAAAAGGCGAGCGCCCGGGCGTAGGCATAGATCAGCACCGCTGGCAGGAACGACGCCACTTCCCACGGCACCAGCTCGCCGTCGCGCCCGTCGGCGAGCAGTGCCGTCGCGACACCGCCGATCGCGGTGAGCGCGATCATGATCAGCGACACGCCGAGCAGCAGGCGCTCCGGCTCGCGGCGGGCCGGCGCATGCTCCTCGCCCGGCGGCAGCGCCAGGAGGTGACAGAGGCTCAGCGCGTTCTGCACGCTGCCCAGCATCAGCGAGATGTTGGTCCACAGCACGAAGACGCCGTACTCGGCGGCGCCGACCTCGCGGATCAGCCAGAGATTGAGGCCGAGATTGAGTATCGAGGCGCAGCCTTGCTCGGCCAGCGACAGTGCGTAGCGCAACGGGGCGCGCACCCCGCGGGGCAGACGCTCGCGCAGCGCAGCAAGGCTCATCGCACGAAGCCGCCGCTCCCGATATTGGCGTTGATGCTCTTGGTGAAGGGGATGGCGTTGTTCAGGTACTGATCGATGAACAGGTCGAAATCGGCGATGTCGGAACGCGGCACATAGACCACGTCGGCGGCCTGCAGCGGAAAATCCTCGGTGCCCCTGGCGCTGCCGATCAGGGCGCGCAGATTGACGGTGCGCAGCATCGGCGCGTTGTCGGAGTTGCGGCGGATCACCACCACCTCGCCCAGCCGCGCCGTCGGCAGCGGGCCGCCGGCGAGCAGCACGCCCTGCAGCACGTTCATCCGGCCGACCATCGGCTCGACACCGGGCGCCTTCACCTCGCCGCCGATGAAGACCCGCGCCGAACCGTAGCCGCGGATCACCACGTCCAGATCGGGCACCCGCAGATCGGCGGCATAGGCCTGTTTCAGCTGGGCGGTGAACTCCGGCACGGTGCGGCCCTCGGCCAGCACCGGGCCGAGCAGCGGCACGGTCGCCCGGCCGTCCTCGCCGATCACCACGCGGTCGTTCAGCTCGGTGTTGAACAGGAAGCGAAGCTCGATCTCGTCGCCGGCCGACAGGCGATGCTCGGGGATGGTGTCGGACCAGGGCGCGAAGGCCTGCAGCCGGGTCGGCTTGATGTCCAGCCGCTCCGCGCAGCCGCCGAGCTGCAAGGCGATCGTCCCGGCGGCGAAGGCGAGCAGCAGCGGGGCCATCCCGCTCGTGCGATGCCGCCGCGCGACCCGGGTCTGTCGGCCCATGCTGTCCCGCCCCTCCGATGCCGCCACGACCGGCGGCGCCGATGCGCCGGGCCGGCTCGGTACTTTCTGCTAACCCGGATGTCGTATAGAAAGCATGACCGAGCGTCCATCGGGGTCACCCAATCGTATGCTGGCCGGAGCTTGCCTGACCTCAACCCGCAGGATCGCGCGGCGGGATCCGCCGTGAGCGCAGCCGCCGCCTCCACCTCCTCGCCGGTGCGGCTCGCTGCCCACCCCTCCTATACGCTGCGCGACCTGCTCTCCGCCGTGTTCTTCCATCGGCGGGCACTCATCATCGCCTTCGCCGTGCCGGTGGTGCTCGGCTTGCTCGCCGCCCTGCTGAGCCATACCGTCTATGTCGCGCAGGCCCGCCTGCTGGTGCTGCTCGGCAGCGAATACGTCTTCCAGCCGCAGGTCGGCGAGGCCGGCTCCGGCATGGCGCTGGACCGCAACCAGATCGTCCAGGGCGAGCTCGAGATCCTCGGCAGCAGCTCGCTGCGCATCGAGACGCTGAAGACCCTCGGCCTGCAGCACGTCTACCCCGACGCCGATCCCGGCGGCCGGAACGCCATCCAGCTGGCGGCCGACCGGATGGAGCACGACATCACGCTCAGCAGCATTCCGCAGACCAACGTCATCGAGATCGACTACCGCAACCGCGATCCCAACGTCGCGGCCGAGGTGCTGCGCACCATGCTGGCGGTCTACATCCAGCAGCGCGGCACGGTGTTCGAGCGGACGCCCGGCGGGGCGGTGGCGAGCCAGCGCGACGCCTTCGCCGCCCGGCTGCACGAGGCGGAGGCCGCCCTGGTCAGCTTCGGCGCCCAGCACGGCATCACCGACTACGACGAGCAGATGACCCTGCTGGTGCGGCAGAAATCCGATAATGCCGCCGAACGGCTGGCCAACGAGGCGCGCATCGAGGAGCTGACCGCGCAGGTCGCCTCGCTGTCGCGCCAGCTGCGTGGGGTGCCGCCGACCGTCGCCATCTACGACGACACCGACCGCTCGCAGCAGGCGCAGGGGCTGACCGGCGACCTGACCCGGCTGGAGGTCCAGCGCGCCGCCCTGCTGGCCCGCTACCGCGACGATTTCCCGCTGATCCGCGACGTCGACCGGCAGATCGCCACGCTGCGGGCGCAGATCGGCCAGGCGCCGGCGCGCGAGAGCGCGCTGCTGCGCCGCGGCCCCAACCCGACCTACGAGACCGCCAACACCCAGCTCATCGCCGCCGAGGCCGATCTGCGCGGCCAGCAGGCGCGGCGGGTGGAGCTCGCCAACGCCTCGGCGGCGCTGCAGGCGCGACTCGACGAGCTGAACGGCTTTGGGCGGCAATACCGCGACCTCCGCCGGGCCCGCGACGTGCTCGACGACACCTACCGCAATTTCGAGCGCAACAGCGAGGTCACCGGCCTCGCCGACGCGCTGCAGCGCACCCGCGCCGCCAATATCCGCGTCGTGCAGCCGCCCGAGCCGCCGGCGCGCGGCCGCAGCCCGGCGCTGCTGCTGTTCGCCGGCGGCATCCTGCTCGGACTGGTCGCCGTCGCCGCCACCCTCACCCTGCTGACCGTGCTCCGCCAGGTCTTCGTCAGTGTCGAGGACGTCGAGCGGGCACTCGGCCTGCCGGTGCTGCTCGCCGTGCCGCTGCGCGCCGCCCGGACCGCCCGGCCCGCCGTGGAGCGGCGCACCACCCTGCTGCGCCGGGCCTGGGGGACGTGAGCGGCCCGGCCGCGCCGAGCGGGGACCTGCCGTCGCCCGAGTTCATGCGCACCGCCGACGGCAACCGCCTGCTGTTCCTGCTGCGCCCGGCCGGGGCTAGCGGCGCTGTTGTGCAGATGGTCGCGGCGCGCTCCGGCGAGGGCACCTCGACACTGGCGCGCGACCTCGCCCTGATCGCCGCGCGCACCCCGGGCTGGCGCGTGCTGCTGCTCGACCTGGATCCACCGGGGCAGCGCCAGGCGGACTGGCTGCGGGCACGCTACCGTCCGACCGCTGCCGGCCAGGCGATCGTGTCGCAGCGCATGCCGGGGGTGTCGGCCGACATGATGGTGCACCGGCTCGGCGGCCACGGACTGCACGTCTCGGAATTGCGCGGCGCCTGGCCCGCCGGCGCGGTGAACTGGACCGGCGTGCTTTCCGTGCTGCGGGCCAGCTTCGAACTCGTGCTGGTGGACAGCCCGGCCCTCGAGCGCTCCTTCGATTGCGTCATGCTGGCCAAGGACGTGGATACCAGCCTCCTCGTCGTCGAGGCCGAGGCGACCCGGACGGCCGTGGCGCAGAACCTGCGCGACCGTATCCTCGAGGTGGGGGGGATGATCGCCGGGACCGTGCTCAATAAGCGGCGGTTCCACATTCCCGCGCCGATCTACGAGCGGATCTGACCGGAAGAAAGCAAGGCGAGGGCTCTGCCCTCGACCCGCTGGGGTCAGGGGACCCCAGACCCCATTACTTCAGGAGCAGGGCGCGGACGCGATTCGCAACGGCCGGCTCGACCGCCTGGCCGCTGGCGTCCAGGCAGCGCAGGACCGGCAGCTCCAGCACGGCTTCCACTTCCGCCACCGTGGCGAATACGCGGCGCTGGCGCAGCAGCAGGAATTGCGTCAGCAGGGCCAGGATCACTCCCAGCGCCAAAATCGCCGGCACCACCACCGGCCGCAGGTCCGGCTCGGCCACCAGCTGCACCGGGCCGGCGACGGCGCGCGGCGCCGCGACCGGAGGCGGCGGAGCGGGCTGACGCTCCGCGGTGTCGATGGCCGCTTGCAGGCTCTGCTGGCGCGCCCGCAACGCGGCACGCTGCGCATCCAGGCCGTCCAGCTCCGTGGCGAGGCGGCGCCGTTCCGCGGTGAGCGTCTCGAAGACCGGGTTGGCGGCCGGCCGGCGGGCGGTCGCGCGATGCTCCTCGGCGTCGATGAAGCCGCGCAGCTTGGCGATCTCGCCGTCAACCGCGCCGATCGCCGGGAAATCATCCTGGTACTTGCTCGACAGCTCGACCCGCTTGAGCTGCAGCTCGGCCAACAGCTTGCGCGCCTCGTCCACCACGTCGGCGGTCGGCGGCTTCGCGTCGGCGACCCGCAGCGCCCCGACCATGTCGCGTGCCAGGTCGGTCATCGAGGCGGAGACGGCGGCCGCCCGGTTATCGGCAGCGTCCAGCGTCGCGTCGATGCGCGCGCGTTCGGCCCGCAGGTCGTCGAGCCGCGCCGGCCGCGCCGGAACCGGGGCGCTCTCGGCCGCCGGCGCCACCACGGGGGCCAGCAGCTCGCGCAGCAGCGCGCCGGCGAGGCGGGGGTCGGCGAGATGCACGTCGATGGTCAGGGCGTGCTCGCCTTCCCGCCGGATGGCGATCGCCTGGTCTAGCCGCGCCAGCGCGATCCGGCGATCCGCGGGGTCGCCCGGAAGCAGGCCGGGAAACACCCGGGTAAGCCCGACGGCCGACAGCGCGTCGAGCCGGGTGTCCGGCCGACCGAGCAGGGCGGCGGCTTCGGCGACCGGCGCATCGAGGCGGGCGGTGGCGAACTCGTCGGGCGGCTCCGCGACCCAGAACAGGGCGGCCAGCAGCCCGGCCCCAAGCATCACCAGCCAGCCCGCCCGGCGGTGCACGCGCAGCGATTCCCACAAATCGCGCCGCCTTCGCCACACCACAACGCCGCTACTCATGGTTGCATAAGGCCCTTTGCCTTTCCTCTTGGTCAAGGGTCCGGGGGCTGCTGCCCCCGGCTTTCCTTCTTGCTACTCTACGCGCATGGATTTCCTGTGGCCGGAAGCGCGCCGTCAACTGGCGTCGTATCAACCGACGGAAACCGCCGAGCCGCGGAGCCTCCTGTTCCTGGCGGCCGAGGATGCCGACGGCGCCGCCGACGCAGTCAGAGAGGCGGCGCTGGATCTGGGCCGGCGCGCCGGCGCCCCGGTGCTGCTCCTCGACTTGGCGCTTCCGGCCAACGGCCAGCATGGCTGGTTCTCCGTCGCCGGCCGGCTGCTGCCCCGGCGCACGCCGATGGCGCCGCCCGCCGCGGATCGGGCAGTGCTGCACTTCCAGCGTGTCGAAGAGAGCTGGCTGCATGTCAGCCGGGTCGAGCCGGATCCCGCTGGCTTCACCGAGGAGGTCTGGGCACAGGCGGCCGAGGCGATGCCGCGTCTGCTGGGGCTGTTCGGTGCCCTGGTGATCGCCGCGCCGGCGCTGGCGGTCTCGCCCGGCGGCCTGCGCCTGGCTCCGGCCACCGATGGCGTGGTGCTGGTGATCCGTTATGGCGCCACGTCGGCTGACGCGGCGGTGGGCTTGCGCGACCGGGTGCTGGGCGCCGCCGGCAAGCCGGTCGGGGTGGTGATGACGCATTGCCCGGCGGGGCCGGTGATGCACCCCATGCCCTGGTTGGCGTGATGCGGCGGCCGGTGTCGCATCCCCTGTTCCGCCGGGCCGCCGAGCCGGAGGAGAGCCCGCACACCACGGTGCAGCTGGGCGGTGGGATCGGCGTGGAGGCCTGGATCACCCATCATGCCGCGCGTCCGCAGGAGCGGCTGCCGGCGCGTGCGGTCCTGACCGTTGCGCTGACCGGGAGCGGCCGGGGTGAGCGTGCCGTGGTGGCGGACCGTCTCCTTGCCCGGGTCGTGGAAGCGCTGAGCGAGCCGGAGACCGAGGAGGCCGGCCTGGCCTCGGTCTTCACGATGCTGACCCGTCCGGAGCCGCCGGAGCCGGTCGAGGCCGAAGAGCCGGTCGAGGCGGAGGAGCCCGCGACACCGGTCGAGCCGGTCCCCGAGACCCTGGTCCCCGAAACGGAACCCGAGGCGCTGGCTCCCGAGATCCTGCCGCCGGAGCAGCCCGAGGAGCCGCTCGACCCCTACGAGCAGCCTTTCCTTCTGGCCTTGCTGCATTAGCTCTTGCCCCAGGAGGTCCGGATGCCCGGCATTTTCCTCACCCACTCGCCCGACATGCTGGCCAACTATTACGGCGACCGGGCGCTGGCGGCGCTGCGCGAGCAGGGCGACGTGCGGCTGAACCGGACGGGGCGGGTGCTCGATGACCCGCTTCTGCTGGCCCGGGAGGTCGGCGATGCGGCAATCGTCGTGGCCGACCGGCAGACGCCCGGCCCGGCGGCCTTCTTCGACGCGGCGCCGGACGTGGTGGCCTTCTGCCGCGTGGCGGTGGACATCCGCAACATCGACGTGGAAGCGGCGAGCCGGCATGGCGTGCTGGTGACGCGGGCGACGCCGGGCTTCATCGCCTCGGTGAGCGAGCTGGCGGTCGGCTTCATGGTCGATCTTGCCCGCGGCATCAGCACCGCCGTCGGCCGCTATCGTGGCGGAGAGCCGGTCCGCGTGCAGCCGGGACGGCAGCTGCAGGGGGCGAGCCTCGGCATCGTCGGCTACGGCGCGATCGGTGAGCGCCTGGCGGAGCTCGGCTTGGCGCTCGGCATGACGGTGCTGGTCCACGACCCCTATCGGCAGATCGCGCCGCCGCTGCGCCAGGCGGAGTTTTCCGAGCTGCTGGGTGCGGCGGATTTCGTCGTCTGCCTGGCGGTGGCGACCGAGTCGACGGAGAATCTGTTCGGGGAGGCGGCGTTCGCGGCGATGCGGCGCGGCGCTTATTTCATCAATCTGTCACGCGGCAATCTGGTCGACGAGGCGGCGCTCGAGCGCGCGCTGGAGGAGCGGCGGATCGCCGGTGCGGCGATGGATGTCGGCCGGGCGCAGGACCAGATGCCCTCGCCGCAGCTGGCGCGGCGCGCCGACGTGGTGGCGACGCCGCATATCGGCGGACTGACGCCGCAAGCCGCCGAGCATCAGGCTTTCGACAGCGTGCACCAGGTCGCGGCGCTGGTTCGCGGAGAGGTTCCGCCGGGCGCGGTCAACGCGGAGGCGGCGCACCGCCTGTCGCGGCTGCGGCCATAGTCCCGGGGCGGCGTGCCAGCTCGGCCAGACCCAGCCGGCAGGCCCGGGCGAGCAGCCGCGGTCGGAGTGCGGCGATCGACCGGCCAACGAGGCAGAGCGGCGCGCAGGCCTCGCCCCAATCGCGCGGC
>JAFAYM010000300.1 GCA_019240395.1 Acidisphaera sp. | reverse complement strand
GCCGCTCTTCGGCTATCGCTCGATGGTGATGGCGACGATGACCATCTTCGTGCTCGCCTTCACGGTGTGGCTGCACCACTTCTTCACCATGGGCGCCGGCGGCGATGTCAACGCCATCTTCGGCATCCTGTCGATGATCATCGCGGTGCCGACGGGCGTGAAGGTGTTCAACTGGCTGTTCACCATGTATGGCGGGCGCGTCGTCTATTCGACGGCGATGCTGTACGCAATCGGCTTCATGGTGACCTTCGTGATCGGCGGCATGACGGGCGTGCTGCTCGCCGTGCCCCCGGCGGATTTCGAGCTGCACAACAGCCTGTTCCTGGTGGCGCACTTCCACAACGTCATCATCGGCGGGGTGCTGTTCGGCGCCTTTGCCGGCTATAATTATTGGTTCCCGAAGGCGTTCGGCTTCCGGCTGCACGAGGGCCTGGGCAAGGCCTCCTTCTGGTGCTGGCTCGTCGGGTTCTGGGTCGCCTTCGGGCCGCTCTACGTGCTGGGGCTCGAGGGCATGACCCGGCGCATGCAGCATTACGACGTGCCGGCCTGGCGCCCTTGGCTGCTGGTGGCGGCGGTCGGCGCGCTCATCATCCTCGCGGCCATCATCCTCCAGGTGGCGCAACTCGTCGTCAGCATCCGCCAACGCGAGTCCCTGCGCGATGAACTGGGTGACCCCTGGGACGGCCGCTCGCTGGAGTGGGCGACCGCATCGCCGCCGCCGGCCTTCAACTTCGCCGTGCTGCCCCACATCCAGGGCGAGGAACCCTATTGGGGCATCAAGCAGCAGGCTTTCGAGCAGATGCAGCTCAGCGAGGAACCCGAATACGAGGAAATCGAGCTGCCGCGGAACAGCCCGACCGGATTCATGTCGGCGTTTTTTGCGACGTTCATGGGCTTCGGACTGATCTGGCAGATCTGGTGGATGGTGGCCCTGTCCGGCCTGGGCGCCTTCGCGGTGTTCGTGGGCTTCGCCTGGCGCGACCGCGTCGAAGAGATCATCCCGGCCGAGGAGGTCAGACGCGTCAACCGGGCGAACCGCCAAGCCCGAAGCGCCTACATCGAAAAATTGAAGGCCATGGCATGAGCACCACCGCAACCATGCCGATGCCGATGAGGGTCCGCGACCCTTACCGGCTCGGCCACGGCCACGGCCACGAGCGTCAGCCCAGCACCGAGCATGGCGAGCGCGGTCCTGAATCCAAGCGCGTCATCGTCGGCTATGGCTTCTGGATTTTCCTGCTCAGCGACATCGTCATGTTCTCGGCGCTGTTCGCGACCTACGCAGTGCTGTCCGGCAACACGGCTGGGGGGCCGTCGGGCAAGCAGCTCTTCGACCTGACCAACGTCGCGATCGAAACCGCCTGTCTGCTTTTCTCCAGCTTCACCTGCGGCGTGGCCAGCATCGGCGCGTCCCGGCGACAGGTCGGGGTGTTCTACGGCGCGATGGCGGTGACTTTCGTCTTCGGGGCGGTCTTCGTCCTCCTCGAAGCGCGAGAGTTCGCGAGCCTGGTGCTGCAAGGGGACGGCCCGCAACGGAGCGCGTTTCTCTCCGCATTCTTCACCCTGGTCGGCTGCCACGGCCTGCATGTCACCTGCGGGCTGCTCTGGCTGCTGACGATGATGGCCCAGGTGTTCGCCAAGGGCTTCCGGGCCGACATCATGCGCCGGGTGCTCTGCTTCAGCCTGTTCTGGCACGCGCTGGACATCATCTGGGTGGCGCTTTTCTCGGTCGTGTATCTGATCGGAGCCGGCCAATGAGCGATGTCACCATGGACGATCACCCGAAGGGCGACCGCGCGCCCGGCGACGAGCATATCGAGAGCGAGGAGCCCGGCGAGGGCTATGCCGGCTATCTCGTGGGTCTCGGTCTGGCGGTGCTGCTGACGATGGTGTCGTTCTTCGTCGCCGGCACGTCACTGGTCTGGGGCCCGAGCATCCCGATCGCGATCGCGGTCCTCGCGGTGGCGCAGATGGGCGTGCATCTCGTGTTCTTCCTGCACATCACCAGCGGACCGGACAGCACGAATAACGTGATGGCGCTGGCCTTCGGTGTGCTGATCGTGTTTCTGCTGATCGGCGGCTCGCTCTACATCATGACCCACATGGACCAGAACATGCTGCCGATGGACCAGATCATGCAGATGCAACGCTGAACTCTCGTCTCAGCGCGATGAGATGGTGGAGGTTCGGCCCTTACGATCCGACCAAAAAGGGAGGGAGATGGACAGGGAGGTTTCTCTCCGGGAAGCGGCCAGAGGAGCACTCGCGCCGAGCGTGTCGGATATGGCGCGCGGTTTTGCCGCGCGGCGGGCGCGCGTGCTCGACACTGGTCTGCTGCTCCTGGCGGCGCTCGCTTTGTGGCAGGGGCTGGCGAGCTGGACGGCGGGAATCGCAATCGCCGGTCCGCTGGCAACGTTGGCCTATGTGGCGCAGCTTGCCGGGACGGCCGGCTTCTGGTCCCACGCCTGGGCGACGGTATCGGCTTTCCTGCTGGCGTTCGCGATCTCCGCCGTGGCGGGCCTGCTGCTCGGCCTGGCGCTCGGCGTCGCGCGCTTCGCCGCCGAAGTGGGCGAGCCGATCCTCGCCGGCTTCTACACCATCCCGAAGGTGACGCTCTATCCGGTGATCCTGCTGGTGTTCGGCCTCGGGGCGAGCGCGAAGATCGCCTTCGGGGTGATCCACGGCCTAGTGCCGGTCACCCTGTTCACGCTCGGCGCGGTGCAGACCATGCCACCGGTGCTGCCGCGCGCGGCACGGGCGCTGCGCCTCTCGCCCGGCCAGACGATGCGCTGGGTGCTGCTGCCCGCCTGCCTGCCGGGCATCGTCGGCGGCCTGCGCCTGGGTTTTTCCCTGAGCCTGCTGGGCGTGCTGATCGGCGAGATGTTTTCGTCTCAGCGAGGGCTCGGCTTCCTGCTGGTCAACGGCCTGGCCCAGCACAACGTGCGCCTCACGACCTCCGTGGTGCTGGTGGTGGTGGCCTTCGCGATCGCCGTCAACACGGCGATGCTCCGGCTCAGTCGGATGCTGACGCACAGGCAGTAGCCTGAGTGATTCAGTGTATTGGCCAGAGCCCTCGCCTTCCTCACCCTTTCCCGAGAATACCCCTCACCCGTTCGGCCAGGGCCTCCAGCGCGAACGGCTTGGTCATCACGTGCATGCCGGGGTCCAGGTAGCCATTGGCGATCACGGCGTTCTCGGCATAACCTGTAATGAACAGCACCTTCAGGTCCGGACGGCCAATCCGGGCGGCGTCGGCGAGCTGCCGGCCGTTCATGCCGCCGGGCAGACCGACATCGCTGATCAGCAGATCGACCCGGGCTTCCGAACGCAGCAGTTTCAGCCCGGACGGGCCGTCCGCCGCCTCGAGTGCGGCGTAGCCCAGCTCCTCAAGCACTTCGGCGACCAGCAGGCGCACCATCGGTTCGTCATCCACCACCAGCACCGCCTGTCCGGTTTGCGCCCGCGGGGCTTCGGCCGGCGTGGCACAACCCTCCTCGGCGCTCCCCTCGCCACGATGCCGGGGCAGGTAGATACGCAGCGTGGTACCGACACCCTCCTCCGAGTAGATTGTGGCGTGTCCGCCCGATTGCCGGGCGAATCCGAGGACCATCGAGAGGCCGAGCCCGGTGCCCTGCCCCAGCGGCTTGGTGGTGAAGAACGGGTCGAAGGCGCGCGACACGAGGTCCGGTGACATGCCGATCCCGGTGTCGGTGATGCAGATCGTGACGTACTGGCCGGGCGGCATGTCGCGCTCGCTGCCGCCGCGGTCGTCGAGCCAGGTGTTGACGGTCTCGATAGTGAGGCGGCCGCCATCGGGCATGGCGTCGCGCGCATTGATGCAGACGTTGAGGATCGCGTTCTCGAGCTGGTTCGAATCGCACAGTATCGGCCAGACGCCAATCGCCAGCACCGTCTCCACCGTGATCTCCGGTCCGACCGTGCGCTGGATCAGATCCACCATGTCCTGGATCAGCTTGTTCGGGCTGATCTGCTTGGGATCGAGGGTCTGCCGGCGCGCGAAGGCCAGCAACCGATGCGTCAGCGCAGCAGCGCGGCTCGCCGCCCCCTGGGCGGCGACGATATAGCGTTCGAGATCGGCGATGCGCCCTTGCGCCAGCCGGGTCTTGAGCAACTCCAGGCTGCCGCTGATCGCGGCCAGGAGATTGTTGAAGTCGTGCGCCAGCCCACCGGTGAGCTGGCCCACCGCCTCCATCTTCTGCGACTGGAACAGCTGTTCACGTGATTGCTCGAGTCGCAGGTCGGCCTCGCGCCGCTCGGTGAGATCGCGGGTGATCTTAGCGAAGCCGATCAGTTCGCCCTTGTCGTGGATGGCGTCGATCACCACGCTGGCCCAGAAGCGGCTGCCGTCCTTGCGGCGCCGCCAGCCCTCGGCCGTGTAGCGGCCCTCGCGCCGGGCCGTCTCCAACGCTCTTACGGGGACCCCGAGATCGACGTCCTCGGGAGTGTAGAAACGGGAGAAGTGCTGCCCGGCGATCTCGGAGAGCGTGTAGCCCTTGATGCGCTCGGCACCGGCGTTCCAGTTGGTGACGTGGCCTTGCGGGTCGAGCATGTAGATCGCGTAGTCGGTGACGCCCTCGACCAGCAGGCGAAAGCGACGCTCGCTCTCCAGCGCCGCAAGCTGCGCGGCACGCTGCTCGGTCATGTCGCGGGTGATCTTGGCAAAGCCGATCAGCTCGCCGTCCTGGCGCAGCGCGTCGATGACCACCATTGCCCAGAAACGGGTGCCATCCTTGCGGCGCCGCCATGCCTCCGTCGAGAAGCGGCCCTCGGTCGCGGCAGTCCTCAGCGCCGCTTCGGGAACTCCCGCCGCGCGGTCCTCTTCGGTGTAGAACAGCGAAAAGTGCTGTCCGATGATCTCGGCTGCCGTGTATCCCTTGATCCGCTCGGCACCGCGATTCCAGCTGGCGACGCGCCCTTGCGGATCGAGCATGTAGATGGCGTAGTCCACCACACCCTCGATGAGCAACTGATAGGCGTTGCTCTCGGGAATCCCTCCGGGATTGCTCGTCTGGCGATCGGAAGATGGCAGGGATCAGCTCCGCATTCGAGGCTCTGGGGGCTCGTTCGCAATCTCGATCGCTGCCATGGGCGAGAGTGTCCTACTCCGCCGCCTGCCGAAACCGTGTACGCAGCGCATCCCATTCGTCAGCCCCGAAGCGCCGGAACGCGTCCTGCACGCTGGCGTTGAACAGCGGCGCCGGGTGGCGATGCGTCTCGCGCAGTTCCGCGAGCGCGCGGTCGCAGGCGCCGTACACCGTCTTCAGCAGCACGCCCGGCAGGATCGCCAAGCGATAGCCCATGGCCTGAGCGTCGCGCAGGTCGAGCTGCGGGGTCTTGCCGCCCCAGACGTTGTTGAACAGGCACGGCCCGTTCACGCGCCGCGGCACCTCGGCGACTTCCTCCAGGTTTTCCGGACTTTCCACGAACGCCATGTCGGCGCCGGCGTGCAGCGCCAGATTGGCGCGGGTGACGGCTTCCTCCAGCCCCGCAACCGAGCGAGCATCCGTGCGAGCGATGATCACGAAATCCCGATCGACCCGCGTCGCCACCGCGGCACGGATCTTCGCCGCGTACTCGTCGCGGGTGATCAATTCCTTGCCGTCGAGGTGGCCACAGCGCTTCGGCGAGACCTGGTCCTCGATATGGATGCCGGCCGTACCGGCGCGTTCATGCTCCTGCACCGTGCGCACCACGTTGAGCTCGGTGCCGTAGCCGGTGTCGGCGTCGGCGATCACCGGCAGGGAGGTGGCGCGGGTCATGCGCGCCGCATTGGCGACCATCTCGGTCATCGTCAGCAGCCCATAATCCGGCAGGCCGAAAGAGGCGGCGGTGCCGGCCCCGGTCATGTAGACCGCGGCGAATCCCGCCTGCTCGATCAGCCGCGCGGTGATGCCGTCATAGGCGCCGGGTGCCACCAGCATCTCCGGCGCGGCCAGCAACCCGCGCAACACCTGTGTCGTGCGCATCGTTTCCTCCCTCAGCCCGGCTGCCAGACCCAGGGGCGCGCCTGCCGGTCATGCGCCTGGAACGCCTCGATCGCCGCCGTGTGCTTGAGCGTCAGGCCGAGATCATCCAGCCCTTCGAGCAGCGCGTCTCGCCGCATCGCCTCGATGGCGAACGGCATCTCCTCGCCGCGGGGCGAAACCACGCGCCGGCGGGCCAGATCGACGGTGAGGCGGGCATTGCCCCCGGCGCATTGCTCGGCCAGGCGCTGCACATCCGCCGCGGGCAGGCGCACCGGCAGCAAGCCGTTCTGGAAGCAATTGTTGAAGAAGATGTCACCGAAGCTCTCGGCGACGACGCAGCGCACGCCCGCCCCCATCAGCGCCCACACCGCACCCTCGCGCGAGGAGCCGCAGCCGAAATTGGCGCCGGCCAGCAGGATCGGCGCGCCGCGAAACGGCTCCTGGTTCAGCACGAAATCCGGGTTCTCGCTGCCATCGGCGCGATAGCGCAGCGCTTCGAAGGCATAGGCGCCCATCTCCGCTCTCTGCGTGCCGGTCAGTCGCTCGATGCGGATGATCACGTCGGTGTCGATATTGGCGCGCATCAGCGGCGCGGCGACGCCGCTCAGCGTGGTGAATTTCTCCATCCCGCCTTCCCTCAGAGCCGCCGCACATCGGCGATCGCGCCGGCGACCGCGGCGGCCACGGCCATCACCGGGCTGGCGAGATGGGTGCGCGCACCCGGCCCCTGCCGGCCGACGAAATTGCGGTTGGAGGTGGAGACCGCACGCTGGCCGGGCGGCACCCGCTCGCCGTTGGCAGCAACGCACATGCTGCAGCCGGGCTCACGCCAGGCGAAGCCGGCCTCGGTAAAGACGCGGTCCAGCCCCTCCGCCTCAGCCGCCCGCTTGACGCGCTCCGAGCCCGGCACCACCCAGGCGGTCACACCTGACGCCACGTGGCGCCCGCGCGCCATGGCGGCGGCTTCGCGCAGGTCCGAAAGCCGGCTGTTGGTGCAGGAGCCGATGAACACCCAATCGACCGGCGTGCCGGCGATCGGGCGGCCGGGCTCGAGACCCATGTAGTCGAGGGCATTGCGCCAGGCCTCCCGGCGCACCAGGTCGGGCGCGCTGTCCGGGTCGGGAATGGCGGCGTCGATGGGGATCGCCTGTTCCGGGCTGGTGCCCCAGGTAATGGTCGGCGACACGTCGGCCGCGTCCACCACTTCCTCGCGATCGAACACCGCGTCCGCGTCGGTGGGGAGCTCGCGCCAGGCCGCCACCGCGCAATCGAACGCGGCCCCGGAGGGCGCGAAGCGGCGGCCCGCAAGATATTCGAAGGTGGTGTCGTCGGGTGCCACCATGCCCATCTTGGCGCCGAGTTCGATGGACAGGTTGCAGATCGTCAGCCTGCCCTCGATGGGCAGAGCGCGGATCGCCGATCCCGCGTATTCCACGGCGTGTCCGGTGCCCGCGGCGGCGCCGATCCGGCCGATCAGGTGCAGGATGAGGTCCTTGGGCCCGACCCCCTGGCCGGGCGTGCCCTCGAAGCGCACGCGCATCCGCTTCGGCCGGCGCTGGCGCAAGGTCTGCGTCGCCAGGGCGTGCACGAGTTCGGACGAGCCGACGCCGAAGGCCAGCGCGCCCACCCCGCCATTGGTGCAGGTATGGCTGTCGCCGCAGATCAGCACCGTGCCCGGCAGCACGATGCCGAGCTCCGGCGCCATGACGTGGACGATCCCCTGCCCGTCCTCGCCGAGGTCGAAGAAGCGGATGCCGGTCTCGGCGGAACGGCGGCGCAGGCCGCGCAGCAGATCGGCACCCGGCGCAAACGTCGCCTCGTTGCGTCCCGGTGCCGAGGAGACGGCATGGTCGGGGGTGGCGAAGGCGAGTTCCGGGTTGCGCACCGTCAACCCCCGTTGCGCGATCTCCTCCAGCGCCCGGGCGCCGGACAGATCGTGCAGCAGATGGCGGTCGATGTGCAGCAGCACCCAGTCATCGCCGAGGTCGGCGACGACGTGGCTGTTCCATATCTTGTCGAAAAGCGCCAGCTTGTCGGAAGAGGTCTGCACAGGCATCGGGCGATCTCCCAGCCGGGGCAGTCTATCGCCGGCGGGCAGCCGGGCAAACAACCGATAGCAGTAACGGGTTCAGGCGTTCTTCAGCTTTTCCGTGAGATCCTGAACGACGGCGGCCTTCTCGGTCCCGTTCAGCACGGCGACCTCGGCGGCGAAACGGTCGAGCGCCGTCTCGAAGATCTGCCGCTCGCTGAAGCTCCCATCGAGATTGCCGGCGTTGCGGCGCAAGTCGCGCAGCACTTCGGCGAGCAGCATCAGGTCCCCGGAGTTGATCTTGCTCTGGTATTCCTGCGCCCGCTTGGCCCACAGCGCCTTGCTGGTTCGCGGCCGGCCGCCGAGCACCACCATCGCGCGGTCGACGGCTTCCCGGGTCGACAGCTTGCGCAGGCCGGACGCCCGGGCTTTCGCCGCCGGCAGCCGCACCGTCATCTGGTTTTCCAGGAACGAGACCTGGATGACGTCGAGACGGTGGCCGGCAATCTCTTCACTGCCGATCCGATCGATGCGGCCGACGCCATGTGCGAAATACACCACTGCGTCGCCTTCCTGGAACGGATCGGCATCCTTCGGCATATCCTGCGCCGCTGTCGCGGCAAATGCCCGCTCCGTCATTGCCTCTGTCACCACGACTGCCGCCATCGCCCTACCATCCTGGATAGCTGGATCCACTCTCGCCGCATCAGCCGGATTCTCCAGCCTAGCACGATGAGTGAAGTGGCGCGTTAACACGCTGCGGCAAGGGCCGCCAGCGCATGGCAGGTTACCACCGCCTGTCTTGACCCCGTCATTTTCCGCGTCGGCAACGTTCTGCCACGGGAGACCAGCTGGCAGCCGGTCATCCGTTGGCAATGGACTTCACAGCTCGTTGTGCAGCGCACAATAGTCCTTGCACGGACCTATTGTGCATCGCAATATGAGCTAGGCATCTGCTGAAACGGTGCACCAGGGTGAGGAAACGCCCTCAATCCAGGAGCATAGACCATGGACTTCAATCTGTTACACGCAGCCTTTGCCGGCCCGAACGGCGGCAGCGTTCTCCCTCCCCGCAGCCTTTCCGCCTCGCTTCTGCGGTTTCTCGGGCGGCACCTGCGAGACATCTGGACCGCCTACGTGCGCAACTTCGAGGGGCCGGTAACTCCCCCGATGCCCTGACGCAACCGGCACGAGGCGCGGCGATGCACCGGGACCGCCGGTCATCGCCGCGCCTGCGCTCCCGGGCCGCGTCCGCTCGCCATTCCCACTGATCACGAACTCGGTGAAGACATGACCAAGCGCCGCAATGCAGGCTTCGCGTCGCGTCGTCGCGGAGGCGCCCTGCTCGCCTCCGGGGCGGTGCTGGGCGGCCTCGCTCTCCTCAACGGCGTCCTGGCACGCCGGGCGGAACGCCGAAATCCTCCAAGCGGGCGCTTCATCGAGGTGGACGGCGTGCGGCTCCACTATATCGACCGGGGAACCGGGAGCGCGGTCGTGCTGCTGCACGGCAACGCCGTCTCGGGAGACGATTTTGCCACCAGCAGCCTGCTGGAGCGGGTCGCGCGCGAGCACCGGGTCATCGTCTTCGATCGCCCAGGCTTCGGCCAAAGCGAGCGGCCGCGCGGACGCGTCTGGGCGGCACAGGCGCAGGCCGAGCTCATCCACAAGGCGCTCGTGCAACTCGGGGTGCGGCAGGCCGTGGTGGTCGGACATTCGTGGGGCGCCATCGTCGCGCTCTCGCTTGCCCTCAATCATCCCGATGACGCGGCCGGGCTGGTGCTGCTCGCCGGCTACTACTTCGCGACATTGCGGCCCGACGTGTTGCTGGTGTCGCTCGGCGCGGTCCCGATCGTCGGTGATGTCCTCCGCTTTACCGTGCTGCCGCTGCTCGGCGCGCTGCTGATGCCGCTGTTCAAGCGCCAGATCTTCGCGCCCGGCAAACCGACCCGGCGGTTCAAGTCCGAGTATTCCGAGGCCATGACGTTGCGGCCTTCGGAGATCCGGGCCATTTCGCAGGATACGGCGGCCATGCTCCCGAGCGTCACGGCGTTGCGTCGCCACTATGACGACATCGCCGTGCCCACGGCCATCCTGGCCGCGGGCGGAGACAAGGTCGTCGGTCGCCGTCAGGCGGAACGTCTGCATAAGGCAATACCGGGCAGCAGCCTGCAATTCATCGACGGGGTCGGGCACATGCTGCATCACATCGCCCCGCTTCGCGTGCTGGAAGCGATCCGGGCGGTGGCGCGGCCGAACCTGGAAATGCCGCTCGCAGCCGATTAGCACAACGGAAAAGACAATCACGAAGGAAGGCAGGAAACCCATCGGGGAAAACCTGCCGACGACGTCCCTCCCGTTCGCTTTTTTCGAACCGCTGGACAGCTGGCGCGTATGGTGGCGAGAACGGGAGGACAGCGAAATGAAACCGTGGCCGACAGCCGCCGCGTGCGTCCCGCTTTGGCTGCTTTGCAGCGGCGGAGGCGCGCTCGCGCCAGATATCGTGACCGCCACCCCGGAAGCCGAGCGAATGGCTGCAGAGCCACCCGTTGCGATGCCGAGACATCCCGTGGAAGACCACTCCGGTCGCCGCATCGCCGGCCGGGCCTCGTTCTACGCCTCGCGGTTCAACGGCCGGCAGATGGCCAACACCAGGCGCTTCCGGTCGGACTCCAACTCTGCGGCCAGCAAGGTCCTGCCGCTCGGCACCACCGCGCGGGTCACCAACACGGAGACCGGTCAGCAGGCGACGATCAAGATCGAGGATCGCGGGCCTTATGTCGGGGGTCGCGTGGTCGACCTCAGTCCCCGCACCGCGGCGGAGATCGGCATCGGCCGCACCGAAGGTGTCGCCCCTGTCGTGGTCGCACCGGTTGCCGTGCCGCAACCCGACGGTAGCCTCAAAGCGGGCGCGGGCGCGGCGAGCTCCGCAGCTCCCTGACTCGTCCGCCGCGACGATCGCGCGGGTGAGCCACTCTCACCCTGCGGATCGAGGCGCGTCGAACAGGGTCAGCACGACCCGCCGCCCGCGCGAGTAGTTGTAGCCGCGGATCACGGCGAAGGCGTGGGGCGACAGACCGAGCCGGCGCGAAGCTGCGCCGAACGCTGCCAGATCGCGCTCTCCCACCAGCAGCACGCGGTCGGGCCCGCCGGCCAGGAAGTGCGCTGCCGCCTCCGGATCGCCGAGCAGCCCGGTCGCCGTGCCGCACAGGAACACGAGGCTGGGCTCGGCATAGCCGATCTCGGCGAAGGCGGCATCGTCCGGGCGGCCGCCCGACCAATGCGCCTGTAACGCCGCCGCCACCTGGGGCGCCAACCAGAGCCCGCGCAGATCGGGCAGCTCCAATCCCAGCACCGACCAGAGCAGGAGCGGGAGCGCGAGGAGCCCGGCCCCGAGAGCGCGCCGTGGATCGGGCAGCGCGCGCAGCACCAGCCAGCCGAGCAGCGCCGCAGCGGCGAGGGCCGGAAGACCGATGGCATCGCTGGCCGCCCAGCCCGGGCGCACCACCTCCGGCAGAAGCGCGGCACCGCCGCCGAGGATCGCCGCCGCTACCGCGAATAGCGCCGCAGAAGCCATCTCCAGCCAGCGCGGCGCCGGCCGGCGCACCGGATCGAGCGCCCAGGCGGCACCGAGGAGGCACAGCGCGGGAAACAGCGGCAGCGTGTAGTGCGGCAGCTTGGTCGGCACGCATTCGAACACGATCCAGGACGGAACGATCCAGGCCAGCAGAAAGCGGGTCGGCGGCGCGGTGCGATCCCGCCACGCCGCAGGCAGCGCGCGCACCAGCAGCAGCGAGGAGGGAAACGCCAGCACCGGCAACAGCAGCAGGTGCAGTCCGGGGAGTGCCCCGTGCGCATCGTCGCCGCCCCGCACCTTGCTCGCGAGATCGCCGCCGAGCGCGTCGGCGAAGAAGGCGCCGTGCGTCGCGAGCCCGATCGCGATGAACCAGGGCAGCACGATCAAGAGCATCAGCGGCACGCCCCAGCCCGAACGCAAGCCGCGCAACCACCCCGCACCGCCCCGCCGCCGGTCCGCCGCGGCCAGCCCGAGCGTGGTCAGCCCGACGACCATCGGCGTCACCGGCCCCTTCAGGAGGATGCCGGCGCCGAGCGCCAGCCAGAACGCGACGGCCTGTTCCGGGAGCAGCGGCCGGCCCCGGAGATAGGCGCGCGCCAGCAGCCCCATCGCGCAGGTGGTGACCCCGAGCAGGGCCGCGTCGGTCTTCGCGAGATGCGCCTCGACGGTCAGGATGACGCAGGAAGCCAGGGTGGCGGCGGCGAGCAGCGCGACCCGGTCGCCCAGCGTCCGCCGCCACAGGCCGAAGGTCGCGAACACCGCCAGCAACCCGCCGAGGAACGACGGCAGGCGATACGGCCAGACCGGATTGGCGGCGGCGAGGCCGGTCGCGCGCGCCGCGGCGGCAAACGGCACTTGCAGCCAGTAGATGCCGATCGGCTTGCGGTTGCGCGCCTCCGCGCCGTTGCGGATTTCCACATAGTTGCCGCTTTCAAGCATCTGCTTCGTTCCCTGCACGAAGCGGGACTCGTCACGGTCGGAGGGCGGGATGGTGAAAAAGCCGGGCAGCCAAAGCAGCAGGCAGAGCAGCAGCAGCGCCCCGTAGGGATGGCGGGTTGCGGCGCGCGCGGCTTCTCTGGGGTCGGCGGACAATGCGCGGGGGGCGGGCATGGGCCGGGCCTCATATCAGGCACCCGGGGCGGGGGCTATGGCGCCCAGCCGTCCGCCGCGCCATGACACCGGCATGAAGCTTCCCGCCGATCCGTCCCGCGAGGCCGCCTTTCACCTGCTGACCGAAGTGCTCGACCGGCGCCATTCCCTAGACGACGCGCTGGACCGCCTGCCGCCGATGGAGGGACGCGACCGCGCCGCCGGGCACCGGCTCGCCGCCGCCGTGCTCCGCCGCACGGGGACGCTGGATGCGGTGCTCGAACCGTTTCTCAGGCGGGCGCCGCCCGCGCCGGTGCGGCATATCCTGCGGCTCGGCGCCGCCGCCCTGCTGCTGCTCGACGCGCCACCGCATGCGGCGGTGGCGACCAGCGTGGCGCTCGCCCAGTCCCGCAAGCTCGCGCCGTTCGCCGGCTTGGTGAATGCCGTGCTGCGCCGGGTCGCCGAGGCGGGACCGGCCGCGCTCGCGGATCTCGACGGCCCGCGGCTGGATACGCCGCCTTGGCTCTGGGCGTCCTGGGGCGCGGAGGCGCGGGCGATCGCCGAAGCGCACCAAGCGGAGGCGCCGCTCGACCTCACGCTACGGCCCAGCGCGGCCGCCCCGGCGGGAGGCGCGGTTCTGTCAAGCGGCTCCGTCCGCTATCCGCCCGGCACGCGGGTCGCGGCGCTCGACGGTTTCGCGGCCGGCGCGTTCTGGGTGCAGGACGCGGCGGCGGCGCTGCCCGTGCGCCTGCTCGATCCCCGGCCCGGCGAGCGGATCGCCGATCTCTGCGCGGCACCCGGCGGCAAGACGGCGCAACTCGCGGCTTCCGGGGCCGACGTCACCGCCGTCGAGCGCGACCCCACCCGTCTTGCCCGCCTCCGCGACAATCTGCGGCGGCTCCGCCTGGCCGCCACGCTCGTCGAGGCGGACGCGGCCGCGTGGCGTCCGGACGGCCTGTTCGACGCGGTGCTGCTCGACGCGCCGTGCAGTGCCACCGGCACCATCCGCCGCCACCCGGACGTGCCGCATTTGAAGCGCCCGCGCGACATCCCGGCGCTCGCCGCCGCGCAGGACCGCCTGCTCGACGCCGCCGCCCGGCTGCTGCGGCCGGGGGGTCGCCTGCTCTACGCCGTCTGCTCCCTGCAGCCGGAGGAAGGCGCCGAACGCGCCCGCGCCGCCGCCGGACGATGCGGCCTCGCGCCCGCGCCCTTCAGCGAAGCAGCGCTTCCCGGTCTGCCGGAGGCCATTCGGGGCGGCGTTCTGCGCAC
>JAFAYM010000290.1 GCA_019240395.1 Acidisphaera sp. | reverse complement strand
GGCAGGTCGCGGCCACCGTGGTGGCGCATATCGGCGTGCAGCTCTGGCAGATCGACGAAACGCCGACCTATGATCTTGCCGCCCCGGTAAGCTATGCCGGCAGCCTGAGACGCTGGCTGGAAAGCGCCGGCGGAAACTTTCTTACTTAGAGCGGCGGGCGCGAACTCGCGTTCACGCCCGCCGCTCTAACACTTTGTTTTGGCGAGCAGCTTTTTGCGAGCAGGTGATTCCACCTGATCGCACGCTGCTCTAAGTTAAGGGATACAAGGGCATTGCCCTTGCCGGGTTCGAGGACCGAGGCCCTCGCCTCGCTTTCTTTTCGGAGGAAACGTCATGGACACCAATCCAATTGACGCATCCCGCCAATATGCCGGCGGGAAAATGCTGGCGTCGCGCCAGGACGGCGTCGGGCTGATCACCTTCAATCAGCCGGAAAAGCGCAATGCCATGTCGGTCGAGATGTGGACCGGGCTCGGCGAGATCCTCGACGAGTTCCGTGAGGACGAGACGGTGCGCGTCGTGGTGCTGACCGGCGCCGGCGACAAGGCGTTCGTGTCCGGCGCCGATATCAGCCAGTTCGAGAAGCAGCGCAGCAACGCCAATGCGCAGAAGGAGTACGACCGGCTGACCAGCGCCGGCCGTTCCAAGCTCGGCAATTTCCCCAAGCCGACGATCGCGCAGATCCGCGGCTTCTGCCTGGGCGGCGGCTTGGCGATTGCGATGCAGACCGATCTGCGGATCGCCGCGCATGGCAGCCAGTTCGGCATTCCCGCGGCGCGACTGAGCATCGCCTACGGCTTTGACGGGTTGCGCAAGCTGGTCCTGCTGGTCGGTCCGGCGCATGCCCGCTACATCCTCTATACCGCGCGGCGTATCGACGCGGCGCAGGCCGAGCGGATCGGCCTGATCAATCAGGCGGTGCCGGACGGCGAGCTCGAGGCGACGGTGAGCGCCATGGCGCGCGAGATCGCCGACAATGCGCCCCTGTCGATCGCCGCCTCCAAGCTGACCATCGAGCAGCTGACCAAGGACCCAGCGGAGCGCGACCTTGCGGCGGTTCAGCTGGCGACGGAGCGGGCCTTCGACAGCGCCGATTATCGCGAAGGCCGGGCCGCCTTCATGGAAAAGCGGCGCCCGCGCTTCACCGGGCGCTGACCACCGGCCGCTGATAATGGGCGCTGACCACCGACAGCATTCGGGGGGAGATATGAACACGATCAGCCGACGACAGGTGTCGGCGAGTCTTGGCCTGCTCGCGGCGTCCTCGATGTTTCCGCGTGCGGCGGCCGCCGACATGGCGGCCCTGGAAGCGGCCGCCCGCAAGGAGGGGACCCTCACCTGGTACATCGCCCAGGTCGACGGAGCGACCGCCGAGCTGATGGGGCGCGCCTTCACCAAGCGCTATCCCGGGATTTCCGTGCAGGTGATCCGCACCACCGGCCAGGTCGCCTATGAGCGGCTCGAGCAGGATCTGAAGAACCGGTCGCCGCAATGCGACGTGTTCAGCTCGACCGACATCTCCCACTATCCCGCGCTGATCAAGCGCAACGCGCTCGCACACTTCACCCCGGAGAACGCGGCGGCGATCGCCCCGGCCTTCGACGGGCTCGGCGAGCCGGGGCTGTTCTATCCCACGACCTCCACGGTCTGGCTGATGGGCTACAGCACCAAACGCGTGAAGCCCGAAGACGCGCCGAAAAGCTGGCCCGATCTGCTCGATCCGAAATGGAAGAATCAGGTCGCGACGGGCCATCCGGCCTTCAGCGGCTATGTCGGTATCTGGGCGCTGGCGATGCGCAAGATGTATGGCTGGGAGTATTTCGAGAAGCTGGCGAAGAACAACCCGCTGATCGGCCGCTCCGGGCTCGATCCGATCACCAATCTCAACGGCGGCGAGCGCACGGTCTGCTGCGCACCGCTGTTCGGCCTGCTGACCAGCGCCGACAAGGGCAATCCGATCGCGCCGCAATATCCGGCCGACGGCTCGGTGCTGTGCATCGGGCCGGCGGCGGTGATGGCCGACGCGCCGCACCCCAATGCCGGGCGTCTGTTCATGGAGTGGCTGCTCAGCCGGGAGTTCGCCGAGCTCTGCGTCGAGAACCGCACCGATCCGGTGCGCGCGGACGTGGCGCCGAAGGCTGGGGAGAAGCCGTTGTCGGAGGTGAAGCTGCTGCGGCTGACCACCGCGGAGATCGGCAAGGGAGTGCCGGAAGTGATCGAGCAGTGGCGTGATACGTTCGGGAGTTGAACAGAAAGCAAGGCGAGGGCTCTGCCCCAATGCTGAGGGTATGGGACCCGCTGGGGCCCGTCGGCCCCAGACCCCATGACTCAAGCAAGTGCAGCCGTAGCTGCACCGGCGCGGGCCCGGCACTTCGACTGGCTGATCGTCCTTTGGATCGCGCTCGCCGCGGTGCTGATATTTCTCGTGGTCAATCCGCTGCTGCGGCTGGCCATGAGCAGCCTTCAGGAGGCCGACACAGGCGCCTTCACCCTGGCGAATTACCTCACCGCCTATGGTCGGCCGCGCTACCTGCAGGCGCTGTGGAATTCACTCGACCTCGCGGTCTGCGTCACCCTGCTCTGCCTGCTGTTCGCCCTGCCGATCGCCTGGGGGGTCTCGCGCACCGACATGCCGGGGAAATCCGCGGTGCGCGTGCTGGTGCTCGGCGCCTTCATCACGCCGCCCTATCTCGGGGCGATCGGCTGGATCCTGCTCGCCGGACCGAATGCGGGCTGGCTGAACCGGCTGTGGGAAGCTGTCAGCGGCGCCTCGACCGGGCTGTTCGACATCTACTCGTTTTCCGGCCTCGCCTTCATCATCGCCGTCTATTCGTTTCCCTATCTCTTCATCTTCACCTCGGCAGCGCTCGATGTGGTCTCGTCGGAAATGGAGGACGCGGCCAACATCCTCGGCGCCGGCACGCTGCGCACCATGCTGCGCGTGACCCTGCCGATGGTGCTGCCGGCGATCCTCGGCGGCGCCATCGTCACCTTCCTCGAGGCGATCGCGCTGTTCGGCTCGCCGGCGCTGATCGCCATTCCGGCGCGCTTCAACGTGGTGACCACGCAGCTCCTGCAGTTCTTCAGCCCGCCGGTACGCGCCGAGGTTGCCGCCGCCTACGCCATGCCGCTGCTGCTCCTGACGGTGGCGATGTTCGCGCTGCAACGGCGCATCATCCGGCGCCGCGGCTATGTCGCCGTCACCGGCAAGGGCTCCGAGCGGCGCATCATCCGGCTCGGCGCCTGGCGCTTCGTGCTGCTCGGCTACGCACTCGCCGTGCTGTCCTGCTCCGTGCTGCTGCCCTACGCCGCGTTGTCGCAGGCGGCGCTGGCGCGCGCCTGGGGACGCGGCTGGCGGCTCGACAATCTCACGCTCGGGAATTTCCGCTACCTCCTGTTCGAGCACGAGACGGCGCGGCAGTCGGTGATCAACAGCTTTCTCTACGCCGGGGCCGCGGCGATCCTGGTCATCGTGCTCTCCTTCGCCATCGGCTACATCGTGGCGCGGCGGCTGCTGCCCGGCGCTTCCGTGCTCGGCTTCCTCTGCATGACACCGTTCGTCATCCCCGGCATCGTGCTGGCGATCGCCTTCTACGCCGCCTATGCGCCGCCGCCGCTCGCGCTGTACGGCACACCGGCCATCCTCATCCTCGCCTTCACCACGCGCTTCCTGCCGGTGGGCTATGCCAATGCTTCGGCGGCGCTGCGCAGCCTCAATCCGGAAATGGAGGAGGCGGTGCGCATCCTCGGCGGCGGGCGCCTTCTCGCCATCCGCCGGGTGGTGGCGCCGCTGATGAAGCGCGGCCTGGCCGGCGCCTGGCTGCTGGTGTTCATCCCGGCGACCCGCGAGCTGAGCACCGCCATGTTCCTCTACGGGCCGAAGACGCGCACAATGTCTGTCATGCTGATGGATCTCAGCGAGGAGGGCAATTTCGAGCAGCTTGCCGCCCTCGGATTCATGCTGCTGGCGGCGATCATCGTCATCGTCGGGGCCGGCTACGCCCTGCTCGGCCGCGATTTCATGCTGCGGCGGGACCGCGCATGACCGGCTGCACGGATGCGGACGGCACCGGGCCGACCTCGCGGATCTGTTTCTCGCAGCGGCTGCGGCTGCACTACGTCGATTGGGGCAACCCCGATGCGCCGCCGCTGGTGCTGCTGCATGGCGCGCGCGACCACTGCCGCAACTGGGACTGGGTCGCCGCTGCGCTGCGCCGGGACTTCCACGTCATCGCCCCCGACCTGCGCGGCCACGGCGACAGCGCCTGGCCGTCCGACGGCCAGTATACCATGGCGGCCTACATCTATGACCTGGCGCAGCTGATCCACCAGCAGGGGCTGGCGCCGACCGCCATCGTCGCGCATTCGTTGGGCGGCAATATCGCGCTGCGCTACGCCGGCATCTACCCCGAGAAGGTGAGTGCGCTGGTCGCCATCGAGGGGCTGGGACCGCCACCCCGGGTGCTCCGGGAGCGCGCTGGCCGTCGTATCGCCGAGCGGATGCAAGGCTGGATCGACGAGCAGCGCGCGATGTCCGGCCGCCTGCCACGCCGCTACCCCACCATCGCCGACGCGTTCCGCCGCATGCAGGAGGAAAACCGGCGCCTCTCGCCCGAACAGCTGCGCCACCTCACCCAGCATGGCGTCAACCAGAACGAGGACGGCACCTACAGCTGGAAGTTCGACAACTACGTGCGGGTCTGGCCGCCCTATGACATGACCACGCCGGATGTCGAGGAGCTCTGGTCGCGCATCGCCTGCAAGACGCTGCTGGTCTGCGGGCGCGAGAGCTGGGCTTCCAACCCCGCCGAGGACGGGCGCCTGCGCCACTTCCGCAACGCCGAAGTGCTCGCCGTGGACGGCGCCGGCCACTGGGTGCACCACGACCGGCTGACGTTGTTTCTCGAAGAAATCCGGCGCTTCCTGTGAAGTCTCGGAATGCCTGATTCGCTGCCCCTCGCGACGCTGCGCCGCCCCCGCATCCGCTTGCGGCGCCGGCTGCTGCTCGGCCTGGCGCTGTTCGTCGTGCTCGCCGGGATCGCCTGGGGCGGGATGTGGTATCTGACCGGGCTCGGCTTCGAGACCACGGACGACGCCTATGTCGGCGGCGACGTGGTGCAGATCACCAGCGAAGTCGCCGGCACGGTGACGGCGTTGCACGCCGACGACACGCAACAGGTGCGGCGCGGGCAGCTGCTGGTGGAGCTCGACCCGGCCGACGCCGAGATCGCCATGGCAGCGGCCCGCGCCGGCCTCGCCCAGGCGGTGCGCCAGGTGCGCGGCCTGTTCGCCCGGGCCGATCAGCTGCGTGCGCAACTCGCCGAGCGCGAGGCGGCGACGCGCCGCGCCCAGGCCGATCTGAAGCGGCGCGCCACGCTGGCCGCCAATGGGGCGATCTCGGCCGAGGAGCTGGCGCATGCCCGCGACACCCTCGCCGAGCTGGCGGCCTCCGCCGACGCGGCGCGCGGCCAGTTGCAGGAAACGATCGCAGCGACTGCGGGCACCACGCTCACCAGCAACGCCCTCGTGCTCGACGCGGCAGCCAGGCTGCGCAATGCCGCTCTGGCGCTGCGACGCACCCGCATCGTCGCCCCGGTGGATGGCGTCGTCGCCAAGCGCAGCGTGCAGCTCGGCGAGCGGCTGGCGCCGGGAACGCCGCTGATGGCGGTGGTGCCGCTCGGCGATGTCTGGATCGACGCCAACTTCAAGGAACGCCAGCTCGAGCGCATGCGCGTCGGCCAGCCGGTGCGGGCGGTCGCCGATCTCTACGGCGACGACGTGGTCTATCGCGGCAAGGTCGCCGGCCTGTCCGCCGGCAGCGGCACCGCGTTTTCGCTGCTGCCGGCACAGAACGCCACCGGCAACTGGATCAAAATCGTCCAGCGCCTGCCCGTGCGCATCCTGCTCGATGCCGACGAGCTGGCGGCGCATCCGCTGCGCATCGGCCTCTCGGCATCCGTGCGCGTCGACGTGCGCGAGGCCTCCGGACCGCTGGTCGCGGGGCAGCTGCGCAATCAGCAGATGCCGGACCGGCCGAGCGACGCCGCGGACCCGGAGATCGACGCGATGATCGCGCGCATCATCGAGCAGAACTCCGGCCAGTGAGCGAACTGCCGCCGCTGACCGGCCCGAAGCTGCTGGTCACCGCCGTGGCACTCGCGCTGGGCACCTTCATGCAGGTGCTGGACAGCACGATCGCAAACGTCTCGATCCCGACGATCGCCGGCAATCTCGGGGTGAGCGCCGACCAGGGAACGTGGGTCATCACCTCCTTCGCGGTCGCCAACGGCATCTCGGTGCCGCTCACGGGATGGCTGATGCAGCGCTACGGCGCGGTGCGCACCTTCGTCGTCTCGGTGCTGCTGTTCACCCTCGCCTCGCTCCTCTGCGGCGCGGCGTGGAGCCTGCCTGCGCTGGTGATGTTCCGGGTTCTGCAGGGTGCGGTGTCGGGGCCGCTGATCCCGGGCTCGCAGGCGCTGCTGCTGACCATTTTTCCGCGGGAGAAGCGGGGCAGCGCGCTCGGCCTGTGGTCGATGACCACCCTGGTCGGGCCGATCTGCGGCCCGATCCTCGGCGGCTACATCTCCGACAATTATTCCTGGTCCTGGATCTTCCTGATCAACGTCCCCGTCGGCCTGCTGACCGCCGCCGTGTGCTGGCGCAACATGGCCGGGCGGGAGACGCCGCGGCGCGCCCTGCCGGTCGACCGGATGGGATTCCTGCTGCTGCTGGTCTGGGTCGGCAGCCTGCAGATCATGCTCGACCGCGGCAAGGATGCGGACTGGTTCGCCGCCACGCCGATCCGCGTGCTGGCGATCGTCGCCGCGATCGGCTTCGTCGCCTGGGTGATCTGGGAGGCGACGGAGGAGCACCCGATCGTCGACCTGTCGCTGTTCGGCATCCGCAACTTCCTGCTCGGCACGATCGTCTTCTGCCTGGGCTATGCCGTGTTCTTCGGCAACAACCTGCTGGTGCCGCTGTGGCTGCAGACGCAGCTCGGCTACACCGCGACCTGGGCCGGGCTGGTGGTAGCGCCGAGCGGGCTCGTTGCGGTGAGCATCGCGCCGTTCGCGGCGCGGCTGATGGCGCGGGTGGATGCGCGCTGGACCGCCACCGGATCGTTCATCGCCTTCACGCTTTCCTATTTCATGCGCACCTACTACGCGCCGGACACCAGCTATTTCTGGTTTGTCATGCCGCTGCTGGTGCAGGGCGCCGGCGTCAGTTTCTTCTTCGTCTCCATGGTGACGATTTCACTGAGCGACGTGCCGCCGGCGCGCATACCTTCGGCCTCCGGCCTGTCGAATTTCGCGCGCATCACCGCCGGCAGCTTCGCGATTTCCATTACCACCACGCTGTGGGACCGCCGCGAGGCGCTGCACCAGACCCGGCTCACCGAAACGGCGAGCGCCTATGACCCGGCGTTGCAGACGACGGTGGCGCAGCTCCAGGCGCTCGGGATGGCGCAGGCGCAGGCGTTCGGCCGGCTGATGCAGGAGGTGATCGGCCAGGCGTACCTGCTGGCATCCATCGAGTTCTTCTGGCTCTCGGCGTGGCTCAGCCTCACCATGATCCCGCTGGTCTGGCTGGCCAGGCGCTCGATCGGGCAGGGCGGGGCCGCGGCGGATTGAACGCGGCGGCAGGTCGCGGCATCGTCAGGATCGGGACGGCGGGCTGGGCGATCCCGCGCGAACTCGCTGCCATGTTTCCGGGCGAGGGCAGCACTCTGCGGCGCTACGCCGCGCGACTTTCCGCGGCGGAGATCAACTCTTCCTTCCATCGGCCGCATCGACCCTCGACATACGAGCGGTGGGCAGCGAGCGTGCCGGAGGGGTTCCGCTTCGCCGTCAAGCTGCCGAAGCAGATCACCCACGAGCGGCGGCTGATCGACACGGTCGATCTGCTTGACGCTTTCCTGGCGCAGGCGGGCGCGCTCGGACCGAAGCTCGGCGTCCTGCTCGTGCAGCTGCCGCCCAGCCTGCAGTTCCAGGCGGAGATCGCCGACCGGTTCTTCGGCGCGCTGCGAGATCGCCATTCCCCGGGCATTGCCTGCGAGCCGCGGCACGCGAGCTGGTTCGCCGATGAGGCGGATGAACGCCTCGCCGCATTCGGCGTCGCCCGCGCGGCCGCCGATCCGGCGCGGGTGCCGCGCGCCGGCGAGCCCGGCGGCTGCAGCCGGATGATCTATTACCGCCTGCATGGCTCCCCGCGGGCGTACTACTCCGCCTATGGCGCCGACACCCTGGACCGCCTCGCCGACCGCTTCTCCGGCCTGCCGCAGAGCTGCGGGCAAGCCTGGTGCATCTTCGACAACACGACGCTCGGCGCGGCCACGGCGAACGCCCTCGAACTGCAGGAGCGGACGGGATGTTGACACCGGCCGGAGCGGGATCGAACGTGCCGGCATCGCGCGCAGGGAATTGCGATGACGGATATCCCGCGGTCACCGCTGCCGTGCTTCAGCCTGGCGGACAAGCGCGCGCTGGTCACCGGCGGCGGGCGGGGCATCGGTCTTGCCGCCGCGCTCGCGCTGGCCGGATACGGCGCGCATGTCACGCTGGCGGCGCGCACGGCAGACGAACTCGAAGCCGCCGCCGCACGCATCAGGCGGGATGGCGGCTCGGCGGACACCTTGGTGCTGGATGTGACGCAGAGTGCAGCGGTCAGGACCGCGATCGCGGCACGCGCGCCCTACGACATCCTGCTCAACAACGCCGGCACGAACCGGCCGGCTCCCTTCCTGCAGGTCGCCGAGGCCGATTACGAGGCGGTCATGGCGCTGAACGTGCGGGCGCTTTTCTTCACGGCGCAGGCGGTCGCGGCGGGCCTCGCCGATGCCGGCCGGAAGGGGTCGATCATCAATATCTCCTCGCAGATGGGCCATGTCGGGGCCGCCAACCGCTCCGTCTACTGCGCCTCGAAATGGGCGGTGGAAGGACTGACGAAGGCGATGGCGGTCGAGCTCGCGCCCGTCGGCATACGGGTCAACGCCTTGGCGCCGACCTTCGTGGAGACGCCGATGACGCAAGGATTTCTCGCCCGGCCGGCGTTCCGCGAAGAGGTGCTGTCGAAGATCAAGCTCGGCCGCATCGGCACGGTGGACGATCTGACCGGGGCGATCGTCTTCCTGGCCTCCGACGCTTCCTCGCTGATGACCGGGGCCTCGATCGTCATCGACGGCGGCTGGACGGCGGACTGACTGACATGGCGAGGCGGCGATGGTCACCAGACTGAAATCCGGCAGGGACGCGGCGGCCGCGGCCGGCGACGACCGGAAGATCCGCGCCATCGTCGAGCAGCTCCTGAACGAAATCGAGCAGCGTGGCGACGCCGCAGTGCGCGAACTCTCCGTGCGCTTCGACCGGTGGGAGCGCGAGGACTTCCGGCTCACCGACCAGGAGATCCGCGACTGCCTCGCCGAGCTCTCCACGCGCGACCTGGACGACATCCGCTTCGCGCAGGAGCAGGTGCGCAACTTCGCCCTCCATCAGCGCGCGGCGCTGCAGGACATCGAGGTGGAAACCCTGCCGGGGGTGATCCTCGGGCACAGGAACATCCCGGTGCAGTCGGTCGGCTGCTACGTGCCGGGCGGCAAGTATCCGCTGCTCGCCTCGGCGCACATGTCCGTCGTCACCGCGAAGGTCGCGGGCGTGCCGCGGATTGTCACCTGCGCGCCGCCCTATCAGGGCCGGCTGGCGCCGGCGATCGTCGCGGCGCAGCATCTCGCCGGCGCCGACGTGATCTATTGCCTCGGTGGCGTGCAGGCGGTCGGCGCGATGGCGCTGGGCACCGAGACGATCGAGAAGGTCGACATGCTGGTCGGACCGGGCAACGCCTACGTCGCCGAGGCCAAGCGCCAGCTGTTCGGACGTGTCGGCATCGACCTGTTCGCCGGCCCGACCGAGACGCTGGTCATCGCCGATGACAGCGTCGACGCCGAGCTGTGCGCGACCGATCTGCTGGGCCAGGCCGAGCACGGCCCGAACTCGCCGGCGATCCTGCTGACCACGTCCGAGAGACTGGCCCGCGAGACCATGGCGGAGGTCGAGCGGCTGCTGCGCATCCTGCCGACCGCAGAGATCGCCCGGCAGGCCTGGGCGGATTACGGTGAGGTCCTGGTATGCGCCTCCGACGAGGAGATGGTCCGCGAAGCCGACCGCATCGCCTCCGAGCACGTGCAGGTGATGACGCGCGATCCCGACTACTTCCTGCAGCACATGACCAATTACGGCGCGCTGTTCCTCGGGCCGCGCACCAATGTCAGCTACGGCGACAAGGTGATCGGCACCAACCACACGTTGCCGACGAAGAAGGCGGCCCGCTACACCGGCGGGCTCTGGGTCGGCAAGTTCCTGAAGACGGTCACCTACCAGCGCATCGCCACCGACGAGGCCAGCGTCATGATCGGCGAGTACTGCTCACGGCTGTGCCGGCTGGAGGGCTTCGTCGGCCATGGCGAACAGGCCAATGTCAGGGTGCGCCGTTATGGCGGGCGCAACATCCCGTATGGCGGCGTGGCGGAGTAGGCGATTCAGGCTGGCTTGGCGGCGGCTATGCCTTTCTCCAGGAGCTGTCGTGCCCTGTCGGGCCCGGAGCGGGCGAGCGGCTTGAACTCCCTGCCGCGCAGCTTGTTGTAGTGCCGGAAGAACTCCTCGATCTCCTCGAGCAGGTTCGGCCGCAGATCCTCCAACCGATGCACATGCTCATGCGTGTGGGCGTGGATGGCGACCGCCAGCAGCCGGTCGTTGCGTTCGGGCTCGCCCGCCTCCTCGCGCTGCTCCGCCTCGATGACGCCGATCAGCCGGATGGTCAGCACGCAGCCCGCGATCACCGGCGCATCGAGAAACACCAGCACGTCGAGCGGATCGCCGTCATCGCCCAGTGTCGAGGGGATGAAGCCGAAATCATAGGGGAAGGCGGTGCCTTCGGGCATCACCGCCTTGAGCCGCAAGGCGCCGCAATCGGGATCGTAGTCGTATTTGTTGGGGCTCCCCTTCGGCGTCTCGATGACCGCCGTCACTTCCCGGCTTTCGGGGTCGAAGGTCGGCAGCTGCGACAGGTTCATCGGGCGCACCTCGCGGTTCCGGCGAACGCAGCATGGCACCGGCGCGGCGGCGTGTCATGATCGGGGCTGGCAAACCGGGAGCGGTGCATGAGCGAGGCTTTCGATGTGGTCATCGTCGGCGGCGGCGTGGTCGGCAGCGCCATTGCCTATTTCCTCGCGGGGGATAGCGGCTTCCGCGGGCGGGTCGCCGTGGTGGAGCGCGATCCGACATACCGCACCGCGTCGTCGGCGCTCTCCGGCAGCTCGATACGCCAGCAATACTCGACGGAGATCAACATCCTGCTATCGCGTTTCGGCATCGGCTTCCTGCGGCAAGCGGGCACGCTGCTGGAAGTGGCGGGCGAGCAGCCCTCGATCGGGCTGATCGAGCCGGGCTATCTCTTTCTCGCCGGGGCCGAGGGTCTGCCGATCCTGCGGGCCAACCACGAATTCCAGCGCAGCATGGATGTCGCCGTTGCCCTGCTCTCGCCGGAAGAATTGGCGGCGCGCTTTCCCTGGATGAGCATGGCCGGGGTGCGCGCCGGGTCGCTGGGCCTGGCGAACGAGGGATGGTTCGACGGCTACGGCCTGCTGCAGGCGTTCCGCCGCAAGGCGCGCTCGCTCGGTGCGACGTATATCGAGGGCAACGTGGTGGCGCTCGCGCGCGAGGGAGCAACGGTGGACGCCGTGATCCTGGCGGACGGAAGGCGGCTGGCCTGCGGCACCGTGGTCAATGCCGCCGGGCCGCGCGCCCGCAGCGTCGCCGAGATGGCGGGGGTCACGCTGCCGGTGGAGGCGCGCCGGCGCAGCGTGTTCGTGCTGGATGTCAGGGCCAGCCTGCCGGGCTGTCCGCTGGTGATCGACGTGTCCGGCGTGTGGTTCCGCCCGGAAGGCGCCTATTTCCTGTGCGGCGTGTCACCGCCCGAGGAGCGCGACCCGGAAAATTTCGAGCTGGAGGTCGAGCACCATCTGTTCGAGGAGACGATATGGCCGGCGCTGGCGGCGCGTGTGCCGGCGTTCGAGGCGGTGAAGGTGGTGAGTGCCTGGGCCGGGCACTACGAGATGAACGTCTTCGACCACAACGGCATCGTCGGACCGCACCCGGACCTCGCCAACATGATCTGCGCCAACGGCTTCAGCGGCCACGGCCTGCAGCAATCCCCAGCAGTCGGACGCGGGGTTGCCGAGTGGATCGTGCATGGCGGCTATCGCAGTCTCGACCTGACGCCGCTGTCGCCGGCGCGCATCGCGGCGAACCGGCCCTTGCGCGAACTGAACATCATTTAATACCAGTTCTCGGGCGCGCCGACCCATGGCGGTCATTCCCGCGAAAGCGGGAATCCATGTGCTGCGTGGGCCCCCGCTTTCGCGGGGGTGACGGTAATGGGCGGCGCTCTGCGCGACCTCGTATAAGTAATGGGGTCTGGGGCCGACGGGCCCCAGCGGGTCCCCACACTTCAGCGTTTGGGGCGGAGCCCTCGCCTTGCTTGCTATCCCCGCGGATCGAACGCGTTGCGCAGGCCATCGCCGAGGAAATTCACGGCGATCACGGTGATGAAGATCAGCAGCCCCGGATAGATCGCCAGTGCCGGCGCGGTCGTCACCATCTCCTGGGCGTTGTTCAGCATGTTTCCCCAGCTCGGCGTCGGCGGGACGATACCGAAGCCGAGGAAGCTGAGCACGCTCTCGAACAGGATCACGCGCCCGACGGTGAGCGTGCCGGCGATGATGATCGGGGTCGCGGCGTTGGGCAGGATGTGGCGCGCCAGGACGTAGGCTGCCGAGCCGCCGCTGGCGCGGGCGGAGAGCACGAAGTCGCGATCCCTGAGTTCGAGCGTCGCCGCGCGCACCAGCCGGGCAACGCCGGTCCAGTCGACGATGGAGATGATGACGACGACGCGCCAGAACCCGGCGGCGCCGGAATGTGCGAACTCGGCGGAGAAGCCCAGCTTGGTCAGGTCGACGGCGGCGAGCACGATGAGCAGCGGCAGCAGCGGCAGGGCGATGAAGCCGTCGGTGATGCGCATCAGTGCGGCATCGGCGAGGCCGCCGAAATAGCCGGCGATCAGGCCGATGAGGACGCCGAGGGCGCCGCCGACGATGGTGGCGACCAGCCCAACCAGCAGCGAGGTCTGGCCGCCGTACATCAGCCGCAGCAGCTCGTCGCGGCCGGCGTCGTCGGTGCCGAGCCAGTGCCGGGCGGTGGGCGGATCGTAGCGTGACAGCAGGTCGGTGGCGTCCGGATCGATGCCGAGCAGGGCGGCGAGCGGGCCGGCGGACAGTACGAAGGCGACCAGCAGGAGCAGCACGGCAGCGCTGGCCATGGCCGTGCGGTCGCGCCGCAGCCGCCGCCAGCGCAGCCGCCACACCGAGACCGGTGCGTCGGCGGCGACGCTCATTGCAGGGTGATCCGCGGATCGAGGCGGGCGTAGGCGAGGTCGGCGCCAAGATTGCTCAGCAAGGTGATCAGCGTGGCGAACAGCAGGCCGGCGAGGGCGAGGTTGTAGTCGTTGCCGAGAATGGCGTCGTAGATCATCTTGCCCATGCCGTATTGCGCGAACATGGTCTCGGTGACGAGCGCGCCGGAGAACAGCGTGCCGAAACTGAGCGCCATGACGGTGACCACGGGGATGAGGGCGTTGCGCAGCGCGTGGCGCAGCACGATGCGGGCTTCGCCGGCGCCTTTGGCGCGGGCGGTGCGGATGAAGTCCATGCGCATGGTCTCGATCATCGCGGCGCGCACGTAGCGGGTGAAGCCGCCGGCGGTGACCAGGGCGAGGGTGGCGACGGGCAGAGCGAGGTGGCGGAGCTGATCGCCCGGACCACCACCGCCAAGGCTGCTCATGCCGCTCGCCGGCAGCCAGTGCAACTGCACCGCGAACAGCAGGATCAGCACCAGCGCCAGCCAGAACACCGGCACCGACAGCCCGGCGAAGGCGAACAGGCTGATGGCGGCGTCGAGCCTGCCGCCGGGCCGGCGCGCCGCCAGCACGCCGAGCGTCACGCTCAGCACGACGCTGACGCAGAAACTCGCCAGCATGAGCTTGCAGCTCTGCAGCAGCGCCGGCAGCAGCACGACGAGCACGGGCTGCGAATGGGTGCGCGAATAGCCGAGGTCGCCCGACAAGGCGGCGAGCAGCCAGTGCCAGTAGCGCAGCAGCAGCGGCTGATCGAGGCCGTAGATCTGCTTGAGGTGTTCGATGACGTCAGGCGTCACGTTCGGCACGCTGGCCAGCATGGCGTCCAGCGGGTCGCCCGGCATCAGGCCGATCAGGCCGTAGATGACGAAGGACATGACCAGCAGAACGCAGGCGGTCTGCACGATGCGGCGCAGGATGAAGCCGGCCATGTCAGTCCTTGAAGTGGCAGGCCGCCAGCTGGCGCGGCCGGCCCGGGGCGGGCGCCAGTGCGGGCGGCTCGGTGCGGCAGATCGCCTGCGCCTTTGGGCAGCGGGGATGGAAGACGCACCCCGGCGGCGGAGCGAGCGGGCTCGGCATTTCGCTGCGCAGCGTGCGCGAACCGCGCGTCCGCCGCCGGCCGATGCGCGGGATCGCCGTCAGCAGGGCCTGGGTGTAGGGATGGCTCGGGCGCGCGAACAGCTCGGCGGCCGGCGCCAGCTCGGCGAGGCGGCCGAGATAGAGCACGGCGACCCGGTCGGCCAGGTGGTTCACCACGCCGAGGTCGTGGCTGATGAACAGATAGCTCAGCTTGCGCGTCTCCTGGATCGACTTGAGCAGATTGAGGATCTGGCTCTGCACCGAGACGTCGAGCGCCGAGAGCGGCTCGTCGGCGACGATCAGCGCGGGATCGGGCGCCAGCGCGCGGGCGATGGCGATGCGCTGGCGCTGTCCGCCGCTGAACTCGTGGGGGTAGCGGTTAAGCGCGTCGGCCGGCAGCCCGACCTGCTCGACCAGCGCGGCGGTGCGGGCCCGCCGTTCGGCGGCGGTGCCGACGCGCTGGATCAGCAGCGGCTCGGCGATCAGGCTGGAGACCGGCATGCGCGGATCGAGCGCGGAGTAGGGGTCCTGGAAAACGATCTGGATGCCGCGCCGCGCCCCTTCCAGGGGCTGGCCGCGGAAGCGCAGCCGCCCGGCGGTGGGCGTGCGCAGCCCCGCCACCACGGAGCCCAGCGTGGTCTTGCCGCTGCCGCTCTCGCCGACCAGCGCCACGGTTTCGCCGCTCTCGACGGTGAGGCTGACGTTTTCCACGGCGCGCAGCACCTGCCGGTGCCGCCGGAACCAGCCGCCGCCGTGCTGCGGAAAGTGCACACTCAGCCGGTCCACTTCCAGCAGGGGTGTCGCCGCCAGCTCGCTCACTTGCCGATCTTGAAGCAGGCCGCCTCGTGCCCCGGCGTGATTTCCTCGAGCGGGGGTTCGGCGCGGCGGCAGGAAGCGTCGCCGCGCGGGCAGCGATCGGCGAAGCGGCAGCCCTGCCCCGAGAGGCTCGCCACGCTGCCGGGGATGACGGGCAGCCGCGCCACCCGCCGCTCGGGGTCCGGCAAGGTCGAGATCAGGCCGATCGTGTAGGGGTGCAGCGGCGCCGCGAACAGCGCCTCGGCCGGCGCGCGCTCGACGATGCGGCCGGCGTACATCACCACGATCTCGTCGGCGATTTCCGACACCACGGCGAGGTTGTGGCTGATGAACTGAAGCGCCATGCCGATCTCGGCCTGCAGCGCCTGCATCAGCTCGATGATCTGCGCCTGGATGGTGACGTCGAGCGCGGTGGTGGGTTCGTCGGCGATCAGCAGGGCAGGGCGGCAGGCCAGCGCCATGGCGATCATGGCGCGCTGGCGCATGCCGCCGGAGAGCTGGTGCGGATAGGCGCGAGCCCGGTCGCCGGGTGCGGCGATCCCGACCTGATCGAGCAGCGCCACTGCCTGCGCGCGCGCCGCCCGCCGGTCCTGGTCCTGGTGCAGGATGATCGCCTCGGCGATCTGCTCGCCCACCGTCATCACCGGGTTGAGCGCGGTCATCGGCTCCTGGAACACCATGGCGATGCGGTCGCCGCGCAGCGCCCGCCATTCCGCCGGCGTCTGGCCGATCAGCTCGCGCCCGGCGAAGCGGATCGAGCCGGTGACGCGGCCGGGCGGCGGCACCAGGCCGAGCAGGGCGAGCGCGCTGACCGACTTGCCGCAGCCGCTCTCGCCGACCACGCCCAGCGTGCGCCCCGAGGCGAGGGAGTAGCCGATGCCCGCCACCACCCGCCGCTCGCCGGCCGGCGCGGGGAAGGTGATGACGAGGTCGCGCACGTCGAGCAGAGCGCCGCCCGGCCCGGTCATCACGGGCGATCCCGGCGTGTCGAGCTGCGGCGGCAGGCTCAGTCGGACACCCAGTTCTCGGACCAGAGCGTGCCGAGGTCGCTGTGGCCGGTCGGCGCGTAGCCGTGCAGCCATTTCGGGATGACGTGCGGTTCGGCGCGGAAGAACAGCGGCAGCTCGGGCAGCTGTTCGGCATAGATGCGCTGCATGTCGGCCCAGGCCGCCTTGCGGCGCGCCGGATCGAGCTCGGTCTCGGCAATGCCGAGATCGCGGTCGAAATCCGCATTGGAGAAGGCGGTGTAGTTGCCGCCGCTCCAGTTGTTGGCTTCCGTCGCGATCTGGTCGGAGCCGAGGATGCGGCGCGGCGTTTCGGTGACGGCGTAGCTGCCGGCATACATCACCATGCCGGGATAGGCGCGATGCTTGAGCGTCTGGCCGAACATGACGCGGGCCGGCTCGTTCTTCAGCGTGGCCTCCGCGCAGACCGCCTTCCACTGGCTCTGCAGCACCTGCTCCTGCAATTCGCGCAGGCGGTTGCCGGCGGTGGTGGTGAGCTCGAAGCTCAGCCGGTCGCCGCGGTCATTGCGGCAGATGCCGTCGCTCCCCGGCTTCCAGCCGGCGTCCGCGAGCAGTTGCCTGGCCTTCGCCGGGTCGTAGCCGTAGGTGACGGCATGGCGGCTGTAGAATGGGCTCAGCGGATTGACCCAAGTGGCGGCGACCGGCTGCAGGCCGCGGAACAGCTTGTCCACCAGCGTCTGGCGGTCGAGCGCGTAGAGCAGGGCCTGGCGCACCCGCAGATCGCCGAGGATCGGGTTGTCCTTCTGCACGACGAGGTGCTCGAAGGAGAGGGTGGGGCGGAAGATGTAGGTGAACCGGTCGGGATATTGCTGCTGCAGCGCGATGCCCTGATCGATGGTCAGGCCCACGCCGTCGCCGGCGACCATGTCGACATCGCCCGACAGCAGGTTTGCCTGCAGCGCCGCGGTGTTCTCGATCAGCTTGAGGAGGACGTGCTTGAAGCCGGGTTTCGGCCCCGGCCAATAGGGATTGGGCGAGAACTCCACCTGCACGCCGGACTGGTAGCCGCTGACCATGTAGGGGCCGTCCCACAGCCCTGGTGTGGTCGGGGCGTGGTTGAAGATCGTCTGGCGGATATAGTCGCCAGGCGCGCCGGCCGCGGCGCGGACCGGCGCCTCGACGTGCTCGGGCAGCAACCAGGGCCACTCGTTGTACTGCGCCCAGGTCTGGCCGAGATGCAGCACCGCGGTCTGCGCATCGACGATGTCGATGGCGTTCACCACCTGCCAGGCGCGCGCATTGATGAAGCCCGCGGCGGGGTCGTGGGCGGCGCGCCAGGTGAATTCGAGATCGTGCGTGGTCACCGGCACGCCGTCGGCCCATTTCATGTCGGGCCGGAGCTTCAGCGTCACCGCCATGCCGGTGCGGCCGTCCGGCAGCGTCTCCGTCTTCGCCGAGCCGTCCTCGACGTCCGGCAGCTGGGCGCACAGCCGGCAGCTGTCCTTCCAGTCCTTGTCGTAGGCGGTGACCGGACGCAGAGCGAAGCCGTCGGTGTAGTCCTTGATCGTTTCGGCATCGATGTAGGGGTTCAGGCTCGACGGGAACTGGGCGATGCCGATCACCAGCGTGTCATGCGCGGCCTGCGCCGCGGCGGCGGTTGTCAGCAGCAGGGCGGCGGCCCCGGCCAGGCGGGCGATGACCGTCACGGGGCGGCGCTCCAGTTCTCCGCCCACAGCGGCGACATGTCGGCGTGGCCGGTCGGCGCGTAGCCGCGCAGCCATTTCGGGATAACGTGCGGCTCGGCGCGGAAGAACAGCGGCAGCACCGGCAGCTTCTCCGCGTAGATGCGCTGCATTTCCGCCCAGGCGGGCTGGCGTTTTTCCGGGTCGAGCTCGGTTTCCACGTAGTCGATGTCGCGGTCCATCGCGGGGTCGGAGAAGGCGATGTAGTTGGCGCCGCCGAAGTTGTTCTGTGGCGTCGGGATCTGGTCGGTGGCGAGCGTCCGGCGCGGCGATTCGGCGACAGCGCTGCTCCAGGCGTACATCTCCATCCCAGTGTATTTGCGCTGTTTCAGGGTTTCGCCGAACAGCGTGCGCGCCGGCTCGTTGCGGATCGTCGCCTCGACGCAGACGGTCTTCCACTGGCTCTGCAGCACCTGCTCCTGCAGCTCGCGCAGCCGATTGCCGGCGGTGGTGCCGATCTCGATGGACAGGCGGTCGCCGTGCTCGTTGCGGCAGATGCCGTCTGCGCCGGGCTTCCAGCCGGCATCGGCGAGCAGCTGCCTTGCACGAGCGGGGTCGTAGCCGTAGGCGGGCACGTCCTTGCTGTAGACCGGCCGCAGCGGGTTCACCCAGGTGGCGGCGACGGGCTGCTGTCCTTCGAACAGCTTCTGCACCAGCGTCTGGCGATCGATCGCCAGGAGCAGCGCCTGGCGCACCCGCAGATCCGCCAGGATCGGGTTGTCCTTCTGCAGATCGACATGCTCGTAGGTCAGGCTCGGCTTGAAGATGTAGGTGAACCGGTCGGGATGCTGGCGGCGCAGCTCGAGCGCCTGATCGATGGTCAGCCCGACGCCTTCGCCGGCGACCATGTCGATGTCGCCGGACAGCAGAT
Organism: Acidisphaera sp.; assembly: GCA_019240395.1. Taxonomy (GTDB): domain Bacteria; phylum Pseudomonadota; class Alphaproteobacteria; order Acetobacterales; family Acetobacteraceae; genus JAFAYA01. The sequence goes on along the minus strand of JAFAYM010000290.1, from coordinate 6,236 downwards.
TGGCCTGCAGCGCCGCGGTGTTGTCGATCAGCTTGAGCACGATGTGCTTGAACCCGGGTTTGGTTCCCGGCCAGTAGGGGTTGGGCTCGAACACGATCTGCGCGCCGGAGCGGTAGTCGGTCATCCGGTACGGGCCGTCCCACAGGCCCGGCGTCGTCGGCGCACGGTTGTAGGTGGTCTGCTTGATATAGTCGCCCGGTCCGTCCGCGTGCTCGTGCACCGGCGACTCGACATGCTCGGGCAGCAGCATGCCCTTGCCGGAATCGCTGCCCCAGTCATTGTAGTTGGCGCGCGGCGAGCTCAGGTGCAGCACGGCGGTGTGCTCATCGACGCTGTCGATGGCGGTGACCTCCTGCCAGTCATGCGCGGCGCTGAAGCCGGAGGCGGGGTCGCGGGCGAGCTGCCAGGTGAAGACGAGGTCGTTGACGGTGACCGGCACGCCGTCGGCCCATTTGAGGTCGGGGCGCAGCTTGAAGGTGACCGCCATGCCGGGCTTGCCGTCGGCCCGGGTCTCGGTTTTCGCCAGCCCGTTCTCGATGGTCGGCAGCTCGGTGCAGATCGAGCAGGCCTGCTTCCAGTCCTGGTTCCAGACCGTCAGCGATCGCAGCCCGAAATCGAGCGCATACTGCTTGACCACTTCCGGATCGATGTCGGGGTGCAGGCTGGAGGGGAACTGGGCGATGCCGATGACCAGGTCATCGCGCGCCAGCGCCGGCGCCGTGGCCAGCGGTGCCGCCAGAAGCAGAGCGAGGAGCGCGCCGAGCGTGCGCATGGCAGACCGTCTCCTGTAGGGCCGCAGACGCTAACATGAGGGGTCGGGAGGGGGAAAGCGCCGCCCCGTCGAGCCGCCTTGTTTCCGGTGGCACAACCCCCTTATGCCGACGACCGGAAGCGCACGAGGAAGCCATGACGCTGGAAATAAAGGTCGGACCGCCGCAAATCGCCATTCATCAGGGGCACAGCGTGCTGCTCACCGAGCCCGACGGCCAGATCGTCTGGCCGACCGACAAGGGCCTCTACTTCCGCGACACCAGGCTGATCAGCAGCTGGAGCATCTACGCCAACGGTGAAAGCTGGGACGTGCTGAACGGCGGCGCGATCACTCACTACGCGGCACGCATCTTCCTGACCAACCACGCGATCGAGACCGAGCGCGGGTCGATCGCGCCGCGCACGCTCAGCCTGGTGCTCACCCGCTCGCTCGACCGCGGCCTGCACGAGGACATCGACATCATCAATCACGGCATGGAGGCGGTGGAGTTCAATCTGGAGATCGCCATCCGCTGCGACTTCGCCGACATCTTCGAGGTCAAGTCGTCGCGCATCGTGCGCCGCGGCCGGATCACCACGGACTGGATGGAGCCGGAGCAGCGCCTGCTGACGACCTACCGCAACCAGGATTTCTGCCGTGCCGTGGGCGTGCGGGCGCATCGCAACAAGTCGCCGGCGAGCTATGCCAACGGCCGGCTCAGCTTCGGGGTGGCGCTGAAGCCCGGCGCCTCGTGGCATACCTGCCTGCTCTACGAACTGACGGACGGGGAGCAGGAGTTCCAGCCGCCGCCCGACAGCTTCGCGCATGTCGGCCATCGCAACCTCGAGGATTCGCGGCTCGGCCGCGTGCTCGTGCAATGGCGGCAGAGCACGATGAAGATCCACTGCGGCAACGACGGATTCTATCGGCTGGCGCAGCAGGCGATCGATGATCTCGGCGCGCTGCGGATGCCGGTCGAAGGCGGCGACCACCTGCGCTTCGTGCCCGCCGCCGGGCTGCCCTGGTTCGTGGCGATCTTCGGCCGCGACAGCCTGATCGCGTCGCTGCAGAGCATCCTGGTCTATTCGGATTTCGGACGTGGCTCGCTCGAGGTGCTCGGCGGCTTGCAGGCGACCGAGCGCGACGATGTGCGCGACGCCGAGCCCGGCAAGATACCGCACGAATTGCGGGTCGGCGAGCTGGCGCATTTCCACCTGGTGCCGCACACGCCCTATTACGGCACCGCCGACGCAACGCCGCTCTACCTCGTCCTGCTGCACGCCCACTGGCGCGCCACCGGGGACCGGGAGTTGCTGGAGCGGCAGTTGCCGGTCGCCGAGCGCTGCCTCCAGTGGATCGATGAATACGGCGATCGCGACGGCGATGGCTTCCAGGAATACCAGACCCGTTCGCCGAAGGGATACGAGAACCAATCCTGGAAGGACTCCGGCGATGCCGTGATGTATACCGACGGCAGCCTGGTGCGCGGCCCCAAGGCGCTCTGCGAATTGCAGGGCTACGTCTATGACGGATGGCGGCGCATGGCGGAGGTCTATGCGGCGCTCGGCCAGCCCGAGCGGGCGCGCGAACTGCGCGACAAGGCCGCGGCGCTGTTTGCCCGCTTCAACGAGGCGTTCTGGGACGAGGCGTCCGGCTTCTATGCCTACGCGCTGGATGGCGACAAGAAGCCGGTGCTGAGCGTCGCCTCCAATCCCGGCCATTGCCTGTGGTCGGGCATCGTGCCGCCGGAGCGGGCGGGGCGCGTGGTCTCACGGCTCATGCAGGACGACATGTGGAGCGGCTGGGGCATCCGCACGCTCTCGGCGCGGCATCGCGCATACAATCCGTATTCCTATCAGAACGGATCGGTCTGGCCGCACGACAACGGCATCATCGCGCTCGGCTTCCGCCGCTACGGCTTCGCCGAGGAGACCGCGCGCATCGCCCATGACGTGGCCGAGGCGGCGAGCTACTTCGCGCTGCATCAGTTGCCGGAGCTGTATGCCGGGATCGCCCATGACGGCGCCAACTTCCCCGTGCAGTATCTCGGCGCCAATGTGCCGCAGGCCTGGGCGGCGGGCTCGGTGTTCGCGCTGCTGCAGGCGATGCTGGGCATCACCCCGGACGCGCCGCGCAGCCGCGTGCTGATCGATCCGGCGCTCCCGACCTGGCTGCCGGCGCTGACGCTGCGCGACCTGCGGACCGGCGGGCAGACCTTCGATATCGGCTTCTGGCGCGACGGCGAGGAGACCCGGCACGAAGTGCTCAAGGGCGATCCGGCGGCCGTGGTGCGGCGGCGGGAGAGTTGGCAGCTTTGGGACGAGGAAGAAAGGCCAGGGCTCTGCCCTGGACCCGCTGGGGTCAGCGGACCCCAGACCCCACTTACTTAAGTGAAGGGATTTGGGGCCGATGGGGCGTTATCCGAACGTCTGCCGGTACGTGCGCGTGAGAATCTCATCCAGCCGCTGCCCGGCCTGATACTCGGCCGTATCGCTGCCGCGCGGCAGCCCGGGCATCTGGCGCTCGCACTCGACGGGCTCGCCGACGATCTGGCGCACCGGGAACATCGCCGTCCAGGCAGGCACCGCGTAATCGTCCTCGTCGTCGTGCGGCGGCACGTCGCGGATCTTGCCTGAGGCCTGCTCGATGTCCATCCAGACGAAGCTGGTGGCCTTGATCTCCTGGCGAGAAGCGGGGCGCACCATCTTCGAGCGGCCGGGAAAGAAGCGGTCCATGAAAGCGTCCATGGCCCGCAGCTTGGCCTCCTCGCCCTCGACCATGCGGGCGGTGCCGTAGGCCATGACGGAGCGGTAGTTGATGGAGTGGTTGAAGCCGCAGCGCGCCTGCACGATGGCGTCGAGGTGGGTGACGGTCAGGCACACCGGCAGGCCCTCGCCCTGCCGCTCGATCATCCGGCTGGCCGAGGAGCCGTGCCAGTAGAGCGTATCGCCCTCCCGCCAGAACCCCGTGGGCGTGCAGTAGGGCTGGCCGTCGAGGACGTAGGCGATATGGCAGACCATGGCGGCATCGAGAATCGGATAGATGCTCGCGCGGTCGTAGCGTCCCCGGTCCGGCCGCCGCTTGACGCGGTTGCGGCGGTCCACGGGGAAGGCGTCCGTCCGCTCCGCCGCCTCGAGATCCGCCATGTGCCCCCCGCGCGAAAACCTGGCCTAGTGAGCCGGGCGCGGCCGCTTCGGGCAAGGACCAATTCCGTCGGGTGCCGCCGTGCCATTGCCGCGGGCGAACGACACGGCGTCGCGCGATTACTTCGGCGGGTTGATCTGTCCGCGGATTTCCCCGCCGGGGTGCGCAGCGGTATGGACGTTCACGTACCAGCGCCCCGCGGTGAAGTCGGCCGCCTGGGCATCGGTGAGGGTGCGCGCGCCGCTCGCTGGGCTGGTCACGTTGCCGCTGCCGATCGGAACCGTCACCGGACCGTTGGCGCCGGGTGCCGCGGGTCCGTGGAAGTGCGCTGCCGTGGCCGGGCCGGTGAGGCCGCTGAAGGTGACGGTCCAGGAAAGTGCCTTGCTGGCGGGATCGTAGGTGAGCTGGGCGTTGCCGGTGCCTTTGGAGTCGTTGGGCGGCACCTCGCTGCCGGCGTTCATCGGCACGGTGAAGCTCTGCGGTGCGGCCGAGGCGGGCTGCATCGGCGCCGCCAGGGTGAACGCCGCAAAGGCAAGCGCCGCGCCGAGCGAAGGCATGATCCATCCGCGCATTGTGGGTTTCCTCTGTCCGTTTCGTGGTGCGGTTGCGTCCGGCGCATTACGTCAGTCCGATTGCGGCGGGTCAAGTCGGAAGCCCGCCACTCTCGGCGACCCTATCTCACATGCCGCCCGGGCAGCCTCCCGCGGACATTGCCGCGATCGCCGTTGAGATCGTGCGGGCGCGTTAGCTTTGCATCTTCGCGCCAAGACGCCTCATCAGTGCCTGACGTGCAGGAGCGGATCGAATGTTGCCCTCTTGTGAAATTATCGTCTGATTCAGCGAGTTCGGCGGTTCAGCCGCGCTCCAGGCGCGAAACGATATGGCGGATATGCGGCGTTTCCACCATCATGAGTGCATTACTTCGAAAGAGGCGCGGGCGTGGCACTGTCGCATGCGTTCGAGTCCGGCAAAGGCGCCCGTAATCGCCAAAGCCATCTCCCCCCGGTGGCCGGACCGCAGTTGCAGACGCAGGCGGCCCGGCCCAGCTTGCCGGATTTCCCGTTCCAGCCTTTGCCGCCGCCGAAAGACCCGCCGCCCTATCGCTACGACTTGTCGCATCTGCTCGCCGCCGATGATGTCACGGCGATCCGCAATGCCGGCACCCTGGTCTTTCACACCGTCGGGGACACCGGCGACTATCGCGGCCAGCAGAAGGATTTTGTCGCCGCGCTGATGACGCTTGACGCCAACCAGGCCGCCGCCGACAAGAAGCCGGCATTCTTCTACCATCTCGGGGACGTCGTCTATTTCGCCGGGGATATCGACAAATACGGCGACAATTTCTACGAGACCTACAAGGACTATCCCGGCTTCATCGTGTCGATCCCCGGCAATCACGATTGCCAGCCTGACGACCCGGAGGACGGGCCGATGGATCCGAACAAAGTCCCCCTCGATGGCTGGGTGCAGAATTTCATGTCGCCCGACCCCGGGCAACCCGGCTCGCTGAAGACCGGTTCCGCCCGCACCCAGATGGACCTGCCCAACGTCTTCTGGACGTTCACCACGCCATTTGCGACCATCATCGGCCTGTTCTCGAACGTCGGCGAGAACGAAGGCGAGATCCATCAGGACCAGATCGACTGGTTCGAGGGAGAGCTCACCGCCGCCGATCCGAACCTGGCAGTGATCGTGGCAGTCCATCACCCGCCGTTCTCAGGCGATACCGAGCACTCCGGCAGTTCCGTTGTGGATCAAGTGTTGCTCCAGGCCTTCAATGCCACCGGCCGTTATCCGCATCTCGTCCTGTCCGGCCACGTGCACAACTACCAGCGCTTCACGAATACCGTGCAGGGCCCGGCGGGGCCGGTGCAGATACCGTGTGTGGTGGTGGGGGCCGGCGGCTACAGCAAGCTCGGGACATTGCACAAGATCAACGGCGCCGATCCGCCGGCGCCGCTGGACCTGGGAAATGGCCTGCGGCTGGAACAGTACGATCAGAAGAATTTCGGCTTTCTCCGCATGGAGATCAGCGCGAGCAGTATCGTCGGCACCTATCTGTCGGCGCCCTACAGCCCGGCTGGAACGGGAACCGCCAAAAAAACCGATGGCTTCTCCATAGACCTGGCCTCCCACTCGGTCCGGACAGTGCGCTGATCCGGCTGCCCGCTTTCACCCCGGCCGCGGAAAGGCGCCCTTGCGCTTCAGCACCGTCAGCCCCTTGGCGGCAAAGCTCTGCGTGACGCGCTGCGCCTCGGCGAACGGGTCCTGCGACACCACGCGGAACAGCGTCGCGCCGAACCGGTCGGGCGCCGCCGCCAGCCCGGGCAGCGTGCTGCGC
>JAFAYM010000146.1 GCA_019240395.1 Acidisphaera sp. | reverse complement strand
TAGCGGTCGGCCAGGCGCCAGTTGGTCTCGGATTGCGGCTGCACCCCGGCGACGCCCTCGATGATGAACACCGCGCCATCGAGCACGCGCAGCGAACGGTTCACCTCGATGTTGAAATCGATGTGGCCCGGCGTGTCGATGATGTTGATGCGGTGGTCCTTCCACTCGCAGGTCACCGCGGCGGAGGTGATGGTGATGCCCCGCTCGCGCTCCTGCTCCATGTAGTCGGTCGTGGTGTTGCCGTCATGCACCTCGCCGATCCGGTGGGAGACGCCGGTGTAGTACAGGATACGCTCGGTCGTCGTGGTCTTGCCCGCGTCGATATGCGCGGTGATCCCGATGTTGCGGATCTTGTCGAGCGATGGTGTGGACACGGCTGATCTCCCAAACCCGAGGCGAGTGCCCGCATCGAAACGGGCACGCCAGACATGCGCACGCGAGACACGGGTAGGGCCACGCCCTCCTGAGGGCGCGCCCAACCCGCGCGTGGTTGCATTCCCGTCAGATGCGACGGATGGCGCCGGTTTGCAAGTAGATTGGCGCCGCGCGCTTTACCCTTTGTCACAGACCGTAGCGGCAAAAGCGCGTAGACGCCGGTCGAGGAGGCAAGCTGCCCATGGACACGCGCACGGCGCACGCCCTGATCCGCTTCGGCCTGGGCCGCAGGGGCGCCGATCCGCTGCCCGGCGATCCCGCCGCCTGGCTGCATCGGCAGCTGCAGGGGCCCGACCCGGCGAATTTCGCCGACCTCCCGGCCACCCCACAGGCGCTTTCCGTGCTGCGCGAGCAGCGCGAGGCGGAAAAGCGCGATCCGAATTCGCTCGGCCGCCCCCGCCCGGTGCAGGTGCTGTTCCGCACCGACGCCGCCGCCCAGTTGGCCAATGCCATCGACACGCCGGCCCCCTTCCGCGAGCGGCTGGTGTGGTTCTGGACCAACCACTTCACGGTCAGCCTGCGCCAGGGCGGCACCGCGGCGGTGATCGGCCCGTTCATCCGCGAGGCGATCCGCCCCCACGTGACCGGCCGCTTCGCCGACATGCTGCTGGCGGTGATGCGCCATCCCGCCATGCTGATGTATCTCGACCAGGCGGGTTCGGTCGGCCCGGACAGTCTGGCCGGCCAGCGCCAGCACCGCGGTCTGAACGAGAACCTCGCGCGCGAGTGCATGGAGCTGCACACCGTTACCCCGGCGGCCGGGTACACGCAGGCGGATGTCACCGCGTTCGCCCGCGTGCTGACCGGCTGGTCGATCGAGCTGCGCACCGAAACCCCGGGCATGGTGTTCCGCCCGAACGCCCACGAGCCCGGCACCCAGACGGTCATGGGCCACGAGTTTCCGCCGGGCGAGGCCGGCGGCGTCGCGGCGCTGATGTTCCTGGCGAGCTACCCGACGACGCACCGCAACCTCGCCGCCAAACTGGTGCGCCACTTCGTGGCCGACGACCCGCCGCCGGACGCCGTGCGCCGTATCGAGGGAGTGCTGCGCGACAGCGACGGCGATCTCGGCGCCGCCTCCGCGGCATTGATCGACCTGGCGCAGGCCTGGCAGCCGCTCACCAAGCTGCGCAGCCCGCAGGACTATGTCATCGCCGCGATCCGCGCGCTCGCCCTGCCCGACGAGCTGCGCCCCGACGTGCTGGGCGTCATGGGCATGCTCGGCCAGCCCCTGTGGAACGCACCCTTGCCGAACGGCTGGCCGGATCGCGCTGCCGACTGGGCGGGCCCCGAGGAACTGCTCCGCCGGGCGGACTGGGCATTCGGCGTTTCCGCCCGCGCCGCCGATGCCGACCCGGTTGCCCTCGCCGAAGCAAATCTCGGTCCGCTGCTGCGCCCGGCCACGCTCGCCGCCATGCAGCACGCCGGGTCGCGACGCGACGCCATGACGCTGCTGCTCTCCTCGCCCGAATTCATGAGGCGCTGACATGAGGCTCACTCGCCGTGCCGCCCTGCTCGGCCTCACCGCTGCCTGGTCCCTCGGGGGCCCCCTGGGCCGCGCCTCCCTCGCCCTCGCCGCCGCTCCCACCGACAAGCGCTTCGTCGTGGTGATCCTGCGCGGCGCGCTCGACGGCATGGCCGCCGTGGTGCCGTACGGTGATCCCGGGCTGGCGACCTGGCGCGCCGAGCTGATCCCTGGCGCACCCGGCACCGAGGACGGCATGCTCGACCTCGGCGGCTTCTACGGCCTGCACCCCGGGCTCGCCGGCCTGCACACGCTGTACGCCGCGGGCGAGCTGCTGCCGGTGCACGCCGTCGCCGGCTCCTACCGCAGCCGCAGCCATTTCGAGGCGCAGGACTATCTCGAGAGCGGCGCCGACCACCGCATGACCAGCGGCTGGCTCAACCGGGTGGTCTCCGTGCTGCCCGTAGGCGAGGCCGGGCACTCGCCCGGCGGCCCGGCACTCGCCGTCGGCATGGCCATGCCCCTGCTGCTGCGTGGCCCGGCCACCGTCGGCAGCTGGGCGCCGCAGAACTTCGGCACGCCTGCCCCGGATCTCTACGCGCGGCTCGCCAGCCTCAACGAGGCCGACCCGATCACCGGCCCGGCCATCCGCGAGGGACTGCGCGAGCGTGGCTTCTCCACCGAGGTGCTGAGCAACACCACGGTCGATCCGAAGCAGCGCTACGCCTTCCCCTCGCTCGCCGCCGCCGCCGGCCGCATGCTCGCCGCCGCCGACGGCCCGCGCATCGCCGCCCTCGAGATCGGCGGCTGGGATACCCATGCCGGGCAGGCGAAGCGGCTGAACTTCCCGCTCCAGCAGTTGAGCACCGGCCTGCTGGCGCTGCGCGTCGGGCTCGGCGATGCGTGGCGCAGCACCGCCGTGCTGGTGATGACGGAGTTCGGCCGCACCGTGCGGGTGAACGGCACCAACGGCACCGACCACGGCACCGGCACGATCGCCTTCGTCCTCGGCGGGGCCGTCGCCGGCGGCCGGGTGATGGCGAACTGGCCGGGTCTCGCCCAGGCCAATCTGTTCGAGGACCGCGATCTCCAGCCGACCCTCGACCTCCGCGCGGTGGCGAAGGGACTGCTGGCACAGCATCTGGGCCTGCCGCCTCCGGCACTCGCGCGGGTTTTCCCCGACAGCGACGCCGCCAGCCCTGCCAGAGGGCTCATCCGGGCGTGAGAAAGGCAGGCCAACGGCCTGCCTTGATAGGCGCGAACGAGAGAACCGTCCCCGTTCGGTAACCTCGTTCCGGTAGCTCTGACCTGTGCTATGCTTGGGCAGGCGCTGAGGTAGGGTCGGAATGCCGGAAACAGGGGCGGAAACGCCGCTCGACCTTTCGCTGTTCGACGATCTGAAGCCAGCCACGCCGGAGCCAGCCGCGGCACACGCCGGTGCGGTCGTACCGCTGGCGCCCGAACCGCCGCCGCCGCGACTGGTCGAGGTGGCCAAACTCAGCCCTGACGAACTGACGGCGGCCGAGCAGGCAGCGGCTCGGGTCGATTTCCGTGACACCGCGTCGCTGTTGTCGCACGGCGACGGCGTGCTGGCCCAGATCGCACAGTCCTCCCGCCAGCTGCTGACCGGGGTCCGACTGGGCGAGGCGGGCGAGATCGGCGACATCGCTGCGGCGGTGATCGACGGCGTGAAAATCCTGCGCATCGAGGATCTGCAGGCGGAGGCGGACGGCGGACGGCCGGGCGCGCGCAAAGGCCTGCTCGGTCGGCTGCTGGGCACGGTCGCCGACGCGCGTTCGGCCTTCAAGGGGTTTGCGGAGAACCGCAAGACTTTCCTCGACATGATGGACAAGGAGCAGGCCAGGGCACGCAAGACCAAAGCGGACCTCGCCGTCGCTATCGAGCTGCTGGATCAGCAGGCGGTGGCGATACGCAACACCCTGCACGGCCTGAAGATCGAGATCGCTGCGGGCCAGATCGCGCTGGATCGCGGCCAGCAGGAGCTGGAGGCGCTGCGTCAGCACGCCGTCGCGACCAGCGATCCGGCCGACGCCGCCGATGTTCTGGAATTCCGTGGTTCGCTCGCCAACTTCCGCGGCAAGATAGCGGAGATGCGTGAGAACCTCGTCGCCTCGGCGCTGCTGATCCCGATCATCGGTCAGAACCGCAAGGCCGCGGAAACGCGGATGATGAAGATCTCCAGCGGCATGCTGGTGGTGATCCCACGCCTGATGGCCGTGGCCTCGCAGGCTGTGGTGCAGGTAGAAATCCGCCGCGCGGCGGAGGAGAGCGAGAAGCTGGATGAAGCGGCGCGGCAGTTGACCCTGCTGGCAAGCAAGGGTGCGCACGATGCCGCCACCTCGGCGGCGCGCAGTCTGGGCGGCGATCAGCGCAACATAGACGTACTCGCCAAAGTAGCCGACGAGGCGATCCGGACCATGCATGAGGTGATCGAGATCGAGCGCGAGATTGCCGCCGGCGATGGCGAGCGCGAGGCGAAGCTCGCCGCCGTGCGCGACCGGCTCGCGATTGGCATGCGCGGCGTGGCCGAAGCGGCGGTACGGGCCTGACGGGCCATGCCTGACGATGGCGACTTCGACATGCAGGCCGCTTGGCTGCGCCGCTTCCACGCCGACGCCGAGAGCAACCTGAGGGCCTTCGCTCTGCGGCTGAAGGAGGCGATGCCGGAGCTGGTGATTGTTCGGGAAAGCAAGGGACTGTTTTCGCGCGCGGCGCGAGTCACCGGCGTTTCCCTGGCTCTGGGCAACAATCAGTACAGCCTCGAACTGGCCAACGGCAGACTGAGGGCGACCGTTGCGATGGTGGTCCGCGGCATAACGCTGAACACGAGGGACCTCGATCCGGGCGACTGGTTCGCCCGGGTCTCGCGCGAGGCACGGGAGGCGACCGCGCACGCGAAAGCGCTCAGCCAATCGCTCGCTTCGTTCATGGGCGGCTGAGATGAGCGGGCTCCCGGACGATCACGAGCTACGTGTCGCCGAGATCCAGACCGCATTGCGGGCGGGGCAGGTGCCGTCGGCTACGCGCACGCGGTTGGAGGCAGCGCGAGCTGGCCGCGTACCATGGGTGGCGACGTTGACCCCGGCGGAATTGCGTGCGGTGCGCTCCCATGGTCTGCGACCGATCGCCGCGATCACGGCGACCTGCTGGATGCATTACGGCTGGTCCTGGACCGAGGGTCATGCACAGGGCTGGAACGCGGCACTGGCGCGGCTGAAGGAGGAGGCGAAGGCAGCGGGCGCCAACGCCGTGCTGGACGTGAAGATGCGCACGATCCCGCTTACTGTCGAGCACAGCATGGACTTCACGCTGATCGGCACGGCCGTACGGTTCGAGGAACTGCCGCCGAGTAATGACCCCGTCGTGGCGACAGTACCGGCACTGGAGTTCGTGAAGCTGCTGGAAGCCGATGTCGTCGCCACCGGGATCGCCATCGGTGCCCAGTACGATTTTCTGAGTGACTGGACCGGCAGCACCAGCCAGACCTTCGCGGGCAACACCGAGACGTCCGTGCTCAGCCAGTTCTGGGAGCACCTGCGTCAGCGCGCCCACGCCGAGTTGCGACGCAACGCCGCCGGCACCGGGAACGGGGTGCTGGCGCACGTGAATTTCGGCCAGTTATTCAAGATCGAATCCAACGGCCAGCCCAAGCGGTTTCTCGGCCGTCAGATCGTCGTCGCCACGACCGTCGATGCGCCCAGACCGAGGAAACCAGCGAATATGCCCTGGGGGCCGCCGCCCTGGGGCGAATCGAAAGCCCGCCCGGCGATACCGCATGAGATCGGCATGGTGGTCGACATGTGCGCCGGTCGCACGCCACTGGCGGGTCGACCGCGCCATCATCAGTCCTACGCCTCGAACGAGCGCGAGGGAGCGATCTGACATGCCCAACGGCATTCCGGCGCATGCCCGCGAGCGTCTGAAGGGATTACGAACCGCCGCGCATGCGACCGGCGTGTTCACCTCGGACTTTTCCGTCAACGAATTCCTCCTGGTCCGGAAAGCCGGTTTCGAGCCGATCGGCCTGTGCATGGGCACTTGCGTCTACCATGTCGGCTATCAGTTCGGTTCCTGGAGCAAGAACCAGGAACTGGAGGTGCTGTCGAAAGCCATGTACCACGCCCGCGAGCTGGCGATGGCGCGGATGCGCGCGGAGGCGGCCGCAATGGGTGCCGACGGCATCGTCGGCGTGAAGCTGACGATCAAGCGCCTGGAATGGGACGAACACCTGCTGGAATTCATCGCCATCGGCACCGGCGTGGTGCATGGTGAAGGCCACAAGGGCTTTCGCGCGCACGATGGCGGACCGTTCACTTCGGATCTGTCCGGCCAGGATTTCTGGTCGTTGCTGCACTCGGGCTATCGGCCGGTCGAGATGGTGATGGGCAGCTGCGTCTACCATGTCGCGCATCGCGGTGTGCTGTCGGGCATGGCCACGGTCGGGCGTAACGTCGAGCTCGAGAACTTCACGTCGGCGATGTACGAGGCCCGCGAAATTGCCGTGGAGCGGATGCAGGCGGAGGCGGCGGCAGCGCAGGCGGAAGGCGTGGTGGGCGTGGATATCCACGAGGGCAGTCACGTGTGGAAGCCGCACGTGATCGAATTCTTCGCCATCGGCACGGCAGTAGTGCCTTTGGACCAGAAAATAGCGCCGGAGCAAATCGCTGATCCGATGCTGGTGTTGAGTGTGAACGATTGAGCGCCGAAGCCGCTCCCGCCACCGGCGCTGTGCCGAAGGTCGGCGGCGCAGGCCCCCTGCGCCAGGCGCTCGCCAGACTGGAGCAGACTTGACCGGTCCCGCCGAGGCGGTGAGCGAGGCGCGGCTGTGGGCGCGGCTGATGGACATGGCGCGCATCGGCGCGATCCCCGGCGAGGGCGTCAATCGCGCCTGCCTGACGCCGCTCGACCGGCAGGCCCGGCGATTGCTGATCGGCTGGGCTGAGAGCATCGGCGCCGCGGTCTCCGTCGATCCCGCCGCCAATCTCTGGCTGCGGCGCGCCGGCAGCGAGGCCGAGGCCGCGCCGGTGCTGACCGGCAGTCACATGGACACCCAGCCGAACGGCGGGCGCTTCGACGGCATCTACGGCGTGCTCGCCGGGCTCGAGGCGCTCACCGCCCTGCACGAATCCGGCACGGTGACGCGCCGGCCCATCGAGGTGGTCGCCTGGACCAACGAGGAAGGCGGCCGCTTCGCTCCGGGCTGCATGGGCAGCATGGCCTGGTCCGGCTGCAAGCCGCTCGACGCCTTTGCCGAGGTGCGCGACCCCGATGGCGTGCGCTTCGCCGACGCGCTCGCCGAGCACCTGGCCGAGGAGGCCGATCTGCCGCGCCGGCCGCTCGGCAACAAGCCGCACGCCTATGTCGAAGCACATATCGAGCAGGGCCCCCGCCTGGAGCGCGACGGCCGCGACATCGGCGTGGTCACCGGCATCCAGGGCAGCCGCTGGTTCACCGTCACGCTCACCGGCGAGACCGCACACGCCGGCACCACGCCGCTGGCGCTGCGCCGCGACGCCGTGCAGGACATGGTGCGCGCCGTCGCCGCGCTGAACGCGCTGATGCAGGATCCCGCGGACGTGCTGCGCTTCACCGTCGGCCGCATCGTCGTGCACCCCAACACCTCCAACAGCGTCGCCGACCGCGTCGCCTTCACCATCGACCTGCGCCATCCCGACGCGGCGGTGCTGCGCGATCGCGGCGACGCCATCGCGGCGACGGTCGCCGCCGCCGTGCGCAACACCGGCGTCGCCGTCGAGGAAAATTTCCATGCCCTTCCCGTCGCATTCGATCCGCTGGTGATCGATGCGGTCGAGCACGCCGCGGCGGCGCAACACGTGTCTTCCCTGCGCCTGCCCTCCGGCGCCTTCCACGACGCGCAGTTCGTCGTGCCGATCTGCCCGACCGGCATGATCTTCGTGCCGTGCCGCAACGGCATCAGCCATAACCCGGCGGAGTTTTCCTCCCCAGCTCAGCTGGCTTCCGGCACGCGGGTTCTCGCCGATGCGCTGGCCCGCCTCGCCGCCTGAGCCGGAGCCCCCCTGCTGACGAGCGCAAGTGATGACACCCCTGATGAAGATCACGCTTCGCAGACTGGCTGGGCTATGCGTCGCGGCGCTGCTGCCTGCTTGCCAGGTCCAGCACACGACGGTCCTGGATCAGGCGACCACGGTAGCTCCGGCCGCCGGCGTCGCACCGGTCTTGGTAAGACCGCCGCCGCCTTCCCCCTGCGCCGCTCCTGCCGGAACCGGCCCGTTCGAACATCTCACCCGCCCGGTCTCCAGCCTCAGACAGCCGATGCCGGCGAGAGCGCTGGCTGAACACGTCAGCGGCTGCGCCGGGGTGAGGTTCAGGATCGCCTCGGACGGGTCCCCGCACGACATCACGGTCATGGCGGAGTACCCGGCCGGCTACGGTTTCGGCGACACGGCGCGGGCAGTGATCGCCGCTGCGCGCTGGCCGCCGAAGGACGACGAGGCTTGGCGCTATCTCATCCTCAACATGCGGCCGGGCTTTCACCCGTGAACGGAGCCGTCTGCCGCTGGCATCCAGCGGCAGAGCGCGCCTCCTTCAATTCAGGTCCACGGCGAAGCGCTTGAGGTCAGCAAGCTCGCAATAGCGCAACGCGCTCTCCTCGGTCGCGCGCAGTGCCACGCGCGGCGCCTGGCCGGCCTCCAGGGCTTCCTGCCAGCGCGGGGCGCACAGGCACCAGCGATCGCCCGGCGACAACCCGGCAAACCCGAACTCCGGCCGCGGCGTGGAGAGATCGTTGCCTTGTGCCTTGGAGAACGCCAGGAACTCCGCCGTCATCACGGCGCAGACGGTATGGCTGCCGATATCCTGCGGGCCGGTGTTGCAGCAGCCGTCGCGGAAGAAGCCGGTCAGCGGCTTGGCCGAGCAGCTCTCGAGCCGGCCGCCCAGCACGTTGCGCGACGGCTTGCGCCCGGACCCTTCGCCGGTGTCGTCGAACGGCATGGATGCCAGGTCCTCTGCTGCTAGGCCGCGAACTGCTTTGCCAGCTGCGCGGAAAGCCGACCGTAGACGCGCCGCGCATTGCCTTCATAGATGCTCGCACGGTCGGCGTCGGAGAGCCAGGGCACCGCGTCGATATAGCGCTTGGTGTCGTCGAACGGGTGCCCGGTCTCCGGGTCGATGCCGCGCACCGCGCCGATCATTTCTGATGCGAACAGGATGTTCTCGACGGGTATCACCTTCGCCAGCAGCTCCGTACCCGGCAGGTGGTAGACGCAGGTGTCGAAATACACATTGCCCAGCAGGTAGTCCTTCAGCAATCCGCGTCCCATGTCCTGCGCCAGCCCGCGATAGCGCCCCCAATGATAAGGCACCGCGCCGCCGCCATGCGGAATGATGAACCGCAGGGTGGGAAAATCCTTGAACAGGTCGGAGGTCAGGAACTGCATGAAGGCGGTGGTGTCGCCGTTGATGTAGTGGGCGCCGGTGGCGTGGAAATTCGGATTGCAGGAGGAGCTGACATGCACCATCGCCGGCACGTCGAGCTCGACCATCTTCTCGTAGAGCGGATACCACCAGCGATCGGTGAGCGGCGGGTCGGTCCAGTAGCCGCCGGACGGATCGGGGTTGAGGTTGCAGCCGACGAAGCCGTACTCCCGCACGCAGCGCTCGAGCTCGGCGATGCAGTTCGCCGGCGCCACCCCCGGCGCCTGCGGCAGCTGGCAGACACCGATGAAGTTGCGGGGAAACAGGGTGCAGACGCGGTGAATCAGCGTGTTGCACATGTCCGACCAGACGGCGTTGCCGGCGGCGTCCGCCTCGTGATGCGCCATCCCGGCAGCACGCGGCGAGAAGATCGTCAGGTCGGTGCCGCGCTCGCGCTGAATCCTGATCTGCCCGCCGAGAACGCTTTCGCGGATCTCGTCGTCGCTGATGGTCGGCCGCGGCGGCACCTTGGAGGTGTCTCCCTTCGCCGCGACCTGCGCCTTGCGCCACGCCTCGTGCTGACGCGGCGAGGTGGTGTAGTGGCCGTGACAATCGATGATCATGCAGCACTCTCCCCGAACAGGCTTGCGGTCAGCCGGGTGCGGCGGATGCCAGCCCGGTGCGCGGCGTCGGCTTGACGCGCAGCAGGACGGCGATCAGCGCAGCAACCAGCAGGAAAGCGCTCAGCGTGAGCAGCGCCAGGGTGAAGCTGCCGGTGCGGTCCTTGACGAGGCCGATCATCCACGGTCCGACCAGGCCGCCGAATTGCGCGATGGTGTTGACCAGCGCGATCGCCACCGCGGCCGCGGCACCCGTCATCAGCGACGAGTTCAGGCTCCAGAACAGCGCGTTGCCGGCGTAGATGGCAAAGCCGACGACGCAGAGCATGAGATAGGCGAAGACCGGCCCCGGCGCCATGGCGCTCGCCGCCAGCGCCAGCCCTGACACCAGATACACCCCGGCGAGGTGAAACTTGCGGTCGCCGGTGCGGTCCGAGGTGACGCCGATCAGCACCGAGCCGAACACGCCGAGCAGCGGCGGCACGGCAGAGAGGAAGCCGACCTGGATGTCGGTGAGATTGCCCATCGCCTTGATGATCTGCGGCGTCCAGATCAGCAGCCCGTAGACGCCGACCAGCGCGCAGCCGAACAGGATGGCGAGCGCCCAGACCCGCCCGTCCTTCAGCGCGTCGAACTCGCCGAAGGCGTGATCCTCGTCGATCGCCGCGCGCTCCCGCGCCATCCGTGCCTCGAGCCAATCGCGCGACGCCGGCTCCAGCCACGCCGCCCTGGACGGGCGCTCGGTCAAAAAGCCGAGGCAGACGATGCCGAGCAGTATCGTCGGCACGCCCTCGAGGATGAACATCCACTGCCAGCCGTGCAGCCCGAGGAAGTTCTCGCAATAGGTCATCAGGATGGTGGAGACCGGGCCGCCGATCACCGCCGCGACCTGGCCGGCGATGATATATCCGGCGACGGCGCGGGCGCGGTAAGCACCGGGGAACCAGTAGGTCAGGTACATCGCGACGCCCGGCAGGAATCCCGCCTCGGCGACGCCGAGGAGAAAGCGCAGGACGTAGAAGCTGGTGTCGTTCCAGGCAAAGGCCATCAGCGCCGCGACGAAGCCCCAGGAGACGAGGATGCGCGCGATCCAGCGCCGCGCGCCGAAGCGGTGCAGCATCATGTTGCTGGGCACTTCGAGAACCATGTAGCCGACGAAGAACACGCTTGCCCCGAAGCCGAACACCGCTGGGCTGAGCCCCAAGTCCTGGTTCATCCGCAGCCCGGCGAAACCGATGTTGATGCGATCGAGGTAGTTGAAGAACAGCACGACGAACAGAAATGGCACGATGCGCCAATAGACGCGCTGCATCGTGGCGCGTTCGAGATCGTGGTCCATGACGTTGCCTCCCAGCAGCCGCTTTCTTGCGGGCGCCTCACTCGGGCTCGAGGTTGCAGCCGAGCCGCCGGAGCGTCGCATCCACCCAGGCGCGGTCCTGTGCGCGGCCGGCCCGCATCCCGGCGAGCGTCGCCTCTTCCGCCGCCTGCTTCGCCTTCGCGGCCGCGCAGATCGCCTCCACCGCGTCGAACGGGACACACACCAGCCCGTCCGCGTCGCCGTAGATCAGGTCGCCCGGCTCGATCACCATGCCGTCGAGGGCCACCGTCACGTTGATCTCTCCCGGTCCGTCCTTGTAGGGCCCGCGATGCGTCACGCCGGCCGCGTAGACGGGAAACCGCGAGGCACGCAGCGACTCGCTGTCGCGGATCGCGCCGTCGATGACGATGCCGGCGATCCCCCTGGTTTCCGCGTACGTCGCCATGATCTCGCCGATGATGGCGTTGGTGAGGTCGCCGCCGGCATCGACGACGATCACGTCGCCGGGTTCGGCGATGTCGAGCGCCTTGTGCACCATCAGGTTATCGCCCGGCCGGGTTTTCACCGTGAAAGCCGGCCCGGCCAGCGCGCCGCCGGCATGCATCGGCCGCAGCCGCGGGCCGCCGGCGCTCATCCGCGCCATCACGTCGCTGATATTGGCGGCCGGCAG
>JAFAYM010000193.1 GCA_019240395.1 Acidisphaera sp. | reverse complement strand
AGATTGATCAGAATGAAGATCACCGCGACCAGCAGCAGGTAGGCCGACATCACGGGAATGTCACCGACCTGGATGGACTGCACCAGCAGCAGGCCGACACCCGGCCACTGGAACACCGTCTCGGTGACGATGGAGAAGGCGATGATGCCGCCGAACTGCAGGCCGGCGATGGTGATCACCGGCACCAGCGTGTTCTTCAGGGCGTGGCCGAAATTGATCGCCCGGCGCGACAGGCCACGGGCGCGGGCGAACTTCACGTAATCGCTGCGCAGCACCTCCATCATTTCGGCGCGCACCAGGCGCATGATCAGCGTCATCTGAAACAGGCCGAGGGTGATCGCCGGCAGGATGAGCGCCTTCAGGCCGGAGACGGTGAGCAGTCCGGTGGTCCAGAAGCCGAAATGCACGACCTGTCCGCGGCCGAAGCTCGGCAGCCAGCCCAGCAGCACGCTGAACACCAGGATCAGCAGGATGCCGGTGAGGAAGGTGGGCAGCGAAACGCCGATCAGGCTGACCACCATCACCAGGCGCGAGGCCGGCGAGCTGCGATAGATGCCGGTGTAGACGCCGAGCGGCACGCCGATGAACAGCGAGAACAGGGCCGCGACCGCCGCCAGCTCGAGCGTCGCCGGCAGGCGCTCGGCGATCAAGGCGGCAACCGGCTGGGCGAGCCGGTAGCTGACGCCGAACTCGCCATGCAGCACCGCCCACATGAACTTGGCGTATTGCACGACGAAGGGCTGATCGAGGCCGAGATGGTGGATCAGCGCCAGGCGCTCGGCCTGGGTGTATTGCTGGCCGAGCATCATGGTGACGGGATCGCCGAGAAAGGCGAACATGGCGAAGGAGATGAAGCCGACCACCAGGATGACCGGCAGTGCCTGCAGCAGCCGAGAGATAATGAAGGCGAGCATGGCCGCCAGCCTGCCACGGTGCCGGCGTAACGGGCAATTTTCTTAAGTAAAGGGGTCTGGGGCCGACGGGCCCCAGCAGGGTCGAGGGGCAGCGCCCCTCGCCTTTCTCGGCAACCCATGTTTCAGGTCCAGCACCGCGAGGACGATCGCCGGAAGATACACCAGCGCCGGCCAGACGAACCGCTCATGCAGCGGGTCGAGATACAGCAGCAGGCAGGCCACGCTCAGGAACACGGTGCTGCGGTAGGGTGCGAGGCAGGCCGACAGCGCCAGCCAGGGAAAATACCAGGGATAATGCGGGCTGATCGCGATGAGCAGAAAGGTCGCCAGCAAAGCCGTGTCGGCGCCGAGGCGGAGGATGTCGGCGCTGCCGGCGAGAGGCCGCCGGGCGAACGCCATCCACAGGCCGATCCCGGTGAGGCAGAGCGCCACGCCGGCCAGATAGATCGTGCCGGCGGCGGCGGGGAGCGGGACCAGCAGCTGCAGCCCGGCGAGCAGCCAAACTCCGCTGCCGGTGCGCAGGCCTTCCTCGCCGGCGTAGCTGGAGAGGAAGCCGAAAATCCGCCAGCCCGCCCCGGCGTAGCAGAGATAGAGGGCGGCGATCGTCGCGACGAAGGCGGCCGGCATGCGCCAGTCCCAGCGCCGCCACAGCGCCGGCGCGAGCACCGCCGGCAGGAACTTGATCGCCGTCGCCGCGGCCAGCGCCACGCCCGCCCAGGCGGGCCGCCGCGTGCCCCGGGCGAGCAGGGCGAGCGCGACCAGGCCGAGCGCCGCGCCGTCGACATGGCCGTTGCCGGCGAACTCCCACACCGGCACCGGATTCCATGCGTAGATCAGCACGCGCGTCCGCGGCAGCCCCGCCAGCACGAGCAGCCGCAGCATGGCGGCGATCGCGAGGATTTCGAAGCCGACCATGGCGGCCTTCACCGCGTAGGGCGTCTGGCTGATCCAGGCGATGGCGGCGAAGATGAGCTGGGCGGTCGGCTGATAGATGGTCTGCGCGTAGTCCGCGCGGTTGATGAAGGGGAAGATGGCCGGGTCGCGCAACCCCTGCAGCGCCGGGTCCGCCGGGATGTAGCGGTACGGATTGATGCCGGCGAGCTGCACCCGGCCGTCCCAGACGTAGCGGAACAGATCGCTGGACAGGAAGGACGGCGAGACCAGCGGGATCAGCCGCATCGCCGCGGCCAGGCCGAGCACCAGCCAAAGCGCCCGGCCCGGCAGGCTGTGTCGCAGAACCAGGGCGACGGCCGCGAGATAGCAGGCGCCGGCGATCGCCTCGAGACCGACGAAGACGGCCATGCGCCGGTCCGAGCCGATGCCGAGCTCGCCGGGCACGTGCAGCGCCTGGCCGGCGGCGATGAGGGCAAAGATGAGAAGCCCCAGGACGGAGAGAGCGGCGGTGTTTCCGCGCGTCATCGGCGCGGCAGCGGCGCTCATTTCGGGATCGACGCGGCGAGCAGCCTGCGGAGCCCCAGCCGGTCGACGCAGGCGGCGGTGGCCGGTGCGGCGTAGGGCGCAAGGCCGCCGGCTCCCGGCGCGGACGCATCGATCTCACGCAGCAGCCGGTGCAGAGCGGCGAGGTCGTCCACGTCGTACCACGCGGCAAGTTCGACGATCTCGAGGCCGAGCACGCGGGCCCGCTCGCTTGTCTGCTCGGCGACTTGCTCGGTGCTCCAGGCCACGTACTCGAACAGGCCCGCATGCGGCGCCTTCATGCCGACGAGATAGTAGCCGCCATCCTCGGCCGGGCCGAGCACGACGCGATCGCCGGGTGCCAAGAGCGCTTGCGCCGCCTGGACGAGCAGGCCGGTCGGCAAAGTGGGGCTGTCGGAGTTCAGTAGGCAGACCGAGCCGTAGCCGCGGTCGAACAATCCCCGTGCCGCGTGCAGCAGGCTGCGCCCGAACCCCTGCACGCCGGCCGGCATCGTCGGCGCGCCGTCGGCAAGGATCAGGCGCGTGCCCTCGGCCAGCATGCCGTCGAACAGCTTTTCGGTGTTGGCGGGAGCATAGGCGACGTAGCCGCTGATCGCCGCCTGCTCACCGGCGAGGCGGATATTCGTGGTGGTGTCGCGCAGGAAGCTCCGGCTCAGCGCCATGGCGTCGGCCGGGCTCAGCGGCGGCGTCAGGCGGGTCTTCACGCGGCCGGGCTGCGGCGCCTTCGCCATCACCGCGATGGCGCAGAGCCCGGCGTTTCGGTCCATGCTCAACGACCGGTGCTCATCGGCCGATGCTCATAGGCTGGTGCTCATCGACGTTCCGAGGAGCCGCAGCCATTTGCCCATAACGACTCGCGGCGTTACCTCGAAGCCGAGACGTTCGTAAAAAGCAACCACCTGCGTATTCGTTTCCCGCACCAGGAGCTGGGCCTTCACCACGCCTCGCTCGCGCAGCCACTCCTCTGCGGCCTGCACCATCTGCCGGCCGATCCCGCTGCCGCGCGCGTGAGGTGCCGAAGCCACATAGTACAGCCAGCCCCGGTGGCCGTCATGCCCGACCATGACGCTGCCGCTGATCTGTCGGGCCGCATCCTCACCGACCAGCACCTCCGAGCACGATCCGGCCCTGGCGAACCGGAAATCGGCGGCGGGATCGTTGTAGCTCGCGACCAGACCGCAGGCCCGCCACAGCGCGACGACGCCGGCTTCGTCTTCCGCCACGGCGCACCTGATGGTCAGCAGCATGAGGAAAGCTCCGGGAGAATCGCGGACGAGAAGGACAGGCGGGCGCACGCCCCGCCGGTCTACTTCGAGGCGACGATCAGCGTCTGGGCAAACCCCAGATGCCCCAACTCGATGGACCAATAAAGGCCGGCGTAGGCATCGGCAAACCCGGCCGCCCGAAGATCGTCGAGGAGCGACCAGCCGAAATGGAAGTAGCTGAGTATCCCGCCGGTTCCGATCGGATCGCCGTGATATTCCGGCGGCAGCAGGTGAACGATTTTGCCGTCGACCACCCGGGCGCGCACGATGGTTTGCGCGACATCGAAACGGAACGGCGCCGTCAGGAAGAGCTTCCCTCCGGGCCGGAGCACGCGACAACATTCACCGAGTGCCGACTGGTAATCCGGCACGTGCTCCAGGACCTCCAGGCTGACGACCGCGTCGAACGACGCCCCGTCGAAGGACAGACGGGTCAGATCCTCGGAACGGATACCCTCGGGGGACAGTGCCCCGGGAGCGAGGCCCAGATACTCGCTCCCGACCACGCCGGGGAAGCGCGCCTTCATGAGCTTGTAGAACTGGCCTGTCTGTTCCGTGAGGTAGATGTCGGCGGAGCGGTTCCGGACGTCGGAAACCACCGCATGATAGGCGGCGCGGACACGATTGTTTAGGCCGGTTACCGGGCAGAGCAGGGTCTCGCGCCAGTGTGGCCGCCTGCCGTTCGATGGCCAGTGCACGCCGAACTCGACGAACCGTTCGGCGGTGACGCTGTAGCCGGCGACCGTGGACCCCGGCGGGATCGCATTTTCGATGTCGCGGGCATAGGCGTGAAGCGACCACCAGGGATCGGCAACTTGGGCCAGCTCGGCAAAGCTCCGAAAACGCCAGAGGGACAGGTCGGGAGCAAAGGCGTTCAATCGCGCACCCCCGCTTCAGTGATGCAATATCCTGGAAAGGAACAGCGCCGCCCGCTCGCTCTGCGGGCGATCGAAGAACTGCGCCTTCGGCGTGTCCTCGACGATCACGCCGGCATCCATGAATACCACGCGGTCGGCGACCCGGCACGCAAAGCCCATCTCGTGCGTCACGATCATCATCGTCATGCCGCGCAGCGCCAGGCTCGCCATCACCTCCAGCACTTCGGAGATCATCTCCGGATCGAGCGCCGAAGTCGGCTCGTCGAACAGCATGGCGATCGGCTGCATCGCCAGCGCGCGGGCGATGGCGACGCGCTGCTGCTGGCCGCCGGAAAGGCTGGCGGGATAGCGGTCGGCGAAGGCGCGCAGCCCGACCTGCTCGAGCAGGTCCAGCGCCGTCGCCACCGCCTCCGCCCGCTTGCGCTTCAGCGCCTTGATCGGCGCCAGGACGATGTTCTCGGTCACCGTCATATGCGGGTAGAGCTCGAAGCTCTGGAACACCATGCCGATGCGCGCGCGCAGCTTCGCCAGATTGGTGCCGCGGTCCCCCACCGACACGCCATCCACCACGATGCGGCCGCGATCGATCCGCTCCAGCCCGTTGACGCATTTGATCAGCGTGCTCTTGCCCGATCCGGACGGGCCGCAGATCACGACGATCTCCCCACGCGCCACCCGCGTCGAGCAATCCGTCAGCACACGATGCTCGCCGAACCACTTGCTGACCCCGTCCAACTCGATCACGCCCGATCCTCACACGCCGAGGATCAGATTACCGGGTTGCGCAGCTCCGTCTCGCCGCGCCAGAGCCGGCCCAGATTCTCCATGAGGATTTCGACGACATTGCCCTCATAGCGCCGCGTCTCCCCGCCGGTGTGCGGCGTGATGAACACGTTCGGCATCGTCCACAGCGGCGATCCCGGCGGCAGCGGCTCCTCCGCCGTGCAGTCGAGCGCCGCGCCGGCGATGCCGCCGCGCTCCAGCGCGGCAATGAGATCCGGCTCGACCACGCACAGGCCGCGGCCGACATTGACCAGGAAGGACGAGGGTTGCATCCGGCCGAGCGCCGCGGCGTCGATCACGCCGCGCGTCTCCGGCGTCAGCGGGCAGGTGAGGGCGACGAAATCGGCGCGCGGCAGCAGCTCGGGCAGCTCCGCCAGGGTGTGCACGGAATCGGCGTTGTTGCGCCCGCCGGCCGGATCGCGCCGGACGCCGAGCACCTGCATGTCGAAGGCCTTCGCAAGCTGGGCGAGGCGCCCGCCGATGCGGCCGAGGCCGATGATCAGCAGCGTCTTGCCGCCGAGCTCGTCCTCGCGCACCGTCAGGTCGCTGATCATGCCGCGCCAATGCCGGCGGGCCTGGTTGTCGCGCCCTTCCGGCAGCCGGCGCGCCATCGCCAGGATCAGCGACATCGCGTGCTCGGAGACCGCCCGCGCATTCACCCCCTGCGCGCTGGCGAGGCGAATGCCGCGCGATGCCAGCTCCGGCTTGTCGTACTGGTCGGTACCCGAACTGATGGACTGGATGAAACGCAGCTTGCCCGCCAGCGGGATCAGGCCGTTGTGCCACATGCCGGAGACCACGACGACATCCGCCTCGCCGACCCGGCGATCCAGCTCGTCGCGCGTGCGCACCTCGAAATTGGCGACGCCGGTGTTCAGCGCGTCGAAGCACGCCTTCATCTGGTACGCGGCGTGGGCGAAGCAGATGGTCAGGCGATCTTTCGGAGGGAGCATGAGCGGCCTTCGCTGACGTGGGATTGTGTTCGGCGACAATAGCCGGCACGCTCGCCGAGCAGAAGTGCTTCAGGAATGGCGGGCCTCCCGGTGGTATCGAGCAACAGGAAAGTCGCGGTGATCGGCGCCGGCATGGTGGGCGTCGCCACCGCGAGCTATCTCCTGCGGGATGGCCACGACGTGACGCTCATCGACCCGGAGCCGCCCGGCTCGGGTGCTTCGTTCGGCAATGCCGGCTGCTTCAACCCGTCCTCCATCGTGCCGATGGCGATGCCCGGAACGCTCGCCAAGGTGCCGGGCTATCTCGCCGATCCGCTCGGCCCGCTGGCGATCCGCTGGACCTATCTGCCGAAGCTGACGCCGTGGCTGATCCGCTACATCAGGTCGGGCACGCCCGAGCGGATCGAGGCGCAGGCGCGGGCCTTGCGCTCGCTGCTCGGCCCCTGCCTGGAGAGCCTGATGCCGCTGGTGCGCAATGCCGGCGCGCAATCCCTGGTGGCGCGCAACGGCATCCTGATCGCCTATCGCTCGGAGGCGACCTGGCGCGGCGAGAAGCTGGCGTGGGATCTGCGGCGACGCAATGGCGTGGCGTGGGAGGAGCTGGATGCCGACGAGCTGCGCCAATTCGATCCGAATCTGTCGCGCGACTATATCCGCGGCCGGCTGATCCCCGATAACGGCCATAGCGTCGATCCCGGCGGCCTGGTGGCGGCGCTGGCCGAGGCGGTGCAGCGCGACGGCGGCAGTCTGCGGTACACGCGGGCCACCGGCTTCGCGATGAACGGCAACCGGCTGCGCGCCATCGTCACCGCCGAAGGCGAGGTCGCCGCCGATGCCGCGGTGATCACCGCCGGCGCGCACTCCCGATCCTTGGCGGCGTCCGTCGGCGACGCGGTGCCCCTGGAAACCGAGCGCGGCTACCATATCATGGTGCGCGAACCGGAGGTGGTGCCGCGGATTCCCACCACCGATGCCGACGGCAAGTTCGTCGCGACACCCATGCGCCACGGCTTGCGCCTGGCCGGCACGGTGGAGCTTGCGGGCCTCGCGGCGAAGCCGGATTGGCGGCGCGCGCGCATGCTGCTGACGCAGGCGAAGCGCCTGTTTCCCGGCCTGGCGCCATCATACGAGGAAGACCGTCTCTCGATGTGGATGGGCCATCGCCCCAGCCTGCCGGATTCGCTGCCGGTTCTCGGCGCGTCCACGCGCTCGCCCGACGTGTTCCACGCCTTCGGCCACGGCCATGTCGGCATGACCGGCGGTCCCTTCACCGGCAAGATCGTTGCCGATCTGGTATCCGGCCGCCCGCCGCCGATCGACCTGTCGCCCTTCCGGGCGGACCGCTTCTGAATGGATCCCTCGATGGAAAACGATGATGGAAAATGATCCGGCAGCCCCCGGGCGGCGCCGCTGGCTGGCGCTGACCGCCGCCGGCATCGGCGCAGGTTTCGTCGCACCGGCGCACGCCGACAGCTGCGCCGAGGACACGCTCGACCGCATCCGGGCTTCCGGCGTGCTCAACCTCGGTGTCCGAGACTCCGCGCCGCCCTACGGCTACAAGGACCCCAGCGGCCAGTATGTCGGCTTCGCCACCAGCATCGCCAGGAACATCTACGACGCCGTCAACAAGGAACTCGGCGGCAAGATCAAGTTGAACATGATACCGGTCACCGGCCAGACCCGCATTCCGCTGCTGGAGAACGGCACGATCGACATGGAGGCGGGCGCCACCGTCGTCACCCAGGCGCGCACCAAGGTGGTGGATTTCGTCATGGCGCACTTCCTGACCTCCACCGAGGTGCTGGTGCCGGCCGACAGCCCGATCAAGTCGCTGGCCGATCTCGCGGGCAAGAGGATCGGCATTCCGCAGGGCGGGCTGGAGGAGCCGGCCTATCGCGAAATGAACGCCCGGAAGACCCTGTCGCCGCCGGTGCGCACGATCGGCTTTCCCGATCATCCCCAGGGTTTCACCGCGCTGCAGACCGGCTCGATCGACGGCTACAGTTCCGATGGCCCGATCCTGGCGGGATTGGCGCCGGACACCACGAAGTGGCGCATCGTCGATCCCGGCATCAACAGCTTCCTGCAGGCGTTCCCGATCCGCCCGGAGAGCTCGAAGTTCAAGCACATCGCCGACGTCACGGTCGCCAATCTGTGCGCGAGCGGCGGATGGAACGGACTGTATGAGACCTATTTCGGTCCGAAAAGCGCGACACCGTTCCCGATGAACGAGCCGCTGAAGATGCTGGTGGTGATCAACTCCTGGCCGGCGCAATAACCGTGACCTGACCGGCCCGTGCCGAACGCGCTGGACTGGTCGATCCTGTGGCGCCCGCCCTACGGCGAGCAGGTGGCCGACGCGATCCTGCTCACATTCCAGATCGCCGCACTCTCCTGGGTGCTCGCCATGCTGCTCGGCACCCTGGTCGGCCTGGCCAGGGAATCACCGCTCGCCCCGGTGCGCGCGCTCGCCGGCGCGCATGTCGAGCTGTTCCGCAACATCCCCGTGCTGGTGCAGCTTTTTTTCATCTACTACGTGCTGCCCCGGCTGCTGCCGCCGGCTCTGCGGCGCGAGCTGTTCGATCTCGGCTGGGAGATGGTCGCGGCGGTCCTGGCGCTGTCGCTCTACAGCTCCGCCAAGATCGCCGAGCACGTGCGCGCCGGCCTGAACACCGTGAGCCGCCAGGTGAAGCAGGGCGCGCTCGCCACCGGACTGACCTGGTGGCAGGCGCAGCGCCACGTCGTCCTGCCGCTGCTCCTGCGGGTGATCGCGCCGAGCCTGACCTCGGAGTTCGTCACCATCTTCAAGGGCTCCTCGCTCGCCATGACCGTCGGGGTGACGGAAACCGCCTACGTCACCCAGGAGATTGGTTCGGACACGTTCCACTGGATCGAGGCGAACTCGCTCGGCACGCTGGTCTATCTCACCTGCGCCTGGGTGATCGCCGCGGCGATGAGCCTGATCGAGCGCTGGACCTTCGTGCCGGGGCTGATGCGCCGGGAGCGCGGCTGATGCAGCATCTCGCGGCCGATCTCGCCGCCCTGCTGCCCGCGCTGCTCGTCTACAATGTCCGCATGACGCTGAGCGCGATCGCCATCGCGCTGCCGATCGCCTGCGTGTTCGCGGCGGCGCGCCTGTCGCCTTCGCGCCTGATCCACGCCCCCACCACGGCCTACGTCAACCTGCTGCGCAGCCTGCCGCTGGTGATGATCATGTTCTGGACCTACACCGTCGGGCCGATGATCACCGGCCGTCCGAACTCGGCCTATGTCTCCGCCCTCGCCGCGCTGGCCGCCTTCGAGGTCGCCTATTTCACCGAGATCATCCGCGCCGGCCTGCAATCCGTCGGCATCGGCCAGCGCAACGCCGGGCTGGCCAGCGGGCTGACCGCGCCGCAGGTCACCGCGCGCATCATCCTGCCGCAGGCGGTGCGCCGGATGGCGCCCTCTCTGCTGACCCAGGGCCTGATCGCCTTCCAGGATTCCACCATCGCCAGCATCATCAGCGTACCCGACATCCTGCAGACCACCAATGTCATCAACGCCCGCGAGCAGGACCCCATCCTGCTGTATTCCCTGCTCGCGGGCGTGTATTTCGTGATCTGCTACGCTCTGAGCCAAGCCGCCCGGCGCCTCGAGCGCCGCCGCAACCGTCGCCTGTCGCTCGCTGCCACCGCCTGATGCTTCACGAGGTACGTCGAATGCCGAACCGGACAACCGATTTCCGCAGCGACAACGTCGCCACCGTCAGCCCGGAAATCCTGCAGGCGCTCGGTCGCGCCAATATCGGCCCCGCCGCGGCCTATGGCGACGACGAGTACAGCCGCGAGCTCGACCGCCGCTTTTCCGCTCTGTTCGAAACCGAGGTGAAGGTCTTCCCGGTCTCGACCGGCACCGCCGCCAACGCGCTCGCCCTGGCCGCCTGCGCGCGCCCCTACGGCGGCATCTACTGCCATGAGGTCGCGCACATCCACACCTCGGAGGGCGGCGCCACCGAAATGTTCACCGGCGGGACCAAGCTGATCCCGCTCCCCGGCGACGGTTTCCGGCTGCAGGCGCAGCTCCTGGCGGAGACTCTCGCGCAGGCCGGCATCGGCCAGCGCCACAAGCCGCAGCCCGACGCGATCTCGGTCACCCAGGCCACCGAGCACGGCACCTGCTACAGCCTCGATGAACTGCACGTCATCGCCGAACTGGCGCGCGGCAACCGCCTGCGCCTGCACATGGACGGCGCCCGCTTCGCCAACGCGCTCGCCACGCTGGACTGCACGCCGGCGGCAATGACCTCGCGCATCGGCGTCGACATCCTCTCCTTCGGCGCCACCAAGAACGGCTGCATGAACACCGAAGCCATCGTGGTGTTCGACCAGAGCCTCATCGAGGGCCTCTCATACCGCTTGCGCCGCGCCGGCCAGACCTGGTCGAAGATGCGCTATGCCGCCGTGCAGCTCCTCGCCTATGTCGAGGACGACCTCTATCTCCGCTCGGCCAGGCGCGCCAACGCGCTCGCCAAGAGGCTGGAGGCCGGGCTGGCAGGCCTCTCCCAGGCGCGTCTCGTCGCGCCGGTGCAAGCCGACCTGGTGTTCGTCGAACTGCCGGAACCGGCAATCGCCGCCCTTGCGGCAGAAGGCTTCCTGTTCCACCGGCGCAGCCCCACCCGCATCCGGCTGGTCACCCATTTCGACGGCACCGACGAAGAGGTGGAACAGTTCCTTGCCGCCGCGCGGCGCCACCTGAATTAGCCTCGGGAGAACACCATGCGCAAAGCCGTTCTGACCGTCATGATGATCGCAGTCGCGCTTCCCGCGCTTGCGCAGACCGCGGCCGATGGCATCCGCCAGGCCGATCAGCGATTCGAACAGGCCTTCAACAGCGGCAACGCCGACGCGCTCGCCCAGCTCTACACCGAAAACGCCTCCATCCTGCCGCCGGGCGCGCCGATGGCCAGCGGTCGCGCGGCCATAAGCCAATTCTGGCGAGGCGCGATCAACGGCGGCCTGAAAAACCTCTCCCTGCAGCCGATCAGCATCGGTGGCCGCGGCGACGCGGCACGCGAAATCGGCCGCTTCACCCTCGATGCCCCCGGGTCGCAAGGACAGACCAAGCGGGTCGAGGGCAAATACGTCGTGATCTGGCTGAACCACGAGGGCTGGAAGCTCGACACCGACATCTGGAACCTCGACAGATAGCGGAGGCCCGCCCGTGCGCCGCACCCTCCTCCTCGCCTCGCTGCTCGCCCTGGCGAACCCGGCGCTGGCGCAGACCCGCATCGGCTCGATCAACACCAACTTCCGCTGGCTCGGCCCCGACGACAAGATCGTCGTCGAGCGCTACGACGATCCGCGCGTGCCGAACGTCTCCTGCTATCTCTCGCGCGCCGAAACCGGCGGCCTCAAGGGCGGTGTCGGCCTCGCCGAAGACCCCAGCCGCTTTTCCATCGCCTGCCGCGCCGTCGGCCCGGTGACCATGCCGGCAAACCTCCCGAAGGAAGAGGTGGTGGCGTTCACCTCGGCATCGCTGTTCTTCAAGACCTTCCAGATCCACCGCATGGTCGATGCGGAAAAGCGGGTGCTGGTCTATACCGTGGTCAGCACCAGGCTGATCAACGGCTCGCCCTTCAACAGCGTCAGCGCCGTGCCAACCGAGGAGCGCTGATACACACCGGGCGTCATCGCGAGGAGCGCAGCGACGAGGCGATCCAGGGCCGCGAGACGGTGCCAACCCCCCCTGGGCTGATCTACACCGTGGTCAGCACCAAGCTGATCAACGGCTCGCCCTTCAACAGCGTCAGCGCCGTGCCCACCGACCAGCGCTGATACGCACCCGGCGTCATCGCGAGGAGCGCAGCGACGCGGCGATCGAGGGCCGCGACACGGTGCCAAACCCCTGGATCGCCACGCCGAAGCCGGCTCGCGATGACGGCTCACAACCGGTGACAGTGGAACCTAACGCAGCGTGATCCGCCCCGCCCGCTCCTCCACCGCGTCGAGCGCCGCCTCCACCAGCAGCCGCCCCAGCAGCCTCCGCTTCCGGCGCGGCCGGAACACGCGCGCCACGGCGCGCTCGCCGCCGAGTTCGCGCACCGTGCGGTCGATGTCGGACAGGCCATCGACGAGGCCCAGCGCCAGTGCCTGCTCACCCAGGAAGAAGCTGCCGTCGAAAAGCGTGTCCTCGGCGCCGCGCAGCCGCTCGCCGCGGCGCGTCCGCACCCAGGCCTTGAAGCGTTCGTGGATCTCGGCCATCAGCCGGTGCACGAAAGCGACATCCTCCGGCCGCTCCGGGCTGAACGGATCGAGCCGCGCCTTGTTCTCGCCCGAGGTGTAGAGCCGGCGCTGGATGCCGGCCCGCGCCAACAGCTCGTCGAAGCCGAAGCCGCCGCCGATCACCCCGATCGAGCCGACGATGCTCATGGCACTCGCCCGGATGTCGTCGGCCGCGCAGGCCAGCCAGTAGCCGCCGGAGGCCCCGACCTCCTGGATCACGGCGTGCACCGTCGCCGCGTTCTCCGCGGCCAGCCGGCGGATCAGCCCGGCGATCAGCTCGGACTGCACCGGCGAGCCGCCGCGGCAGTCGATGTCCAGCACGACATGGCCGCCCGCCGGCCGGTTCTTCGATGCGGCGGCCTTGAAGGCGCGCTCCACCACCGGCCCGACGGATTTCAGGTTGAGCGCGCCGTCGCGCCCGGCGAGCAGGCCGTGCAGCTCGACGACGACGACCCGAGGGGCGCGCCAGAACAGGAGAGAACCGAGTTGCAAATCGTCCCCGAGCAGCCCAATCCGCGGCAACTGCGCCACACCTGGCCGGATTAGTGCAACGTCAAGCCTTTCCGCCGCTGCTTTATTTGCCTGCGTCGTTCGCGGCCGGCAACACTCGCACCCTCCGGTGCCTCCCCCGGCCGGGATCGACCATGCACCAAAACGCCAGCCGCCTCCCTGTGATCCGAACCGTCCTGCGCTGCGCCCTGCCGCTGGCGCTGGCCGGGCTGCTGGCCGCCTGCGCCGGACGCCACGGCGCGTCCACGCGGGCCTACGAGGCCGAGCGCTATGCCGGCCGGACCTACCCGGCGCCGGGGCCGCCGGAGGACCCCTGGGGGCCCTACGTGCGCGAGGCGGCGGCGCGCTACCAGGTGCCGGAGACCTGGATCCGCGAGGTGATGCGCCAGGAATCCGGCGGCCGGCAATATCTCGGCGGCGGCCTGACCACCTCGCCGGCCGGCGCCATGGGCCTGATGCAGGTGATGCCGGACACCTATGAGGGGTTGCGGCAGCGTCACGGGCTGGGTCCGGACCCCTACGATCCGCACGACAACATCCTCGCCGGCACCGCCTACATCCGCGAGATGTACGACCGCTATGGCTCGCCGGGGTTCCTCGCGGCCTACAATGCCGGACCGAACCGGCTGGACGACTATCTCGGCGGCGGCAGCAGCCTGCCCAACGAGACGGTGAACTACCTGGCCTCGGTCGCGCCGCGGCTGGGCAATGCGGTAGCGCCGACGGGACCGCTGTCGGTCTATGCCTCCGGCGGGAACGACGCCGCCTACGCCGCTCCGGTGACCGCCTACGCCGCGGCAGCGCCTGCCTATACGCCGGCACCGGCGCCCATGCCGAGCGCCGCCGAGGAGCCGGGCCCGATCCGCGCCGAGCTCGCCGACGCGCCCTCGCCCGCCGACCTCGCCTCGTATCAGAGCGCCGTCTACCAGCCTGCCGCCCCGGCACCGGCCTACACGCCCCCGCTGTACCCATCCCGGGCGGACGCGCCACCGCCCTACCAGCCGACCTACAAGGCGCTCGCCGCCCCGCCGGCGCCGCAGCCGCGCTTCCGGCTGGTCGCCACCGCCGCCCCGGTTCCCGACGAGACGGACCGCGGCGGCCTCAGCCGCTGGGGCGTGCAGGTCGGCGCCTATGCCGATCCGGCGCAGGCCCGCGCCGCGGCCGAAGGCGCACGCTCCCGCGCCGCCGGCGCCCTCGACCTGGGCCAGGTCGAAGTCGGCCCGACCACCCGCGCGGACGGCATGGTGCTGTATCGCGCCAGGCTGATCGGCCTGTCCGCCGACGCCGCGGCGCAGGCTTGCGGCCGGCTGTCGCAGAGTGGTGTAGGCTGCCTGATGGTGCCCCCCGCCGGCGCCTCCTGATCCGCCGGCACCGCCGGTGCCGCGCCTTGTTTCCCCGGGATCACGGACCACCTGACGCTGCGTCCTTCGCCAGCCGGTGTCCCGACCATGCACCACATCCACCTGGACCCGGTCGGCGGCATTGCCGGGGACATGTTCATCGCCGCCCTGCTCGACGCCTTTCCCGAGCACGCCACCGCCGTCCTCACCGCAGCCGAGGCCGTCGCCGGGGTCGGCTGCGAAATCCTGCCGCATCGCGACCATGTCCTGGCGGGTCGCCGCTTCGCCGTCGCTGCCGGCGAGCCCGGCCATCACCACACCGCCTGGCAGGCGATCCGGCGGCGGATCGGCGAGAGTGCCCTGCCGGCCGCCACAAGCGACCACGCCATCGGCATCTTCTCCCTGCTGGCGGAGGCCGAGGCGAGGGTGCACGGCATCGCCCCCGACGAGGTCAGCTTCCACGAGGTCGGCGCCGCCGATTCCATCGCCGACATCGTCGGTGCCGCGGTGCTGATCGCCGCCCTGGCGCCGGCGCGCTGGAGCGTCGCCGCGCTGCCGCTCGGCGGCGGCAGGGTGCGCACCGCCCACGGCCTGATGCCGGTTCCGGCACCCGCCACGGCGCTGCTGCTGGAGGGGTTTTGCACATTCGATGACGGCCTGCCCGGCGAGCGGGTGACGCCGACCGGAGCCGCCATCCTGCGCCATCTCGGGGCGGCCTCGCCGGTGCCGCCCGGTCCGCGGCGCCTGCTGCGGTCGGGCCTGGGCTTCGGCACCCGGGCCTTTCCCGGCATCAGCAACTGCCTGCGCGCCCTGGTGTTCGAGACTTGTGTGGAGCCCGCCGCCGACATGCACCGCGAGCTCGCGGTGATCGCCTTCGAGGTCGACGACCAGTCGGCCGAGGATCTGGCCGCCGGCCTCGATCGCCTGCGCCAGCAGGCAGGCGTGCACGACGTGCTGCAGATGCCGGCCTACGGGAAGAAGGGACGGATGATGACGCATGTGCAGCTGCTGGCCCGGCCGGACATGCTGGACGCCGCGATCGAGGCCTGCTTTCGCGAGACCACCACGATCGGCCTGCGCACCCAGCTCGTGCAGGGCCGCGCCCTGCCGCGCCGGACGCGCACCGTCGAGGTCGACGGCCGCCCGCTGCGGGTGAAGCTCGTCGAGCGGCCCGGCGGGCGCACCGGCAAGGTTGAGGCGGACGACGTCTCGGCGGTCGAGGACCACGCTTCCCGCCACCGGCTGCGGCGCCGCGCCGAAGCGGTCGCGGAAGAGAGCGAATGACCGAAGGCACGCTCGCGTCCATCGAGGCCGTCCTCGCCGGGCTGGATCAGGCCGCGATCGCCGTCAGCGGCGGCATCGACAGCCTGACGCTCTCCGTGATCGCCCATGGCGTGCTCGGCGCCCGGGTCCGCATGCACCACGCCGTCTCGCCGGCGGTGCCGGAAGAGGCGACCGAACGCACGCGCGCGCTGGCCGCGCGGCAGGGCTGGCGGCTCGAGGTCTTCGACGCCGGCGAATTCGCCGATCCCGACTACCGCGCCAACCCCGCCAACCGCTGCTTCTTCTGCAAGACCAACCTGTACGGCGCGATTGCGCGACGCACCGAGGCGACGATCCTCTCCGGCACCAACCTCGACGATCTCGGCGAGTATCGCCCCGGGCTGCAGGCGGCGCGCGACCACTTCGTGCGCCACCCCTTCGTCGAGGCCGGCATCGACAAGCCGACGGTGCGCCGCCTGGCCG
>JAFAYM010000173.1 GCA_019240395.1 Acidisphaera sp. | reverse complement strand
CGTGCGCGGCGCGTGGAACGGCGCGCTGCTCGAGGAGCTGCGCGATTTTCCGCATGGCCGGAAGGATGACCAGGTGGATGCGCTGTCGCGTGCGTTCGCCGAGCTGACCGGCGGTGCGGCGCCGGCGCGGCAGCTGAAAGTACCCCTGTTTCAAAGATAAGGCGAGGGGCTTTGCCCCTCGACCCCATTGGGGGCAGCGGCCCCCAAACCCCATGACCAAGTGAAGGGGTCTGGGGTCCGCTGACCCCAGCGGGTCCAGGGCAGAGCCCTGGCCTTTCTTCCTTGGTGGGAACCCCATGTTCGACACGATCTGCGGCCTGATCCCGCGCGATCCGGATTACCCGGAACGCACGCGGCGGCTGGACATCCTGCGCCGGGTGCTGAACGGCACGCTGTACGACGTGCTGCCCTTTTCCTTCCACGAGGAGCGCGGCGCCGGCGGCGAATACATTCCGCTGCGCAATCGTCGGCCGAGCGTGCGCTATGCGCTGTGCCGCGTGGTGGTGGAGGACAGCGTCGCGCTGCTGTTCAGCGAGGGGCATTTCCCGACCATCGACTGCCCGGACCGTGCGATGCGCGGGCTGCTCGCCGACTTGGCGAAGGAGACGCGGCTCAACGAGGTGATGACCGACGCGGCGCTGCGCGGTGCCGTCGGCTCGGTCGCCATCCTGATGCGCGTGCTGTCGGGGCGCGTGTTCTTCAGCGTGCTGGAGACGACGTTCCTGACGCCGGCGTGGCACGCCGATGCGCCGGACACGCTGGCCTCGGTGACAGAGAAGTACAAGGTCGCCGGCAGCGTGCTGGCGGCGCAGGGCTACGCCGTCGACGACCCCGGCCTGCTCTACTGGTTCATGCGGCGCTGGGATGAGACGGCGGAGACCTGGTTCCTCCCGTGGCCGGTGAGCGACGGTCTGGCGGTGCCGGTCGTCGATGAGGCGCGCACCGTGCGCCACGGCCTCGGCTTCGTGCCGATGGTGTGGGTGCGCAACCTTCCCGGCCCCGGCAGCAGCGGCGACGATGTCGACGGCGCCTGCACCTTTCGTGCCGCCATCGATACATCCATCGAGATCGACTACCAGCTCAGCCAAGCCGGACGCGGGCTGAAATACAGCTCCGACCCGACCCTGCTGATCAAGGAACCGGCGACCTCGGACGCCGAGATCGTCAAGGGTGCGGGCAACGCGCTGGTGGTCAGCGAGAAGGGCGACGCCAAGCTGCTGGAGATCGGCGGCACGGCGTCGGCCGCGGTGATCGAATACGTGCGCTGCCTGCGCGAGTTCGCGCTGGAGAGCGTGCACGGCAATCGCGCCGATGCCTCGCGGCTGTCGGCGGCGGCCTCGGGCCGGGCGCTCGAGCTGATGAACCAGGGGCTGATCTGGCTCGCCGACAATCTGCGCATCAGCTACGGCGAGGGCGCGCTGCTCGGTCTCGCGCGCATGGTGCTGCGGGCGAGCCGTCGCTACGGCCTGCGGGTGATGGGCGAGCCGGTGTCAGCGCTCGATGACACCGTGCGGTTGTCGCTGAAATGGCCGCGCTGGTACCCGTCGAGCGCCAGCGACCGGCAGATGGATGCGCAGTCGCTGTCCACGCTCGCAGCCGCCGGACAGATCAGCCGCGAGAGCGCGGTCAAGGCGATCGCCGACACCTACGACATCGAGGACGTCCCGGCCGAGCTCAGGCGCATCGCCGAGGACCAGACGGAGACTGCTGAGTGATGTCCGAGACCGAAACCGATCCGCCGGTCGAGCGGAGCGTGGAGGAACTGCGCGCGCACGCCGAAGCGCTGGAGCGCCAGCTGCGCGAGGCGAGCGAGGCGGCGCACACGCGCCTGGTGCGCGCCGAGCTGAAGGCCGAGGCGCTGCGCGCCGGCATGGTCGATCTCGACGGGCTGAAGCTGCTCGATCTGAGTTCGGTGAAGCTGAACGAGGCCGGCGAGGTCGACGGAGCGGCGGCGCTGATGAGTGAGCTGAAGGGCCGCAAGCCGTGGCTGTTCGGCGGCGCATCCTCTTCGAGCCGTGCGGCGCCGCCGCCGTCGCAGCCGCCGAAGGCCAAGCTGGCGACCGAAATGAGCGTCGATGAATGGCGTGCCGCGCGAGCGGACATGCTGCGCCGTCGCTGATCACTGAACTGAGCACTTACGAGGAACCCCAGATGGGCATTCAGAATTTCCCGGCGGCGCTGCAGCCGATCATCCAGCAGGGCTTCCTCGAGCGCGAGTTCGAGCAGGCGCTGCGATCGAAGCTCGGCTATCGCGACTGCGCGGACCGCGAGGATTTCGCCGTCGGCATCGGCGAGACGCTGACCAAGACGCGGGCCGGGCTGAAGCCCTCGGTGACGGTGCCGCTGGCGCCGGCGACCAACACCAACCTCGACAACGGGCTGACGCCGCAGAGCTTCACCGTCGAGCAGTACACCATCACCATCAACCACTACGCCGCCACCACCGACCTCAACATGGTGACCAGCCGTGTGGGCATCGCCAGCCAGTTCCTGCTGAACGCCGCGATAAACGGCGAGCAGGCGGCGCGCAGCCTCGACGAGCTGGCGCGCAACGCGCTGTTCAACGCCTATTTCGGCGGCAACACCCGCGTGCGCACCACCATCTCGGGCGCCGGGCCGGCGATGTCGGTCGATGACATCCGCGGCTTCCAGTACGTGTTCGTCAACGGCGTGCAGACGCCGGTCGGCGGCACCACGACGCTGACCGTCACCGTCGGGGCGAATGTCTATACGCTGGTCGGTGCGGCGCCGGACACCACCAACGTGTCCACCGCGCCGGGCGGGATTTCCGGCGTGCTGACCTTCTCGGGCAACCTGGCCGTCGCCGACGCGACCGCGGGCAACATGGTGCAAGCGGCGACCGCCAGCGTCATCGTGCGCCCGTCCGGCCGCAACAACACCAGCGCGCTGACGCCGACCGACACGCTGACCATGAGCAACCTGCTGGATGCGGTGGCGAAGCTGCGGCTGAACGCGGTGCCGGAGATCGACGGGGTGTACAACTGCTACCTCGATCCGATTTCGGCACGCCAGCTCTTCGCCGATCCGGACTTCAAGCAGTTGTTCCAGGGTGCGACCTCGGCCAACCAGGTGTTCCGCCAGGGCATGGTCAACCAGTTCCTCGGGCTGCGCTTCATCCCGACCACCGAGGCGTTCGTGCAGCCGCACCCGACGGTTGCCGGGCTGCTGGTGCGCCGGCCGATCGTCTGCGGTCAGGGCGCACTCATCGAGGGCGATTTCGCCGGCATGGCGGCCGATGACGTGGCGCCGCGCGACAGCATCGTGCAGGTAGTGGATGGCGTCGCCATGGTGACGCGCGAGCCGATCGACCGGCTGCAGCAGATCATCGCGCAGTCCTGGTATTGGATCGGCGGCTTCACCGCGCCGTCCGACACCACCACCAACCCGACGACCGTTCCGACCGCCACCAACGCGACGTTCAAGCGCGCGGTGATGGTCGAGCATATCGGGTAATCGCCATGTCCATGGGATCGACGCAGCCGTTCCGCGTCTCCGCCACGGCGACACTGACGGCGGGCGCTGCCTCGGCCAACCTGCCGCTCGTCGGCACCGGCGAGGCGGTGCTGATCTACAACGCCAGCCCGGCGATCGCCTTCGTGCGGTTCGGCACGGACATGACGGTGACGGCGACCGCCGCCGACATGCCGGTGCCGCCGGGCATGCGGCTGCTGATGCATACCGGGGGTTTTGCGACGACCGCTGCGGCGGTGCTCGCCTCCGGCAATGGCATCGTGTTCTTCAGCCGGGGCGAGGGCACGGTTTACTAGCAACGCGGGGCTCCCTCTCGACCCCTTTTCAAAGAAAGAGGCGCAGCGTGGCGTTTCTCGACACCGAGAAGACGGACATACGCCGTTTCTGCGGCTATCCCGCATACGGCGGCACGCCTTCGGGCTTCCAGAGCTGGCGCTTCTATCAGGCGTACGGGCTGATGGAATACCGCCTGAACAACCTGTCGCCGGCCGAGGAGCAGGTGGTGCGCAACTATCTCGCCACGTTGAGCACGCTCGAGGCGGCGATTCCCGCGGCGTCGGGCAATCTCGACACCGACCAGGCCGCCGTGTGGAGCCGCAATACCAACGAGCCCGGCGATCGCATGGCGCTGTTCGACGGCTGGCGCCGGCGGCTGTGCGGCTTCCTCGGGCTGCCCCCGGGGCCGGATCTGGCGACCGGCGGCAATCTCACCCTGGTCGTGTGATGGATGGTGCCACCCTGCAGGATCGCATCTACCGCGGCCTCGGCACCGCCGCGCGCGCGATCGGCGTGGCGTGCGACGCGTTCCGGCCGTGCGGGCCGAACGATCCGATCGCGCCGGCCAACCGCTTCCTGCGCCTGAACGCCGCGTTCAACGCGCAGGACCCGCATTTCGAGAAGGCGACGCCGTACGGCGCGGCCGTCTGGTATGGCGTGTTCGACGCGGCCTATACACGGCCGGGCGACTATCTCGTCGAGCAGCAGAGCGGTGCCGCGTCGTTCATCGCGGCACAGCAGAGGCTGCTGCCGGTGCTGTGCGTGCGCGCCCCGCGCATCGTTTCGTTCGAGCGGGCGGCGGCGCCGGTGCTGGCCGGCGTCAACAGCTACGGCGGAGTGACGCAGGCGACGGCGACGCCGCTGCTGCGGCACTGGCCCGCCAGCATGATCGCCGCCGGCGGCATCGAGCGCAGCGACGCGCTGCTGCCCGCCGACACGCGGCTCGGCAGCTTCACCGTGCTGCTGCCGGCCTGGCCGGGCGTCACGCTGCGCCCCGCCGACCTGATGACCGATGACATCGGCCGCACCTGCGTGGTGTCGGTGGCCGAGCTGACGGAATTGGGCTGGCGGCTCACGGTGCGGCAGGCGGCGACCTGATGGCCGATCAATCGGATGTGGAGAACGCGCTGGCGGCGCTGGTGTCTGCCGCGCTGTATCCGACGGCGACCGGCGCGGGCACGCTCTATCGCGTCTACCGGGGGTGGCCGAACGCCGCGGCGCTGGACGCCGATCTGGCGGCGGGCGTGCTCAACGTTTCGATCTATCCCGCCGACGACGAGCGCAACACCACGCGGTATTTCGACCAGTGGATCGTGCCGGTGACCGTGACGGCGACGCTCTCCGCCAGCGTGTCGGGCAATGTCGTCAGCTTCGCCGGCACCGCCGGCGCCGGGCAGCTCGCCGGCGTGCTGGCGGACAATGCGGGCTACGTCTATCGCACCCAGGCCGGCGACACGCCGGCGCTGGTCGCGGCCAATCTCGCCGTGCTGATCCGCGCCGATCGCATCGCCACGCTGTCGGGCGTAACGGTGACCGTGCCGGGGGCGGAGCGGCTGGTCGGGCGCGTGGTCGCCGATCAGGACGGGCTGCAGCAGACGCGACGGCAGATGCAGGGGTTCCGGATTTCCATCTGGTGCCCGGACTACGCGACGCGCGACGCGACGGCGACGGCGATCGATGTCGCGCTGTCGCAGCAGCGCTTCATCACCCTCGCCGACGGCAGCCGCGGGCAGCTGATCTTCCAGCGCAGCCAGGTCGTCGATCGCGCCGAGGATGCCGGGCTGTTCCGCCGCGACCTGCTGTACAGCGTCGAATATCCCACGACGTTGCGGCAGAGCCTGCCGAGCATGCTGTTCGGCGATCTCACGCTCGGCAACGGCGCCAATCCGATCATCAACGTGCTGAGCTGACACGCCGGTTCTCGTGGGCCGGTTCTCATGGAGAGACAGATGACTTTCAAGCTGGTCGTGGTGCGACCCTTCGGGACGCATGCTCCGGGCGACGTGATCACCGCCTCGGGTGACATGGACGCGATCCTGAAGGGCGAGCTGGCGGCGCATGTCGTGCGCGTGCAGGTGCCGGAGAGCAAGCCGGCTGCCGCACCATCGGTCGCGCCCGCGGTCGCCCCCGCGGTCGCCCCCCCGGTCGCCCCCCCGGTCGCGCATGTGATGCCGGTGGCGCCGCCGACCGAGCCGCCCGCCACCCATTCTCCGGAGGCCTGATCCATGCCGATCGTCCAGCAGGGCAGCATCAACACCACGGCGCTGGTGGTGCCCGATCTGTATGTGCAGATCGTGCCGCCGCAGAACCTGGTGCTGAACGGCGTGCCGACCAACGTCGTCGGCATGGTCGGCACGGCATCGTGGGGCCCGGTGGGCCAGCCGGTGATCGTCGCGACGATGTCGGACTACGCGCAGAATTTCGGGCCGATCCTGGTGCGCAAATACGACATGGGCACGCAGGTGGCGACGGCGGTGCAGCAGGGTGCGGCGAATTTCCGCTGCGTGCGCGCGAGCGACGGCACCGATACGGCGGCGACCTACGCCCTCGTCTATGACGGCAGCAACGGCAGCTATGCCGCGCTGATCGTCGCGCGCTGCACCGGCACGCTCGGCAACGGCATCGGCATCGTGTTCTGCGGCGGTTCGCGGCCGGGCACCAGCCGGTTCATCATCACCGCGCCGGGCTTCCTGCCGGAGGCGTTCGACAACATCGCCGGCACCGGGGCGGTGTTCTGGCAGAACCTGGTGAACGCGGTGAACCAGGGCACGGGGGCGCAGCGCGGGCCGTCGCAGCTGGTCGTGATGTCGGTCGGCAGCAACAGCGGCGCGGCCGTGCCGGTGCTGGTCAACCAGTATCTGTTCGGCGGCACCGACGGCGCCGGCAACGTCAATGCCGCCACGCTGGTCGGCGCCGACGTGATGCCGCGCACCGGGATGTATGCGCTGCGCGGACAGGGCTGCAGCATCGGCGTGCTGGCCGATGCCGACGACAGCACGCAGTGGACCGATCAGGAGGCGTTCGGCCTGGCCGAGGGGCTCTACATGATCGGCACCGGCCCGTCCGGCGACACCATCCAGAACGCGATCAACGTCAAGGCCAGCGCCGGGATCGACAGCTACGCCTTCAAGCTGATGTTCGGCGACTGGATCTGGTGGTCCGACCAGGTGAACCAGGTGACGCGGCTGGTCTCGCCGCAAGGCTTCGTGGCGGGGCGTCTGGCCAATCTGTCGCCGGAGCAGTCAAGCCTGAACAAGCCGCTCTACGGCGTCGTCGGCAGCCAGAAATCCGGCACGCCCGGCACCGCGCAGGCGACCACCTATAGCGAGGCCGAGCTGCAGGCACTGTTCTCCGTCGGTATCGACGTGATCAGCAATCCGCAGCCCGGCGGCACCTATTGGGGTGTGCGGTGCGGCCACAATTCGAGCTCCAATACCGGGATCGACGGCGACGACTATACGCGGCTGACCAACTACATCGCCGCGACGCTCGCCGCGGGGATGGGCGTCTATGTCGGCCAGCTGATCAATGCCGGGCTGTTCCTGCAGATCCGCGCGACGTTGCTGAGCTTCCTGCAGAACATGCTGACGCAGGGGATGCTCGGCAGCACCGACGGCAGCACGCCGTTCAGCGTGGTGTGCGACACCTCGAACAATCCGCCGAGCCGCACCGGCCTCGGCTATGTGCAGGCGGATTGCCAGATCCAGTATCAGGCGATCAACGAGAAGTTCATCGTCAATGTCGAGGGCGGGCAGACCGTGCAGGTGTCGAAGCAGACGCTGCCGAGCGGCCAGGTCGCGTAGTTCAGGAGAATACCAGTGCCCACCACGCAGTTTTCCATTGGCCGCGATTGTCAGCTGGTCGTCATGGGGCCGTCCGGCGCCCGCGTCGACCTGACCTATGTCACGGCGTTCGAGAGCCGGCAGCTGACGCATCCCGTGCGCGTCGACCGGCTGGACGGGGTGCAGATGGCGGCCGAGCTGCCGAAGGGCTGGGAGGGCAGCTTCGAGGTGGAGCGCGGCACCAGCGCGGTGGACGATTTCATCGCGGCGGCCGAGGCGACGTACTACAACCAGGGCACGCTGGCGCTCGGCACGCTGTATCAGTACGTGACCGAAGCCGACGCCAGCACCTCCACGTACCAATATGACGGCGTGGTCTTCAAGCTGGCAAATGCCGGCAGCTGGAAGGGCGATGCCAGCGTCAAGCAGAAGCTGGAGTTCTTCGCGGCGTCGCGGGTGCGGCTGTGAGCGACGGCCCGGCCGCGCGCATCGTCGCGGCGGCGCAGCAGGCGAGCGAGGTGACCGACGCGCAGGGGCGGCGGCTCGGGCTGCGCCGGATGGGTGCGCTCGACAAGCTGCGGCTGTTCAAGGCGGTGGGCCCGGTGCTGGCGCAGAACGCGCCGTATCTCGGCATGGCGATGCTGGCGTGTTCGGTGACCGACATCGACGGCGTGCCGGTGCCGGTGGCGACGAGCGAGGCGCAGGTCGAGGCGCTGGTCGGGCGGCTGGGCGATGCCGGCATTTCGGCGATCGCCCAGGCGCTGCAGCCGGCTGCCATCGAGGCGGCCGACGCGGGAAACTGAGTCGGCACCCCGATCTGGTGGACCCGTTGTATCTGGTCCGGAACGGGGTGCCGTTCGATGTGGCCTTCAGCCTGCCGGCGGATGAGCGGCTGGCGTGGGTGGTTGTGTTCGGCGAGTTGGACGGCCGGGAATTCGATTGGCGCGCGATGCGCTGGAGGGAAGCCTGACCATGCCGGCGATGACCCGCATCGGAGAGTTGGCGGCCGCGCTGGGCCGGATCGACTTCGACGCCGTGCAGCGCGCCGCGCTGACGCACGCCGCCGAGCGCATCGCCGAGCTGGTGCGCGAGAAGCTGTCCGGTGCTCCGGGCGATGCGCATGACGCGCCCTGGCTGGAAAGCGGCGCGTTGCGCGACAGCATCGCGCAGGATTCCGATGCCGAGCGTGCGGTGGTCGGCTCGACGAGCGAGGTCGCGGTGGATCAGGAGCTGGGCACGGCGCATGTGCCGCCGCGGCCGTTCCTGGCGCCGGTGGCGGCGGCGAGCAGTGCCGAGCTGGCCGAGGCGATCGGCGCGGCATTTGCCGCGGCCCTGCGGGATGTCCGATGAACGACGCGTATACGATCGGCATCACGCTGGCGCTGGATGACGAGGTTTCCGCGGGGGTTGCCGACATCCGTCGCGAGCTGGAGGGGCTTGACCGGGCGATTGCCGGGTCGATAGGCGAGTTGGCGCGCTTGCGGAGTGCGGCGGAGGGGCTTGGCTTGGCCGGCTTGATCCGCCAGGCCGCGCAGGCGCTTCCCCCGGTGCCTCATGTGGCGGCACCGGCGCCGGTGCCTGCCCCGATCGTGGCGGTGCCGGTGGCGGCTGCCGACGAGGCGCCGGTGTCGCGGATTGCCGGCGAGAAGGCGGCGCCGGCGATCGAGCGCGCGCCGGTGTCGCCGCCGCCGAAGAGCGAGCCGTCGAGTGCGCCGCCGCGCGTGGCGCCACTCCCGCCGACGCCCACGGTTGCGCCGGCTCCGGCGGTGGCGTCGGCTGCGC
This sequence comes from Acidisphaera sp., assembly GCA_019240395.1. Lineage (GTDB taxonomy): Bacteria > Pseudomonadota > Alphaproteobacteria > Acetobacterales > Acetobacteraceae > JAFAYA01. Next base: position 17,726 of record JAFAYM010000173.1, on the reverse strand, counting down.
CGGTGACGACGGCTTCGGTGGCGGCTGCGCCGTTGCCGTCCGCGCCGGCAGCGGTGGCGGCTTCCCCGCCGCCGAGTTTTGCGGATTTCGCGGCGTACGCGCGGGATGCCTCGCCGACGGTCACGCCAGTGCCGGCGGTCGCGCCGCCGATCATCCTGCCGTCGCCGATCGTGCCGCCGGCGGTCGCCTCGCCCGCTCCGGCGGCGGCGCCCGTGGACATCGTGCGCGTGACTGCGGAGTTGCCGACCGCGGCGCCGGCGCCGCCGCCGCGTGCTGCCGCGGTTTCGGCGGCGCCCGCCTTGCCGCCGCATTCACCCGCAGAGAAGCCGCGGATTTCCGTTCCCTCGGCGCCGCCGCGTCGGGCCGAGCATCACGCCGAGCGCCGCACCGAACGCGCCGCGCCGCTCGCCGCCTTCGCTCCGCCGCCCGCCCCGATCGCGCCAGCCGCGCCGCCAGCGACGCCGGCGGCACCTCCCGCGCCACGCCCGGCACCTGCGCCCGCACCCGCCCCCTCGCCCGCGGTCTGGTCCGCCACACCCGGCGCGACACCGCGCGAGGAGAGCAGCGCCGGCGGCGACATCTTCATCGACGGCGAACGGCTCGGCCGCTGGATGGCCGACCGCCTAGCTCGCGACGCCGCCCGCCCGCCCGCCGGCCTCACCGGCTTCGATCCGCGCATGGGCCTGGTGTGGCCCGGCGCACCCAGCGGAGGCTGAGCCATGGCAGAGAGCCTTCTGCTGCTCGGCCCGGTGGTGTTCCAAGCGTTCGAAATCCCCGAGCGCATCAGCTTCGGCGGAGCCCAGCACCTGGCCGTGCACCGGCTGCCCGGCGGCGCGCGCGTCATCGACGCGCTCGGCCGTGACGACGCGGAAATCAGCTGGTCCGGCATCTTCTCCGGCGGCGACGCCACCGAACGCGCGCGCCTGCTCGACGTGCTGCGCGCCGCCGGCGGCGTGCTGCCGCTGACCTGGGACATCTTTTACTACTCCGCGGTGATCGCGAAATTCGAGGCGGACTACCGGCACGGCTGGTGGATCCCCTACCGCATCACCTGCACCGTGCTGCGCGACGAAGCGCAGGCGCTGCTGCAGGATGTCGCCTCGCTCGCCGTCACCGCCGTCGCCGATCTCGGCGCCGCCGCGGGCTACGCTGCCGGCGCCGGCGTCGACCTTTCGGCGGCGCAGAACGCCGTCGGCGTGCCGGGCGCCACCACGCTCGCCGGCGCGCCGTACAATTCCGCGGTCACCGCGGTGGGCGGCGCGCAGACGCAGCTCGCCGGCAGCATCGCCACCACCGACGCGCAGCTCGGCAGCCTCGACGTGACCAACGCTCCCGCGCTCGCCACCGCGACCAGCACCGCCGGCCAGCTCGCCTCGTTGACCGCGGCGCAGGGCTATGTCAGCCGCACCGCCGTCAATCTGCAGAACGCGAGCACATGACATGTACACGCTGACCGTCGCGGGCGGGAACCTGTTCGCCATCGCCGCACAGCAGCTGGGCGACGCGACGCAGTGGATCCGGATCGCGCAGCTCAACGGCCTCGATGATCCGATCCTCAGCGGACTGACCACGCTGACCATTCCGCAGACCGATCCGACGGCGACCGGCGGCATCGCGCAACAGTGAGGTGAGGTCGCACAGAGCGCCCCCCATGCTCGTCACCCCCGCGAAAGCGGGGGTCCACGCGGCACATGGATTCCCGCTTTCGCGGGAATGACGGCTATGAGCAGACCCTATGACCAAGGAAGAAGAAGCGTGAGCGGTTCGCTGGGAGAGGTGCGGCGGCCGCGGCTGCGCGTGCTCGCCAACGGGGCGCCGGTCATCGGCGCGCAGGCCGCCGACATCGACGCCAATAATCATTTCTCCGCCAACCGCTTCCGGGTCAGCGTCGTGCTCGACGCAGATCCGACGATGGGCGCGGATTTCTGGGCGGCGCAGGACGACATCCAGCTCGACGTGCAGATCGGCTTCCTGCCGGACGGCGCACCGGAGGGCTACGCCGACTGGGTCAGCCTGGTGCTCGGCGCCGTCGACGTGATCGAGATCGAGGCGGTCAGCGGAGTGCTCCACCTGCAGGGGCGAGACCTTACCGCGGCGCTGATCGAAACGCGCACGCAGGAAACCTTCTCCAACCGCACCGCCAGCGAAATCGCCGGCATCATCGCCGGCCGCCACGGCCTCACCGCGTCCGTCACCGCCACCGCCACGCCGGTCGGCCGCTATTACGAAATCGAGCACGACCGCATCACGCTGGATCAGTTCAGCCGCGCCACCACCGAATGGGACCTTCTGGTCTGGCTGGCGCAGCAGGAAGGCTTCGACGTCTGGGTGCAAGGCACGACGCTGAGCTTCCAGCCGCCGCAGGCCGCCGGCGTGCCGGCCGCCGTGCTCAGCCCGACGGCGAGCGTCTTCGGCGCCGCCAACCTGCTCGACCTGCGGCTCGAGCGCTGCCTCACCCTGGCGCAGAACATCCAAGTGACGGTGAAGAGCTGGAACAGCCGCCAGCAGAACGCCTTCACGCAGACCGCCAGCAATGGCGGGAGCGGCAAGCAGACCAGCTACGTCCTCGTCCGACCGAACCTGACGCCCGATGACGCGCTGCGCCTGGCGCAGACGCGGCTCACCGAGCTGTCGCAGCATGAACGCGTGATCACCGCCACCATGCCCGGCGAGCTGACGCTGGCGCCGCGCACCCCGGTGCTGCTGACGGGCACCGGGACGGCGTTCGACCAGGTCTATGTGATCGACCGCATCGAGCGGCAGCTGCGGATGAACGGCGGCTTCACCCAGCGCCTGCGGGCGAAGAACGCCAGCGTGTAAGGAAGTAAGGCGAGGGGCTCTGCCCCCAATCGCTGAAGCATGGGACCCCGCTGGGGTCCGTCGACCCCAGACCCTATGACCAAGTATCGGATTCCAAAGGCTCCAGCAACGCATGGACCGTTTTCTGAACGCCTTGAAGGCGCAAGCCGGCGCGCTCGATCAGGGGCAGGGGCAGCCGCGCTTCGGTCTCGTTACCTCGGTCGATCCCACGAGCTACACCGCGCGCGTGGCGTTGCAGCCGGAGGGCGTCATCACGGGCTGGCTGCCCATTCTCTCCGCCTGGGTCGGCGGCGGCTGGGGCATGGCGTGTCCGCCGACACCCGGGCAGCAGGTGCTGGTGCTGGCGCAGGAAGGCGACGCCGAGCACGGCGTGATCGCCGGCGGCGCCTACAGCAACACGGCACTCCCGCCGCCCGCGCCGTCGGGCGAGTTGTGGCTGGTGCATCAGAGCGGCACCTTCCTCAAGCTGCACAACGACGGCACCGTCGAGGGAAAGGCGGCGCACTGGAACCTCACCGGCGATCTCACACTGACCGGCAACATCGTGGCGTCCGGCAATATTTCGGACCTGTCGGCCAGCCACGGCTCGCTCGACACGCTGCGCCAGATCTACGACAGCCACACCCACGCCGATCCGCAGGGCGGCCAGTCCGCGCCGCCGTCGCAGCAGGACTGAGCCATGGCCGCGGCAAACGATTTTTCCCAGCTCTGGGGCGCCGACCTGGTGCTCGGGCCGACCGGCGACGTGGCGCTGGCGTCGGGCAGCGTACTCGGCCAGCAGCGCGTGCTGCGCCGGCTGCTGACCAATCCCGGTGACTACATCTGGCATCTCGACTACGGCGCCGGCCTGGCGCGCTTCGTCGGCCAGCCCGCGAACGCCCTGCAGATCCAGGCGGTGGTGCGCAGCCAGATCTTCCGCGAGAACGCGGTGGCGCGCACGCCCGAGCCGGTGATCGCGGTGAGCGTCGATCCGACCGGCGCGGTGTTCGTCGACATCCGCTACGTCGATGCCGAAAGCGGCCAGACCCAGCTGCTCGCCTTTTCCGTCGGTGGATGATCCATGCAGCTCCCGCTTCAGAACTTTTCCACCCTCGTGCAGAACATGGCGGCGGCCGTGCAGGGCCGCGCGGCGCAGCTGCTCGATCTGACCGTCGGCTCGTCGCTGCGCGCGCTGCTCGAGGCCAGCGCCTCGGTGGCGCTGTGGATCCAGTGGCTGATCCTGCTGGTGCTGCAGATGACCCGCGCGGCGACCAGCAACGGGCCGGATCTCGACAGCTGGATGGCGGATTTCACGCTGACCCGCATGCCGGCGAGTGCGGCGAGCGGCATCGTCACCTTCTCCCGTTTCACGCCGACCAATGCGGCGCTGATCCCGGTGGGTGCCGTGGTCCGCACCGCCGACGGCACGCAGAGCTTCTCGGTGACCGCCGCGCCCTCGGTGCCGGCGTGGAACGCGCCGCTCAACGGCTATGTGCTGCCGGCCAACGTCGCCAGTCTCGACGTGCCGGTGGTGGCGGCGGTCGCCGGCAGTGCGGGGAACGTGCAGGCCGGCGGCGTGACGCAGCTGGCCACCGCGATCTCCGGCGTCGACACGGTGGCCAACGCCGGGGCCTTCCAGGGCGGGCTGGACGCCGAGAGCGATCCCGCCTTCCGCGCCCGCTTCGCCAATTTCATCGAAAGCCGCTCGCGCGCCACGCCGCTGGCCATCGGCTTCGCCGTCACCAGCATCCAGCAGGGATTGCAGTATTCCATTCAGGAGAACGTCGACCAGGCCGGCGCCGGCATGATGGGCTGGTTCGTCGTCACCGTGGACGACGGCACCGGCTCGCCGCCGGCGAGCCTGCTGCAGACCGCGGCGGCGGCCATCGAGGCGGTGCGGCCGATCGGTTCGATCTATGTCGTGCAGGCGCCCACCGTGGTGCCGGTCAGCGTCTCGATGCTCATCACCGTCGCGACCGGCGCGGTGAAGACGCAGATCGTCGGGCCGGTCGCCACGGCGCTGACCAACTACATCGACACGCTGCCGATCGCCGCCCCGCTCGCCTGGTCGCGGCTGGCGCAGGTCGCCTATGACGCCGATCCGGCGGTGACCAATGTCACCGGCGTGCTGCTGAACGGCGGCACCGCGGATGTCCTGCCGCCGATCGCCGGCGTCATCAAGGCCGGCTCGGTGGCGGTGAGCTGAAATGAGCGGCACTTCGAGCGACAATTCAGGCACCGGCTCGCCGTCCGACATCCTGGCGCGGCTGAAGGCGGTGCTGCCGGCCAACTGGTACGCCGATACCACGCCGATCCTCGACGGGCTGCTCGCCGGGCTGGCAGCCGGCTGGAGCGGGCTCTACGGCCTGCTGCAGACCGTGCGCCTGCAGACGCGGATCGCCACGGCGACCGGCGGTTTCCTCGACATGATCGCCCAGGATTTCTTCGGCGGCCGGCTGGTGCGGCGCATCGGCCAGTCCGACGACGCGCTGCGCGGGCGGATCACCCTCGAGCTGCTGCGCGAGCGCGGCACGCGGGGCTCGATCGCCGCCGTGCTGACCGAGCTGACCGGCCACGCACCGCAGATCTTCGAGCCGGCGCGCGCCACCGACACCGGCGGCTACGGCGTCGCCGGAGCCATGGGTTACGGCGTCGCCGGCAAGTGGGGCAGCCTGATGCTGCCCTTCCAGGCCTTCGTCACCGCCTATCGCCCGTCGAGCAGCGGCATCGCCGCGGTCGCCGGCTACGGCAGCACAGCGGGGGGCAGCGGCGCCGGCGGCTGGGGCATCGGCACGATCGAATACGCCGACCTGGCGATGGTGCAGGGCCAGGTGACGGACGCCGACATCTACCAGGCGGTGGCCGACGTGCTGCCGGTGGCGACGATCGCGTGGACGGCGATCACCGGCTGAACCCGGTGCAGGCTCCTCGCTGATCGGCGCACGAAACATTTTGTTTTGACGAGCATCTTCATCCGGCGGGTGACCCCATCCGGTCGGCTGATGCTCTTGAGGAACACTCATGGACCGCAGCATCGTCTACCCCGGCAGCATTCCGCTCGACACCGACCTGCTCTCGGTCAACCGCAACACCATGATCGCGCTCGGCGCGTTGGCGCAGGCGACGCTCGGCACCGGCATGGTCGCCGACGGGCTGGTCTGCGCGCCGACCGCTCCGGCCTCGCTCACGGTGACGGTGGGGCCAGGCAGCATCACGGCGCTGACCGTGGTCGATCCGCTGTCCTACGGCTCGCTCGCCGCCGATCCCGCGGACGCGCTGGTCAAGATGGGCGTCAACCTGACGCCGACGCCGTTCACCCTCACCGCGCCGACCACCTCGGGACAGTCGGTGAATTTCCTGATCCAGGCGAGCTTCGAGGAGAGCGACAGCACGCCGGTGGTGCTGCCCTACTACAACGCCGCCAATCCGGCGCAGCCCTACAGCGGTCCGGCCAATGCCGGCACGGCGCAGAACACCCAGCGCATCCAGCGCGTGCAGCTCGAGCTCAAGCCGGGCGCCGCGGCGGCCGCCGGGTCGCAGACCACGCCGCCGGTGGATAGCGGCTGGGTCGGCCTCACCGTTATCACCGTCAATTACGGCCAGACCTCGATCGACGCGAGCAGCATCCAGGCGCTGCCGGGCGCGCCGACGCTGCACTTCAAGCTGCCGCAACTGGCGCCGGGCGTGTCGCGCATGGCGGTGATCGCCGCCAGCGGGCCATGGACGGTGCCGGCCGGGGTTTCGCTGATCCGCATGCGCGCCTGGGGCGGCGGCGGCTGCGGCGGCAATGGCGGCGGCGGTGCGGGCGGCGGCGGCGCCGGCGGCGGCTACAGCGAGGGCTACTACCCCGTCACCCCGGGCGAGGCGCTGTACGCCACGATTGGCGTCGGCGGCACGTCGGGCAGCAATGGCGGCAATGGCGGCGCCACCGGATTGTCCGCTCTCGGCTCGGGGAGCGGCGGCGGCGGCGGCCTCGATGGCAGCGCCGGTGCAGCCGGATCCGGCTCGGGGCAGCCCGGCGCCGGCTTCGGCACCGGTGCGCTGATCGCCGGCTCGCCCGGCCAGGGCGGAATGATCCTCGGCGGACCGATGCTCAGCGGCGCCGGCGGCACGGCCTTCGGCGGCGCCGGGGCGGTCGCGGTCGGCGGCGGCACCGGCGCCACTCTCAACGGCAATGCCGGTGCGACCCCCGGCTCCGGCGGCTCCGGCGGCATCGGCAACGGCATCGGCGGCAACGGCGCGCCGGGGCTGATGATCATCGAGTGGTGACCCTTTCCTAGCCGTCATCGCGAGCCGCCTCTTGGCGGCGTGGCGATCCAGGGACAGGCACCGTGCGGCGGCCCTGGATCGCCGCGTCGCTGCGCTCCTCGCGATGACGACCGCGCCCGATCACGCTTGCTACCCCAGCATCGCGTGACCCCATTTCCCAGCCGTCATCGCGAGCCGCCCCTTGGCGGCGTGGCGATCCAGGAGCTTGGCACGGTGCGGCGGCCCTGGATCGCCGCGTCGCTGCGCGCCTCGCGATGACGACCGCGGCCGATCACGCTTGCTACCCCAGCATCGCGCAGACGCGGTGGTGACCCGCTTTCCCAGCCGTCATCGCGAGCCGCCTCTTGGCGGCGTGGCGATCCAGGGGACAGGCACGGTGCGGCGGCCCTGGATCGCCGCGTCGCTGCGCTCCTCGCGATGACGAGCGCGCCCGATCACGCTTCCTACCCCAGCATCTCGCAAACCCTGCGGAGCCACGCCATGCCGACACCGGCGACCCATGTCAGCAAGCCCAGCGTCGCCCGCCGGGTGACACTGGACGATTTCGTTCCGGTGCCGCGCGGCGCGCAGTCGGTGCCGACGCCGCCGCTGGCCTGGCCGGCCAAGGACCCGGCCGACGTGCTCGACTACGAGCTCGACATCCGTGCCGCCCTCGCCGGCAACGAGGGCGACAGCATCGCCACCCTCGACGTGACGATCGCGCCCGATGCCGCCGGCGACCTTACGCTGAACAGCGCCACCGCCGACGGCACCGTCGCCGTGCTGTGGCTCGCCGCCGGCCAGGCCGGCACCACCTACACCGTCACCATCGCCATCGGCACCGCCGAGGGCCGCAGCCTGTCGCGCGCCGTGCTGCTGCCGGTCACCTCGCTCTCTTCGGTGGCGAATGCGCCGTCCGGGCTGACCACCGACACCGGCACGGTGCTGACCGACCAGACCGGCAATCCGATCGTCGTCGAGAGCTGATCCGCAATGGCCACTATCGACGACCTGCCGCAGGCCAGCGCGTCGGCCGATACCGACGAGCTGCTGGTCAGCCAGAACGGCATCGACCGCAAGGTGACGCGCGCACAGCTGGTCGCCGGCCTGCAGCCGCAGATGGCGCTGAGCGCGGGCCAGTTGCTCGGCCGCACCAGCGCCGGCACCGGGGCGCCGGAGACGATCGTCGTCGGCGCCAATCTGGCGCTGGCCAACGGCCTGCTCTCCGGCACCACCGCACCGTTCAGCATCGTCGATCTTCCCGGTGGCCATACGCCGGGTGCGGCCGATCTCGTGCCCTTCGCGCAGGACGGCAGCAGCGTCGCCATCACCTATGGCGGCTTCATGGCCGGGCTTTCGGGCGTGCCCGGCATCCCGGCCTCCGCGCTGACGGCGACGGCGACCGGCGCCACCGCCAGCCGCACGCTGGCCGATTCTCTCGCCGACGCGGTGAGCGTCGAGGCCTACGGCGCGGTCGGCGACGGCGTGGCCGATGACGGCGCGGCGCTGGCCGCCGCACTCGCCTCCGGACGACCGGTGCGCCTCGGGCCGAAGACCTACGGCATCGCCGGCCAGTGGACGATCACCGCCGCCGACGCGGTGCTGCTCGGCGTGCCCGGGCAGACCGTGCTGCGCCGCGTGTCGCAGGCCGGCAACGGCGCCTGGATCTCCGTGCAGGGCGCGGCGTTCCGCGCCGACGGCATTCTCTTCGACGCCAACAGCGCGGTGACCCTGGACAGCTGGGGCGTGCTGGTCACCGCGTCCTGCCTCACCGCGAATTTCCGTGCGTGCGGCTTCACCGGCGCCGCCGGCGCCACGCTGGGCAGCGGCCTGGTGTTCCTGGCCGCCGATCCGGCGCTCACCGACCACGTGGTGCAGGGCTGCGAGGCCAGCTTCAACGCGGTGCATGGGATCTGGGTGCAGGCGCTGCGCGGCGTGCAGGTTCTGCAATGCCGGGCGCACGACAACGGCCAGTACGGCATCGTGCTCGACTACACCGATCCGAGCTTCGTGCAGAAGGTGCATCGCTGCCAGGTGATGGGGTGCGAGGCCTGGAACAACGCGCGCGGCATTTCCGTCGGCAATTTCAACGCCACCAACACCACGCCGCCGGTCTGGGGCAACGCCAACCCGGACGCCCACGACATCCTGATCAGCGGCAACTCGTGCCACGACAACACGATCTACGGCATCGCCGCCTCCGGCCGCGCGCTCGCCCTGATCGGCAACCTGCTCACCGCCAACGGCACCGCCGCGAACGGCGGCGCCGGCATCCTGGCCAACGTTTCCTACAGCCGGGTCGCCGGAAACATTGTGACCGCGAGCGGGCAATACGGCATCGACGCCGGCGGCTCGATCGACAGCGACATCAGCGGCAACCTGGTGGACGGGGCGGTGCACGGCATCAATCCCGGCGGCAGCCAGTCCATGCGCATCAGCGGCAACCGCGTGCAGGACTGCACGGGCTGGGCGATCCTGGTGAACAACGTCGAAACGGACGGCGTCGGCAACAATTTCGGCCTGGCCTGCAGCGACGTGGCGATCACCGACAACTGGATCGCCTTCGCCATGGCGAGCGGCGGCGGCGTGCTGCTCACCGATGCGCCGAGCAACGTGCTGGTGGCGCGCAACTGCTTCGTCGGGCTCGGCCCGGCCAGCATCGGCCAGTGCCTGTGGGCCAACGCCGCCAGCGTGCAGGTGCGGCAGAACAGCTGGAACTTCCAGGCCGACATGGTCTGCAATCCCGCCGCCGGCAGCCTGGTGTTTCCCGACGTGCTGGACGGCTTCACCGTCAACGCCGCGAGCGCACCGGTGATCTCGATGACCAGCCTGCGTCAGCAGGCGCTCGCCGGGCAGATCGCCTTCATCGCGGTGACCGCCGGCGGCAGCGGCTACAGCCAGGCGAGTGTCGGGATCGGCGGCGGTGCCGCGGCACAGGCGGTGCTCAGCAACGGCGCGCTGATCGGCGTCGTGGTGACCAACCCGGGGAGCGGATACACCTCGCCGCCCGCCGTGACGATCACCGGCGACGGCACCGGCGCGGCAGTGGTCGCCTCGATCGGGCTGCCGGTGCCGGAGGGACGCAGGCTCGCCGTGCGCTGCACCGCGCCGGTGACGTTCGCGCGCAGCGGCTCTTCGCCCTTGCAGGAGAACTGGACGCTCTACGACGCGACGATTCCCGCCAACACGACGGTGCACTGGATCGGCACCGGCGGGGCATGGCACGCCGAGGCGCTGCCGCTCGCCGACTATCTCGTGCCGTCGGGCAGCGGCGGCTTGACCTTGCATGGTGCGCAGCTCGGCGCGCAGTCCGCCGACGGGCAGTTCCGCATCGCCAGCAGCGCGGCGCCGATCGGCATCACGATTTCGGTCGGACATGGTTCGCCGGTTGGCGTGGTCAGCGCGCCGCCGGGATCGGATTACCGCAATCTCGATGGCGGCGCGTTCACCACGCTGTGGATCAAGCAGTCCGGCAGCGATGCCAATGGGTGGGTTGCGATCGCGTAAGGCAAGGCGAGGGGCGCTGCCCCTCGACCCCGGCAGGGACCGTCGTCCCTGCACCCTTTTACTTGAGTAACGGATTCCAAAGGCTCCGCCTTTGGTGGGGGGTCGAGGGGGGCAAAGCCCCCTCGCCTTCCTTTCTTCTTTTGAAAGTAGTGCACATGCCAACAATCCCGCAGCTGCCGCCGGCGGCCGAGGTCACCGACACCGACGCCATCCCCGTCAGCCAGGACGGCGTCGCGCGCGCGGTCTCCGTCGGCACCCTGCTCGACGGCACGCAGCCGGCGCTGACGCTGGCCACCGGCACGCTGCTCGGCCGGGTCAGCAGCGGCCCGGGCGGGCCGGAGCCGGTGGCGCTCGGCTCCGGGCTCACCCTGACCAACGACGTGCTGAGCGCCACCGCGCTCACCGATTCCTCCGTGCCCACCCTGACCACACTGGCGCCGGAAGCGGCGGTGGTTGCCAACAGCGGCGGCCAGACATCACTGCTGCCGCTGACCGTGCTGCGCGGCATGTATTCCGCCGGCGAGAACGTCACCATCAGCCAAGCCGGCGTGATCTCCGCGCAGACCCCGCCCGCCGTCTCTCTCGGCGCGGTGACGGTCGGGCCCGGCCTTTCCGTCGGCACCTCCGGCGCGCTGGCGGTGACTTTCGGCGCGGCGGCGAACACCGCGACGCAGGGCAACGACCCGCGCGTCGTCGGCGCCGAGCAGACCGCCAACAAGAGCCAGCCGAACGGCTACGCGGCGCTGGACTCCAACGGCCGGGTGGCGATCTCGCAGCTCTCCGGCGCCGACCTGTCGGGAGCGGACGCCACCGCGCCGTTTTCCGGCACCGTCACGCGCAGCCTGGCCGCGCGCTTCGGCGACGTCGTCAACATCAACGATTTCGGCCTGGCCCGCGACGGCGTCACCGACGACAGCGCCCGCTTCATCGCGGCGACGCAGGCGGCGATGGCGCGGCGCGGCTGCCTCTACATCCCGACCGGCGGACCCATCCTGCTGACCGACGCGGCGCAGCAGAATGTGCGCGACGTCGCCATCATCGGCGACGGGCTGCGCGACATCGACGCCAACGGTTACGGCACCACCGGCTCGCAGCTCTGGTTCACCGGCACCACCAACTCGCCGTTCCTGCTGGGCGGCGCGGTGCGCTTCGACGGCATCAACTTCTTCTGGCCGAGCCAGACCGAGGCCGCGACGGTCAACAACGGCAACGCGCCGATCGCCTATCCCCCGCTGTTCGGTCAGCAGAATCCGCCCCAGCAGGTCAACCGCTTCGACTTCATCAACTGCCAGGTCACCAACTGCTACGATTTCCTGACCGATACCGGCACCTCCGGCAACCAGGTGCTCGGCGCGTTGAACATCGATCGCTGTCACATCTACGCCATCCGCAACTGCTTCACCCTGCAGTTCACGCCGGAGGTGATGTTCTTCAGCAACACGCTGTTCTCCTGGGGCACCTACGGCAACGTCGTCGATTCCGGGCCGACCTACAACCTGCGCACCTTCACGCAGACCCAGGGCTGCTGGCTGAAAGTGGTGGGCGACGGCACGCCGACCCAGTTCCCCTCGACGCAGGTCGAGGGCGTGACGGCGACCAACTGCTACGTTCTGGGCCCGGCAAAGGGCATCTGGTGCGCCGCCGGCTGCCTCGGCCTGTCGAACCTGGTCAACACCTCCTTCGACAACGTGCCGGTGGTGCTGCAGGTCGATCCCGGCGGCAGCACGCAGTCGCTGCGCTTCACCGGCGGCGCCTGGTATCCGATCTATGCGGCCGGCGGCATCGACACCACGGCGATCGTCATCAACAACCCCTCGCCGAGCACGCCCGGGCTCAATCTCTCGATGAGCGGCGTGAACATCCCGTTCATCGACGGCTCGCTCGCCAGCATCAACGGCGCCAACGTGGCGCTGGTGTCGATCGCCGACGTGCGCTGTCCGGCGCTCGGCCACACCTATGGCGGCAAGGGTCCCTATTACGGCCTGCAGATCAACGCGCCGAACGCCTACGTCCGCGTCAGCTCCTGCGACTTCGCGCCTGCCGATTCGGGGGTCAGCAACACCGCGGTCCAGCTCACCGCGGTCGACGTCGCCACGCTGACCGACAACACCTTCTACGGCTTCACCGCGCCGATCGACATCGAGACGACGGCCGGCGCCATCACGCTGAACGGCAACACCGCGGTCGCCACCCAGGGCGCCACCTCGATCATCGGCACCGGCACTACCAACGTCTATGACAACGGCAACAACTGGGACAAGCAGACCTTCGCCTATCGCGGCTTCGACCCGAACATCTACCGCCAGGGCGGCAACATCGGCCTGATCCCGGTCGCCGGGTCGGTGGCCAGCCCCTATGTCGGCCTGTCGCCGACCGCCGGTGCGCCCGACGTTCGCCTCGGCCTTACCGGGATCGGCAACGGCGTGGTGTCGATCACCACGAACTCGTTCACCGAGGAGGTGCTGCGCATCGATCGCGTGGCGGGAGCGGTGAACGGCGTGGGGATCGCCGGCGCGGTCAGCGGCGGCACCGTCTACGTGGTGTCGATGGGCGCGGATGCCTCGATACCGCTGCAGCTGAACGCCCAGGGTGGCGGGCCGGTGCGGGTCGGCTCGGCCGGCAGCAGCGGCAGCCCCGCGGTGTTTCCCGGCGCGCAGGCCGACCAGTCCTACGTTGTCAGCGCGCCGGCGAACGGCTTCACCCAGACGATCCCCGGCAACTGCTCGGACATCGTGCTCAACCCGTCCGGCAGTCTCGGTTCGGGCTCGCTGACCATGCCGGCCGCGCCGGTGGACGGGCAGCGCGTCACCGTCGCGACGACGCAGACGATCAGCGCGCTCAACGTGGTCGGCAATGCCGGCCAGAGCGTGCGGGCCGGCAGCGGCCTGGCGCTCGCGGCGAACAGTTCGGCGAGCTGGCAGTGGATCGCCGGGCTGGCAACCTGGATCAGGAAATAGGAGCAGGCCATGGCACTCGATAAGGCGCTCGACATCCACGACACGGCGATGCCGCTCAGCTACTGGCGCATCACCCACACCCGCATCGACCACGGCGCCGGGCGGGTGGAGATGGTGCTGCACGGCTGGCGCGACGAAGCGGCGCGCCGTGCCGGCAGTGCGCCCGGCGCCAAGCTCGCTTTCGACGCGACGCGCCAGGAGCTGGGGACGGCGGACCTGCACAGTGTCGGCACCGCTTCGCTCTATGCCGCGCTGAAGCAGCGGGCCGGGGCGGCGCCGGAGGCGCTGGCGCGTCCGGCGGAGAGCCTGCAGCAGGCGATCGGGATGCGCGACCCGCGGCTGCTGGCCGGCGCGACAGATTGCTAACCAGCCGAGCGGAAGCGACCGTGCCCGACAGTCTGGAATCCCGCATGGCGCGCCTGGAAGCCAAAGGCGAGGCGCGCGATGAGGCGCTGCGCGAACATCGGATCGCGCAGGATGCCTCCTGGCGCGATCTCAACACCCGGCTCGACCGGCTGGACGACGGGATGGATGCGCTCGCCGAGAAGCTCGGCAACGCCATCGTCGCGGCGTTCGAGAAGGCGAGCGAGCAATTCGCCTCGCGCGAGACCGTGGCCTGGTGGACCGGATTGCTGACGCGCGGGCTGCTGTGGCTGCTGGCGCTCGGCGTGCTGGCCCTGGTCGGCGCCAGGCTGCCGCATCTGCCGTGACCGCGCCGGGAAGCGAAGCCCGCCAGCGTGCCGTCACCAGCCTGGCGATGATCGGGGTGGTCGTGCTGGCGGCGTTCTTCGTTCTGCAGGCGCGCTTTTTCGATCCGAAGGAGCTGATGACCTACGAGGACACCGACGGGCCGTTCGTCGCGCAAGTGCTGGACGACAAGACGGTGCAGCTCGGCGCAACCACCAGCACGCTGCCGCGCGGCGGCACATTCGGCTGGGTCAGCACGCTCTGCATCGCCCGTGACGTGGCGATGGCGATGCAGCTGCGCCTGGTGTACCTGCCGGAACGGCGCACCATCCTCTATCAGGACCGGAGCTACGCGCCGAACGCGCGCCCGTGCGGGCCGCTGACCCTGGCGATGCGCGTGCCCGACAATGCGCCGCTCGGCGCCTACCAGTTGCAGCGCAGCATCATGCTGTCGCCGCTCGCCGGCTCGCCGCGCTCGCAAAAGCTGCCGCCCCTGGCGCTGGAGATTGTGCCATGAGCTGGCTTGCCACACTGCTCAACGAGAGCCCGTTCGCGCCGCACGGCTTCTGCCTGAATTTCGAGCCGTCGCTGCTCGCGCTGACGGTGGTCGGCGACGCGCTGACCGCGTTGGCCTACGTGCTGATCCCGATCCAGCTGCTGGCGATCGTCCGGCGCGCGGGCATGCGCCGGCTGGTGATCTCCGGCGAGCGCTGGGTGCTGGTGATGTTCGCCAGCTTCATCCTGCTGTGCGGGCTGCATCACGCGCTGCAGATCGTGCTGCTCTGGCACGCCTTCTATTGGCTGGATTCCTGGGAGGGGCTGCTGCAGGGCAGCGTCTCGCTGTTCACCTCGGCGATGCTGCAATTCGCCATCCTGCCCGAGCTGCGCAAGTCCGAGCTTCGCAAGTCCGAGCTGCGCAGCAAGTCCGAGCTTCGGCAGCGGCCGCAGATCAGACAGAAACCGGGCGCCCGGGCGCCGTCGGGAGAGCCGCAATGAGCGCCTTCGATCAAGCCTTCACCGCCGTCGTCGGCAGCGAGGGCGGCTACACCGATGCGGCGACGGATCCCGGCAATTGGACCGGCGGCGCCTGCGGCCACGGCACCTGCCGCGGCACCAACTGGGGCATCAGCGCCGCCGCCTATCCGACGCTCGACATCGCCACGCTCACCGAGGCGCAGGCGAAGGCGATCTACCAGCGCGACTACTGGGCGCCGCTGCACGCCGACGCGTTGCCGCCGCCGCTGGCGCTGCTGGTGTTCGATGCCGGCGTCAACAACGGTGTCGGCCGCGCCGCGCGCTGGCTGCAGACCGCCCTCGGAGTGACGGCGGACGGCGCGATCGGTCCGGCCACCCTGGCGGCGGTGCAGGCGCAGTCCGGCCAGGGTGCGGCGCTGTGCGCCGAATTCCAGGCGCAGCGGCTGACCTACATGGCGGCGCTGCCGACCTGGCGGACCTTCGGGCTCGGCTGGGCGCGGCGGCTCTGCCGGCTGCCCTTCGAGGCGATGCAGATGACGTCTTGAGCTTTTCTACCCGTCTTCAACAAGGAGAGTGGACCATGCTGAACGATCTTCTGTATGTGGCGATCGGCTATGTCGCCTGCGTGCTGTTTCCGATGCCCGGCCTGTCGCGGCTGATCCTGGACGGCTGGGCCAAGCTCGGCGCCAAGCTGACCGGCAAGTCCGCCCCAATCACGGCACCAGTCACGGCACCAGTCACGGCATCAGTCACGGCACCAGTCACGGCCCCTGTCAGCACCCCCGCCGCGACCGCGTCGGCCGCCGTTACGCCGAAGGCGTGACATGCTGCCGCTGATCCCGCTGGCACTGACGGTGGCGCCGGAGATCGGCCGATGGCTGTTCGGGTCCGGCGGCGGCAAGGTGGCGGATGCGGTGAGCACCGCCGTCTCCGCCGTCGCCGGCACCACGGACCCGGATGCCGTCGCCGCGATCATGGCCGGCAAACCTGAGCTGGCGACGCAGTTGCGCGTGCAGCTCGCGCAAATCGCCGCACAGGCCGAGGCGGCGTCGCGCACCTCCGAGCTCGACGAATTGAAGGCGCAGCTCGCCGATGTCGGCGGCGCCCGCTCGCAGACGGTGGCGCTGGCGCAGGCCGGCAGCCGGATCGCCTGGTCGCCGGCGGTGCTGTCGGCAATCGTGCTGCTGGCCTTCGCGACGATGATCTACGTCGTGCTCACCCGCACCGTGCCGGAGGGCTCTGCACCGCTCGCCAACGTGCTGCTCGGCACGCTCGCGGCGATGGCGGCCCAGGTCGGCAATTACTGGCTCGGCAGCAGTGCGGGAAGCTCGGCCAAGGACGTGCAGGTGCAGCAGATGGCCGAAGCGGCGCGCACCTCCATCCCCGCCGAGATCGCCCACAAACTGCTTCCGCCGGTCGCCACGCCGGTGCCGACGGGTGCGAGCGACACGCGCAGCGCCGAGGACCTCAACGCGGCCGAGCTGGCCGGCATCAGGTCACCGGCGGGCGGGAGCTGACCGCCGGAGGCTTCGCGACTTCCTTCCGAAACCGTTCCAACCACGCGCGCTTCCGCTCGCGCGCAATGGAGACCCCATGAAAACCACAGTTCTCCTGATCGCTCTGTTTTCGACCCTGGGCGCCGCGTCGGCGAGCGCGCAGGCGACCCGCACCTGGATCTCCGGGGTCGGCGACGACGCCAATCCGTGCAGCCGGACCGCGCCCTGCAAGACCTTCGCCGGCGCGCAGTCCAAGACCGCCGCGGGCGGCGAGATCGACGCGCTCGATCCGGGCGGCTTCGGGACGCTGACGATCACCAAGGCGCTGACGGTGGACGGCGGTGCCGGCCAGGTCGGCGCGGTGCTGGCCGCATCCACCGACGGCATCACCATCAACGCCGGCACGAGCGACCGGGTCATCCTGCGCAATCTCTCGATCAACGGGATTTCGGCCTCCACCAGTCCCGGTCTCATCGGGGTCGACTTCGTGCAAGCCGCCTCGCTGACGCTCGACAACGTGGTGATCATGAACTTCTCGCAGAACTGCGTTTCCTTTCAGCCCGCCAGCCGTGCCACTCTCGTCATCCTGGGCAGCGACATCGAAAACTGCGGGGGTGGCGGACTGATCAGCAGCACGACGAGCAGCACCGGCGTCAATCGCGTGAACATCGTCGCATCGAGCTTCCATCGGTCGTCCTACGGCATCATGGCCGGCCAGAACAGCGATGTCGCCATCATCGGCGGGATGGTCTCGAACAATTCCGGCGCCGGGCTGACGGCGAGCGGTTCGACCGCCCAGATCACCGTGCAGGACGCGATGGTGAACAACAACCAGGTGGCCGGCATCAGCGCCATCCAGAGCGGCACCGTCCGCATGGCCAACACCAGCGTCAGCTTCACCGGCGGCACCGGTCTGTCCACCGACGGAACCGGCCAGATCCTGAGCTGGGGAAACAACTACGTCGCCGGGAACACCACGGACGGCAGTCCCACGGGAACCATCGCGCCGAAATAGAGCGTGATGACCGAAGGTGGAATCACCGCAGGTCTGAATCAC
>JAFAYM010000035.1 GCA_019240395.1 Acidisphaera sp. | reverse complement strand
GTCCGTGCCGGCGCCGAGCACGACGATGATGACCAGCGCCGACAGGATGCCCGGGAGTGCCAGGATGAAGTCGGTCACCCGCATGGTGGCGGCGTCGGCCAGCCCGCCGAGGTAGCCGGAGACGATCCCGACCGGGGTGCCGATGGCCGCCGCGAGTACGGCGGCGCCGATGGCGGTGAACAGGGACGGGCCGGCGCCCACCAGCACGCGGGCGAGGATGTCGCGGCCGATCTCGTCGAGGCCGAACGGGTGGGCGAGGCTCGGCGCTTGCAGCGACGGCCCCACCTGCGCCAGCGGGTCGTACGGCGAGATCACCGGGGCCAGCAGGCCGAGCAGCAGCAGGGTCGCGAGCGCCGCCAGGCCCAGCGTTCCCGATGGCGAACGGCGGAACCGCCGCCAGGCCGTCGGGTGTGACGCGGCGGCCGGCTCGGGCCCGTCGGTTTGCTGCTGCAGCCCGTCCATCAGTGCGGCGCGACCGGCATGGGGAAGAGGCAGGCGGCGCGGTGGCCGGCGTTATCCTCCATTGGCAGGAGTTCCGGGTCGTGCGTGCGGCACTCGGGCTGGGCCTGGAAGCAGCGGGGGGCGAAGCGGCAGCCCCGCGGCGGGTCGAGCAAGCTCGGCATCTCGCCCCGGAGCACGATGCGCTCCTTTTCGCCGCGCCGCGCCGGGTCGGGCAGCGGGACGGCGGAGAGCAGGGCGCGGGTGTAGGGGTGCCGGGCGCGACGAAAGATCGCATCGCGGGCGCCGATCTCGACGATGCGGCCCGCATACATCACCGCGACCCGGTCGCAGACATGGCGCACGACGGACAGGTCGTGGCTGATGAACAGGTAGGCGAGGCCGAGCTCCCGCTGCAGGCGCCGCAGCAGGTTCAGCACCTGCGCCTGCACCGAGACGTCGAGCGAGGACACCGGCTCATCGAGCAGGAGCAGTGTGGGGTTGAGGGCCAGCGCGCGGGCGATGCCGATGCGCTGGCGCTGCCCGCCGGAGAACTCGGCCGGACGGCGGTCGAGCTGATCGGGGCGCAAGCCGACCTGACCGAACAACTCCGCCGCGCGCTGGCGGCGGCTGGCGCGCGAGCCGACACGCTGGACGCGGAGCGGCTCGGCGACATTGGCGCCGGCCGAAAGGGCCGGATTGAGCGAGCTGAACGGGTCCTGGAAGACCATCTGGACCTGGCGGCAGAGGTCGCGGCCCTCGCCGGCATTGGCGCGCGCCACGTCCTTGCCGTTGACGCGGATGCTCCCCGCGGTCGGCGCGAGCAGGCGCAGGACGAGGTTGCCGGTGGTGGACTTGCCGCAGCCGGATTCGCCGACGAGCCCCAGCGCCTCGCCGCGCGCGACGCTGAAGGAGACGCCGTCCACCGCACGGACGTAGGCCTTGCCGAACCACCCGCGCCGGACCGGGAAGTGCTTGACGAGGCCTTCGACCGACAGCAGCGCTTCGGTCACAGCTCGTTCCGGAAGTGGCAGGCGCTGCGGTGCGGCGCGCCGGCGAGCGGCGGAGGCTCCGTCTGGCACCGCGTGCGGCCGCGGCCGAGGAAGCAGCGCGGCTCGAACGCGCAGCCCGGCGGGCGCCGCCGCATGTCCGGCGGCGTACCCGGGATCGGCTGGAGGTCGTCGTCGCTATCAACGCGCGGCAGCGAGCGCAGGAGGGCGACGGTGTAGGGATGGGCGGGACGGGCGAAGACGTCGTGCACCGTGCCGAGCTCGACGATGCGGCCGGCGTACATGACCGCGACCCGGTCGGCGAGCTCGGCTACCACGCCGAGGTCGTGGGTGATGAGCAGGGTCGCGGCCCCGGTCTCGATCTGGGCCTGGCGCAGCAGGTGCAGCAGTTGCGCCTGGATGGTGACGTCGAGCGCGGTGGTGGGCTCGTCGGCGATCAAGAGGCGCGGCCGGTTGGCGATGGCGATGGCGATCATTGCGCGCTGGGCCATGCCGCCGGAGAACTGGTGCGGGTATTGCCGGAAGCGGAGCGCGGGCTCGGGCACTTCGACTTGACGGAGCAGCTCGATGGCGCGCGTGCGCAGCGCGGCGGCGCCGAGGCGCGGATTGTGGACGGCGAGCGCTTCGGTGAGCTGGGCGCCGACGGTCATGACGGGGTTGAGCGCGGCCGCCGGGTCCTGGAAGATGACGGCGACGAGGCGGCCCAACTGGCGCCGCCGCGTCCGCGGATCGAGGTGAAGGAAGTCGAGCCCGTCGATGACGACCGAGCCCGCGGTCCGCGCCGCTGGCAGCAGCCCGACCGCGGCCAGCACCGAGGCCGACTTGCCCGAGCCGGACTCGCCGACCAAGGCCAGCGTCTCGCCCGCCATCACCTCGTAGGAGACGCCGTCGACCGCGCGCAAGGCGCCTTGCGCGAGCGGGAAATCGACGACGAGGCCACCCACGCACAGCACCGGCTTTGCGCCCATTGGCGCGAGCGAACCGGTCGTTGCGAGCATTTCCATCCCTCGCTATCCTTCACGGGGGCGGCAGGAGACGCAAGCGCCGTGTGGCGTCGGTGCCCAGGGGTAAGGCAACCAGAAATACGACGCCCTGGCCGTCAGACCTCTTGCCACTGCTCATTTCCGCCATTGAAGCTGTGGCTGTGTGCGGCGGTTCTCGCCTGAGAGCTTTAACCGGAGTCCGAATGGCCAGCACGGCAAGCGCGTCGAAGTCCTCCGGGAAATTCGGCTTTCGTATCGCTCTCGCATTGGCCGCTACCTATCTGTTCTTCGGCTCGGGCCCTGCGGCAGCGTCCGCCGCCATCAAAACATTGCCGCCGTTCCTGATGGTTGCCGTCCGCGGTCTGGTTGCCGGTGTGATCCTGACGACGTGGGCGCTCATCGCCGGGGCGACCTGGCCCACCTGGCGGGAGTGGCGCGCCGGGGCGGCGATTGGCGTGCTCATTCTGACCCTCGGCTCCGGCGCGGGGACGTATGGGCAGTTGACGGTCGCCTCCAGCATTGCTGGGACACTCTCGGCGCTTCTGCCCCTGTTTGCGGCCGTCCTCGGCTATGTCGTCTTCCGAGAACGTCTGCCGCCTCAAGGCATCGCCGGCCTGGTCATCGGTTTCCTCGGCATCGGCTTGCTGCTCCGGCCCGGATCAGGGCTCGACCTTTGGGGCGTGGCGGTGATCATCGGTGGGCAGATCGCCTGGGCGGCCGGTGCGGAGTTCGCGCCTCACCTCGGCCTGCCCGAGGAACCCCGGGTCGCTGCCGGGCTCGAACTGATGGTTGGCGGGACCGTACTGCTGGGGATTGCAGTCTGGTGGGGCGAGTGGGCGAGACTGGACCTGGGCTCAGTGTCAACGGCCTCCTGGGTGGGGTTCGGCTGGTTCATCGTGATCGCCGTCGTCGGGTTTACCGCCTTCGGCTACTTGACGCAGAACGTATCCCCAGCGATTGCGACGACCTTCTCCTACGTCAACCCGATCGTGGCGATGACGTTGGGATGGCTGATCTTCAGCGAACCGATCACCTGGCGGATGATTATTGCGATGTTGATCAGCGCGGTCGGGGTCTTCCTGATCGTCTCGACCAAGACGGATGGTCCCGGCAAG
The DNA here is from genome assembly GCA_019240395.1 of Acidisphaera sp. GTDB lineage: Bacteria > Pseudomonadota > Alphaproteobacteria > Acetobacterales > Acetobacteraceae > JAFAYA01. The sequence goes on along the minus strand of JAFAYM010000035.1, from coordinate 1,700 downwards.
ACGCGGCACCCGATGACGTCCGGCCATGGTCACCGCCGACGGGAGATGGGATAGCAGGCACTCCAGGAGGTGATGGCTGATCCGGTTGTGCAGTCGGCTCAGGTGGACGATGCGATCAGCGCGATACCCAAATGGCCCACCGAAGGACGATGCCCCGGCCGATGCCGCCTGTCCCGCCGGTCACGATAGCGACCTTGCCCTCAAGACGAGCCATGGCGCGTGATTCCCCTCGGTACGCCCGATCCTGATCCCAGGACCGCTGCAGCCCCCATCAACGCGACGACGTCGGATCCCTGTCTGGCCCGGCCACGATGCCGGCGTCGTGCAGCCGGCCCACCGCGACCGAATCCAGGCCGAGCACGTCGAACAGCACCTCGTCGGTGTGCTGCCCGAGCAACGGCGCCGGGGCCGTGGGCGTACGGCTCTCGCCGTCGTCGCGCACCGGGGTTCCAGCGGCGAGCTGCCGACCGATCCCAGGCGTTTCGAGCATCTCCCAGACCGGATTGCCCAAGCCGACACGCTTGTCATTGCGCAGCAACTCGCGCGGGGTGCGGTACTCGCCCCAGCACACCCGCTCCCGCTCGAACGCCGCCCGAACATCGGCGTAGCTGCGGACCCGAGACCAGGCTTCGACGATTGCCGCGATCGCCTCACGCGCCTCGAACCGGTCAGCTTCCTTGCCGAGATCGAGTCCGCTCGAGCGCTCCAATGCGGCAGTCGCCTCCGCCATGTCGCACGCCTTGATCAAGGCCGACCATTGCCCGGCGGAGATCGCTGCGACCATGACGCGCCGCCCGTCCGCCGTCTCGAAGTCGCGTCCAAAGGCGCCGTAGATGTAGTTTCCAAGCGCCGCGCGATCCTGATCCAGCAGCTCCGCCTCGCCGATCACGCCGAGATGCGAGAGCATGGTGAACGCCACGTCCGCCAGGGCGAGGCGCAGCGCCGAGCCCTGGCCCGTCAGCCGCCGCCGCTGTGCCGCAGCCGTGATCGCGAACGCCGCCTTGTAGGCGCACGCGATGTCCCAGGCGGGCAGCACATGATTGACCGGCGCCTCGCCAGTCCCGGTCATCAGCGGATAGCCGGTGGCGCAATTGACAGTGTAGTCCACCGCGGTCGAGCCGTCGGGATTGCCCTCGATCTGGCAGGTGATCACGTCCGGCCGAATGCGCGCGAGGTCGTCATGCGTCAGCCATTTGCTGACGATGTTGCTGAGGAGGATTCCAGCGTTGGACCCAGGGGCGGTGACCAGGTTTCGGACCAGCTCGCGGCCCTCGGGCCGGCGCAGGTCGACGGCGATCGAGCGCTTATCCTTGTTCAGCCCGGTCCAATACAGGCTGCGGCCGGAGGGCATCAGCGGCAGCCGGCCATAGTCGATGCCGCCGCCGATCATCTCGACGCGGATCACATCCGCACCGAACTGCGCCAATGTCAGACCCGCCAATGGCGCCGCGATGAAGGCGGAACTTTCGATCACCCGCAAGTCGAGGAACTGCAACCCCACGGCGATTTGCCCTCTGGATCAGAGACCGCGGCCGCCGGTGACCTCGATCACGGCGCCGGTGACGTAGCTGGCCAGCGGCGATGCCAGGAAGACGACGACGCTTGCCACCTCTTCGGGCGTGCCGGCGCGCTGCAGCGGCACCTCGGCCTCCTTGGCGGCGTAGATCTCCGGCTTCATCGCCAACGTCATGGCGCTGCGG
>JAFAYM010000154.1 GCA_019240395.1 Acidisphaera sp. | reverse complement strand
CAGAACGAGGCGATCTTGCGCCGCTCGGTCGGCGGGATCGGCCGGTCGCAGCGGCACAGCAGCATGTGCGGCTGGATGCCGACATTCAGCAGCTCCTTCACCGAATGCTGCGTCGGCTTGGTCTTCAGCTCGCCGGCGGAGCGGATGTAGGGCACCAGCGTCAGGTGCACGAACATGGTGCGCGCCGCGCCCAGCTCGTTGCCGAGCTGGCGGATGGCTTCGAGGAACGGCAGGCTCTCGATGTCGCCGACCGTGCCGCCGATCTCGATCAGCACGAAGTCGAGACCATCGGTGTCGCCGACAATGGCCTCGCGGATCGCATCGGTGATGTGCGGGATCACCTGCACGGTGGCGCCGAGATAGTCGCCACGACGCTCCCGCGCGATCACCTCGGCATAGATGCGCCCGGTGGTGGCGTTGTCCCCGCGGGTGGCTGGCACGCCGGTGAAGCGCTCGTAATGGCCGAGATCGAGGTCGGTCTCCGCCCCGTCATCGGTGACGAACACCTCGCCGTGCTGGTAGGGGCTCATCGTCCCGGGATCGACGTTGAGATAAGGGTCGAGCTTGCGCAGCCGCACCCGGTAGCCGCGCGCCTGCAGCAGCGACCCCAGCGCCGCGGAGGCGATGCCTTTGCCAAGGGAGGAGACCACGCCGCCGGTGATAAACACGAACCGCGTCATGGGCGGTCAGTATACACCGGCCGCCCCGAGTCGGAAATGCGCCGCGACTGATACCAACGGTCATAAGTAATGACCTTTGGTATCAGTCTTGGTTTGGCGCGCCGCCGCCCACCAACCCGGCGCGCGATACCAGCCAACGGAAGCCTTGGAACAGTCAATGCTATCGCCGGCTGGTATCAGTCCGTCGGCACCCGCGGGGCGCCCTGCGGCGGGGGCGCAGCCGGCAGGTTGGGCGCCGTTGCCCCAGGGACGCTCGGTGCCGCGGTACCCGGCGTGACCGGCGCCGGAGCAGCCGGCGCGGGAGCTGCAACCCCGGGCGTCCCACCTGCGGGCATGGCCGGGACGTCCAGTATCGAGCGGCCGACCCCGGCGGTGCCGCGGTTGAGCAGCGCCAGGCCGAGCGAGAGCAGCATGAAGAGGGTCGCCAGCACCGCCGTCGTGCGGGTCAGCAGATTGGCGGTACCGCGGCCGCCCATGAAGGCCCCCATGCCCTGCGAGGAACCGATCCCCAGCCCCCCGCCCTCGCTGCGCTGGATCAGCACCACGCCGATCAGCGCCAGGGTCACGATCAGGTGGATGATCAGCAGCACGGTCGTCATCGGCGGAAATCCCGGAGGCGGCGGGCCTTCTACGCGCGCGGCGCTGTCTTGGAAAGCGCGTCCGCCGCCCGGGCGATCGCCAGGAAATCCGCCGCGCGCAGGCTGGCGCCGCCGACCAGCGCGCCGCCGACCTCCGGCACGGCAAGCAGGCTGGCGGCATTCTCCGGTTTGACCGAGCCGCCGTAAAGGATGGGCACCGCGTCCGCCGCGCCGCCGAACTGGCGGCCCAGCTCCTCGCGGATAAAGCCGTGCATGGTAGCCACCTCCGCCTCCGTAGGGGTGCGGCCGGTGCCGATCGCCCAGATCGGCTCGTAGGCGAGAACCCCGGCAAAATCCTTTGGCAGGCTGCCCTCGATCTGCCAGCCCACCACTTCGGTCTCCCGCCCGCTCTGGCGCTGATCCTCGGTCTCGCCGACGCAGACGATCGGGGTCAGCCCGGCCGCCGTCGCCGCCAGCACCTTCTGGCGCACCGTCTCGTCGATCTCGCCGTGTTCGCCGCGCCGCTCGGAATGGCCGAGCACCACCCAGGAGGCGCCGGCGTCGCGCAGCATGGCGGCGCTGATATCGCCGGTATGCGCGCCGCTGGCTTCCCAGTGGCAGTCCTGACCGCCGACCGCCACCGGCGAGCCCTGCAGCACCCGCGCGACGGCGGCGAGCGCCGTGAAGGGAGGGCAGACCAGCAGCGCGCAGCTGATCCCAGCCGCACCCTCGCGGACCTCGCGCGCCAGGCTCTCCGCCTCGGCAAGCAGGCCGTTCATCTTCCAATTGCCGGCAATCAACGTGGGCATGGCAGCCATTCCGTGGCGGTGCGGGCTCCTAGTGGATGGAATCTGACGAAGGCCGTCAGATGCCATCCACCAGCTCTTCGTCTTGTGGCGATACCTGATGCCCGGGGATTCAAGCGTCAGGATCGGACCACTAGCTTGCCTGCCTGAGGCTGGCAAACCCGGCGCTGCCTGCCTATTGTTCGGCGCTCTTCCGACGAGGGCCGCCCGATGCTTTCCGCAATGCGCCGCTACGCCTCAACCTGGGTGGTGCGCCTGCTTTTCGTCGTGCTGGTGGCCTCCTTCGGCCTCTGGGGTGTGGCGGACATGCTGCGCATGGTGGGCACTGACACGGCGGTCGCCCATGTCGCGGGCCAGCGCGTCGAGGTGCCGGAGGCGGAAGCCGCCTTCCGCCGCCAGCTCGCCCAGGTCAGCCGCATGTTCGGCGCCAATTTCAACCCGACCCCCGAGATGCGCCGCTCGATTGCCGGCGAGGCGATAGACGGGCTGGTGACCCAGGCGGTGATCGCCGGCAAAGTCTCGGATCTCGGCCTGGTGGTGACCGACGATGCGGTGCGCCAGGCGACCTTCGCCATGCCGGCCTTCCGTGGCCCGAATGGCCAGTTCGACCGCGCCACCTTCGAGCGGGTGCTGCAGACCAACGGCCTGGACGAGGGCCGTTTCCTCGCCATGATGCGCGGCGATGTCGGCGACCGCGAGTTGCTCGAGGCAGTGCGCGCCGGCGTCACCGCGCCGGACGTTCTCAGCCGGAACGTGCTCGCCTACCAGAACGAGAAGCGCATTGCGGAGGCGGTTGAGTTTCCGTTCGCCGCCACCCCCACACCCCCTGAGCCGACCGAGGCGCAGCTGCGGCGCTACTGGGAGAATAACCCCGACGCTTTCAGCACCCCGGAATACCGGCGGATCAAGGCCGTGGTGCTGTCTCCGCAGACCCTGGCGCGCGACATGGACGTCTCCGACGCCGAGCTGCACGCTGCCTATGACGCGCGCCGATCGATGTACAACCCGCCCGAGAAGCGCTCCGCCCAGATTCTCCTGACCCCGGACGAGGCGAAGGCGGAGGCGCTGGCGCAGCAATGGCGCGGCGGCGCCGACTGGGCCGCCATGCAGAGCGCCGCCACTGCCGACGGCGGCACCGCAGTGGCGCTCGACGATGCCAGCCGTGGAGAGTTCCCCGATCCGACCCTGGCCGCCGCGGTTTTCGCGGCGTCGCCCGATACCGTGGTCGATCCCATCCACGACGCGCTCGGCTGGCACGTGCTGAAAGTCACCAAGGTCACACCGGCGACCTCCCAGAGCTTCGAGGAGGTGAAGGATGCGCTGCGCCAGCAGATCGCCGAAGCCAAGGCCGCCGATCAGATCTACGAGCGCGCCGACAAAGTACAGGACGCGCTGGCGGCCGGCGGCAGCCTTGACCAGCTGCCGCAGGGCCTCGGCCTGGCCGCCGTCGCCGGCACGCTCGACGCGCAGGGCAGCACGCCGCAAGGTCCGCCGGCGCCGATCCCCGGCTCGCCCGAGCTGCGCAGTGCCGTGGTCGCCGCCGCGTTCGCGCAGAAGCCGGGCGACCCGCCGAAACTGACCGAAGTTCCAAGCCCAAGCCAACCCGGCCAGCCGCAGGGCCCGACGTCCTACTACGCCGTCAGCGTCGAAAGCGTGACACCGCCGGCGGCAAAACCCTTCGACACCGTCAAGGACCAGGTGCGCGAGGACTGGGTGCACGACGCGCAGCGTCATGCGCAGGAAGTGGCGGCGGCCCGCCTGTTCACCGCCGTCAAAGGCGGGCAATCACTTGCTGACGCCGCGGTGATCGCCGGGGTGCAAACCCGCAAGCTCCCGCCGGTCGGCCGCGATGGCGGCGTCGAGGGCGTGCCCGCGCCTCTCGTGCAGCCGCTGTTCGGCATGAAGAAAGGCGAGGCGACCATGGTCGAGACGCCCGATGCCTTCATGGTGGCGGTGCTTGCCGACATCCAGGAGCCCGATCCGAAATCCGATCCGGTCGGCTACGCCCAGGTGAAAGAGGCGCTGAGCCGGTCGATCGGCAACGATGCCGAGACGGTCTACGTGACGGCGCTACGCGAACGTGCGAAGCCGCGCATCAACACCCGGCTGCTCGACAGCATCGCCCAACCCTGAGGGAGTGCCAGGACCGATGAACGTCTCCGTCCCCCCCGGCTACGCCGCCTTCCGGTCGGCTTACGAGGCGGGGCGCGGCAGCCTAGTCTGGTCCCTCGGGGTGGCCGATCTGGAGACCCCGGTTGCTGCCTTCCTCAAGCTGGCACATGGCAAGCCGAACTCTTTTCTCCTGGAGAGCGTCGAAGGCGGCGCCGCGCGCGGCCGCTATTCCGTCATCGGCATGGAGCCCGACCTGATCTGGCGCTGCCGCGGCGGGCGCGCCGAGATCAACCGCCACGCCCGCTCCGCCCCCCACGCATTCGCCGTCGAAGACCGGCCGGCGCTGGAGAGCCTGCGTGCCCTGATCGCCGAAAGCTCGCTCGACAAACCGGAAAGCCTGCCGCCGATGACAGGGGGGCTGGTCGGCTATCTCGGATACGACATGGTGCGGCTGATGGAGCGGCTGCCCGAGAAGAACCAGGAGGTGCTGGGGCTTCCGGAGGCGGTGCTGATCCGCCCCGGGCTGTTCGCGATCTTCGACAACGTCAATGACGAGCTGACCCTGGCCGCGCCGGTCTATCCGCAGCCCGACACCACCTCCGAGCAGGCCTGGGAAGCGGCGCGGGCCCGCCTGGCCGAGGCGGAAGGCGCGCTGGAGCGCCCGCTGCCGCATCCGGCGCCGCCGGTCGTGCTTCCACCGCTGCCCGCCCCGGCCTCCAACTTCACCCGCGACGGCTTTATGGAGGCGGTGCTCCGGGCTAAGGAGTACATCCTGGCCGGCGACGCCTTCCAGGTGGTGCCGAGCCAACGCTTCTCGGTGCCGTTCGCGCTTCCGCCATTCGCACTCTATCGGGCGCTGCGGCGGATCAATCCGGCACCGTTCCTGTTCTTCCTCGATTTCGGAGGGTTCTCCGTGGTCGGCAGCAGCCCGGAGATCCTGGTGCGGCTGCGCGACGGCATCGTCACCATCCGCCCGCTGGCCGGCACCCGCCGGCGGGGTGCCACGCACGAGGAGGACCAAGCGCTGGAGGCCGAGCTGCTCGCGGACCCGAAGGAGCACGCCGAGCACCTGATGCTGCTCGATCTCGGGCGCAACGACGTCGGCCGGGTGGCCGAGCTCGGCACGGTGCGCGTCACCGAGAGCTTCGCCATCGAGCGGTTCAGCCACGTCATGCACATCATGTCCGACGTGCAGGGCAAGCTGCGCGAGGGGCTCGACGCGCTCGACGCGCTGATCGCCGGATTTCCTGCGGGGACGCTCTCCGGCGCGCCGAAGGTGCGGGCGATGGAGATCATCGAGGAGCTGGAACCGGTGCGCCGCGGCATCTACGCCGGGTGCATCGGCTATTTCGCCGCTGACGGCACGATGGATACCTGCATCGGCCTGCGCACCGCGGTGGTGAAGGATGGCACCATGTATGTGCAGGCCGGCGGCGGCGTGGTCGCGGATTCCGATCCGGCGGCGGAATACGAGGAGACGCGGCAGAAGGCGCGGGCGTTGTTCCGTGCGGCCGAGGAGGCGGTGCGGTTCGCCGCGGGAAAGGCAAGGTAAGAAGGCGAGGGGCTCTGCCCCTCGTTGGGGCAGCAGCACCCGGACCCATGACTTAAGGAGAGGCAAAGCCCCTCGCCTTCTTCTCAGGAGCCCACATGCAACGATTTCCCGAGCTGAAGCTCGAGCAGATGACCTCCATGCAGCAGAAGGTGGCGCGCGAGATCGCCGCCGGGCCGCGTGGCGGCCTGCGCGGCCCGTTCAACGCCTGGCTGCGCTGCCCGGAACTCGCCGACCTCTGGCAGAAAGTCGGCGAGTACATCCGCTTCCACAGTTCGCTGCCGCGCAGCCTGAACGAACTGGCGATCCTCATCACCGCCCGCGTCTGGACCGCGCAGTTCGAGTGGTACGCCCACTACAAGCTGGCCATGGAGGCCGGACTTTCTCCCGCCATTGCCGCCGCCATCGCCGAAGGCCGACGTCCGGAGGCAATGAGCGACGACGAACGGATCGTCTATGATTTCTGCACTGAGCTGCAGGAGAAGAAATCGGTAGGAGATGCGGCCTATGCCGCTGCGGTCGGACGCTTCGGCGAGCAGGGCGTGGTGGAGCTGATCAGTGCCTGCGGCTACTACACCGCGGTCTCGATGACGCTCAACGTGGCGGACGTGGCAGTGCCGGACGACAGCGTGCCGCGCCTGAAGAAGCTGCCCGGCTGATCGCCGTGCCGGAGCTGCGGCGGGCGGGACCGGCCGATGCGCCGGCAGTCCGGACACTGACGCGCTCGGCGTACTCGAAATGGGTTCCGGTACTCGGCCGTGAACCCAAACCGATGGTGGCGGACCATGAGGCAGCCGTGCGCAGCCATCTGGTCGACCTTCTGTGTGTCGACGAAAAACTGGTCGCTCTCATCGAAACCATCCCGGAAACCGACCACCTGCTGATCGAGAACGTCGCGGTCTCGCCGGAATGCCAGGGCCGCGGCTACGGCCGGACGCTCCTGGCTCATGCCGAGCAACTCGCGATTTCCCTCGGGTATCGGGAGATAAGGCTCTACACCAACAAGCTCTTCACCGAGAACGTTCGCCTGTACCGCAAGCTCGGATACCGGCTGGACCGCGAGGAAGCATTCAAGGGCGGCGTGGCCATGCATATGAGCAAGTCTCTCTGAGCCCGGCGAAATCGTTGACCGGCCGCCGACATGTGCGCAAAGTGCCGGCATGATCCTGCTCATCGACAACTACGACAGTTTCACCTTCAACCTCGTCCATTTTCTGGGCGATCTCGGCGCTCGTTGCGAGGTGTGGCGCAACGATGCGCTCAGCGTCGAGCAGGCGATCGCCATGCAGCCGGAGGCGATCGTCCTCTCCCCTGGGCCCTGCACGCCGAACGAGGCGGGGATCTGCATCGGCCTGGTTCGCGCCGCCGCCGGACAGGTGCCGGTGCTGGGCGTGTGCCTGGGGCACCAGGCGATCGGGCAGGCTTTCGGCGGCTCGGTCGGCCGCGCGCCGGTGCCGATGCACGGCAAGACCAGCCGCATCAGCCACCAGGCCACCGACATCTTCGCCGGCCTGCCGAGCCCCTTCGAGGCGACGCGCTATCACAGCCTGATCGTCGGCCGCGACGACCTGCCCGGAAGCCTGGCAGCCACGGCGTTCACCGAGGATGGCATCGTCATGGGGTTGCGCCATCGCAGCCTGCCGATCTTCGGCGTGCAGTTCCATCCCGAGAGCATCGCCAGCGAGCACGGCCACGACCTGCTGGCCAATTTTCTGGCGATCGCCCGCGGCTTGAACGCGCCGGCCCGAGCCGCCTGACCCCGCGGGAGCGCGGTGTCCAGCACCCTCAAACCGGTTCTCGCCCGCCTCGCCGCCGCCGAAACCCTGTCCGCCGATGAGGCCGAGGACGCCTTCGCTCTGATCATGTCCGGCGAGGCGACCCCCGCCCAGATCGCCGGTCTGCTGATGGCGATGCGGGTGCGCGGCGAGACGGTGGCGGAGCTGACCGGCGCCACCCGGGCCATGCGTGCCCGCATGCTGGCCGTCGAGGCGCCCGAGGGTGCGATCGACGTATGCGGCACGGGTGGCGACGGCGCCGGGACCCTCAACGTCTCCACCGCCGTCGCTTTCGTGCTGGCGGGGGCAGGTGTGCCCGTGGCCAAGCACGGCAACCGGGCGCTCAGCTCGCGCACCGGCGGGGCCGACGTGCTGACCGCGCTCGGCGTCGACATCGACGTGCCGATGGCGCGCTTGCCGGCGATCCTGCGCGCCGCCGGTTGCGCCTTCCTGTTCGCGCCCCGCCACCATGCCGCGCTGCGTCATGCAGCCGGACCGCGCGTCGAGCTGGGCACCCGAACAATCTTCAACCTGCTTGGCCCTCTGGCCAATCCGGCCAATGTGCGGCGCCAGCTGATCGGCGTATTCTCGCCGGTCTGGGCGCGGCCGATGGCCGAGACGCTGGCCGGGCTCGGCACCGAGAGAGGCTGGATCGTGCACGGCCAGGGGTTGGACGAGCTGACCGTCGCCGGCGAGAACCGGGTGGTGGCGTTGGTCGACGGCCGGATCAGCGAATTCACCGTCGCACCGGAACAGGCCGGACTGCCGCGCGCCCCGGCATCCGCGATCGCCGGCGCCGATGCCGCGGTGAATGCCGCCGCTATTTCGGCGTTGCTGCGGGGCGCCCCCGGGCCATACCGCGACACCGTGCTGCTCAATTCCGGCGCAGCCCTGATCGTCGCGGGCCGAGCAGCCGATTTGCGCGAGGGGGTAGCGCTGGCCGCCCGGGCGATCGACGAAGGCGCCGCCTTGGCGGCCCTCGAGACGCTGAAGCGAGAGGCGGCCCTGGCGGTGCCGGCCGAATGACCCCAGAATCCGCTGACGTCCTGGCCCGGATCTGCGCGCGCAAGCGTTCCGAGGTGGCGCGCCGGAAACAGGACCTCACAATGGCGGCCTTGCGGAAGCGCATCGCCGAAGCAGAACCGCCGCGCGGCTTCGCCGCCGCGCTGCGGCAAATGGCCGCGGCTCGGGGCCATGCCTTGATCGCCGAGATCAAGAAAGCATCCCCTTCAGGCGGCCTGATCCGTCCGGACTTCGACCCCCGGGCCCTGGCTCGCGCGTACCGCTCGGGCGGCGCCGCGTGCCTCTCCGTGCTCACGGACGCACCATATTTCCAGGGCGCCCCGGAGCACCTGGCAGCGGCCCGAACGGCGGTTCCGCTGCCGGTGCTATGCAAGGACTTCATTCTCGATCCCTGGCAGGTCTACGAAAGCCGCGCCGTCGGTGCAGACTGTATCCTGCTGATCATGGCGGCGCTCACCGACAGCGAGGCCCAGGACTTCGAGCAGCTCGCCCAAAGCCTTGGTATGGATGTGCTCGTCGAGGTGCATGATCGAGCCGAGCTTGAGCGAGCCCGCCGGTTGCGGACCACGCTGATCGGCATCAACAATCGCAATCTGAAGACCTTGAGGACCGACCTGAGTACTACCGTGGAACTTGCGCCGCTGTTGCCGCCGCAGATATTCGTGATCTCAGAAAGCGGCATCAGCCGGCATGACGACCTCGTGCACCTGGCGCAAGCCGGCGCGCGCGGGTTCCTGGTCGGCGAAAGTCTGCTGCGGCATGCCGACGTGACCGCGGCAACGAACGCGCTGCTCGGCACCGCGGCTGCGACCCCGCTTATCTAATGGCCGAGTTCACCCATTTCGGCCGCGGTGGCAACCCTACTATGGTCGATGTCTCCGACAAGCCCGTCACCGATCGCACCGCCACCGCGTGCGCTCGTGTGGTGATGCAAGAGACCACCCTCCGACTGATCCTCGAGGGTCAGGCAAAGAAGGGCGACGTGCTCGGCGTCGCCCGCCTCGCCGGTATCATGGCGGCCAAGCGCACCGCCGACTTGATCCCGCTCTGCCATCCGCTGCCCATTTCCGCGGTCACCGTCGAGCTCACTCCCGCTTTACCCGACGCCGTCGACATTGCCGCGAGCGTACGCACTACCGGCCGCACCGGCGTGGAGATGGAGGCGCTGACTGCCGCCAGTGTGGCGGCACTGACCGTCTACGATATGTGCAAGTCAGTCGATCGCGGCATGCGCATCGAGGCGGTGCGCGTCACGCGCAAGGAAGGCGGCAAGTCAGGCTCCTGGCGCCGGGACTGAGGCATGATCAGCGTCGTAGAGGCCCGCGCGCGCATCCTCGCCGGCTTGGCCCCGACCCCGCCGGAAACCATTGGCCTGGAGCAGGCCTGGGGGCGCACCACCGCCGCACCGGTGATCGCCCGGCTGACCCAGCCGCCGGCGGACGTCTCGGCCATGGACGGCTACGCGCTGCGCGCCGTGGACGGCACGCTGCACGCCAGCCTTCGGGTAATCGGCAGCGCTCCTGCGGGCCACCCCTTCGCCGGCACGATTGGACCGGGCGAAGCGGTGCGCATCTTCACCGGCAGCGTCATTCCCCCAGGGGCCGACGCTATCCTCCTGCAGGAAGACGCCGAGCGGCGCGGCGACTGCGTGCTGGTGTGTGAGGCGGTCGTCCGCAACCGCCACATCCGCGCCGCCGGTCAGGATTTCGCCCGCGGGGACACCCTGATCCCGCCGGGACGCCGGCTGACCGCGCGGGACGTCGGTTTGGCCGCAGCGGCGAACCACCCCTGGCTTACCGTGCACCGTCGGCCACGCATTGTGCTCCTCGCCACGGGCGACGAGATCGCTCTGCCCGGCGAGCCGATCCCGCCCGGCGGGATCGTCAGCTCCAACTCCCACGGCCTGGCCGCGCTGGTGCGCGAGGCCGGTGGCGAACCCACCATTCTCCCGGTCGCCACCGATGACCGGTCCGCCATCGTCGAGGCGGTCGAGGCGGCTGTCGGCGCCGACATGCTGGTCACCACAGGGGGCGCGAGTGTCGGCGAGCACGACTTGGTGCAAGCCGCCCTTGTCGAGCACGGGATGGAGCTAGATTTCTGGAAAATCGCCATGCGGCCGGGCAAGCCGCTGATGCACGGCCGCCTTGGCCGGGTCTCCATGCTGGGCCTGCCCGGCAACCCGGTTTCCTCGCTGGTCTGCGCCATCCTCTTTCTCGTTCCGGCGCTGGCCCGCCTCTCCGGGCGGCCGGGTGAAGCGCCACCGACCGTAAGGGCCAAGCTGGGCGCCCCACTCGGCGCCAATGACGTCCGCGCCGATTTCTTGCGCGCCACCCTGACCCTCGACGATGCGGGCGAGTTGGTCGCGACGCCCTTCCCGCGCCAGGATTCGGCGATGCTCCGCCTGCTCGCGCAAGCCGACGCGCTCATCCTGCGCGCCCCGCATGCACTGCCTGCGGCGGCCGGCGCCCCGGTCGAGGTAATACGGCTGTAGTGCAGACCTCACGATCGCTTGACGGTCAGAGAGCGAACTAATATAGAACGCCCGTCCGGTTTCCCGGTTTGTTCGCGTGCTGCATCCCCCGAGTCCGCAGCCCGCCGAAGCAGAAGGCGCATCCTATGCTCACCCGCAAGCAGCATGAGTTGCTGATCTTCATCGAGGGTCATCTCAAATCGACCGGCTTCTCTCCCAGCTTCGAGGAAATGAAGGCGGCGCTGCGGCTGAAGTCCAAAAGCGGCATCCATCGCTTGATATCGGCCCTGGAAGAGCGCGGCTTTCTGCGCCGGCGCCACCATCGCGCCCGCGCGCTCGAAGTGGTCCGCATGCCCGACGAGGCCTCGCCGCGCCCAGTCCATCCCGAGACGTCAGGGCGGGATCCCGGCTTTTCGCCGAACGTCATCCGCGGCGACTTCTCGCCCCGCCTACCCGGGGTCCGGGCGGCCAACGACGCAGCCGCAGTGCAGCTGCCGCTCTACGGCCGCATCGCAGCCGGTATGTCCATTGAGGCCGTGCGCGACCAGGAACAGATTGAAGTGCCGATGGCGCTCCTCGGCGGCGGCGAGCACTACGCTCTGGAAGTTGCCGGCGATTCGATGGTCGAAGTCGGCATTCTCGACGGCGACACTGTGATTATCCGAAAGAGCGAGAACGCCGAAACCGGGCAGATCGTCGTCGCCCTGATCGACGACACCGAGGTCACGCTGAAGCGCCTGCGCCGACGCGGCAACTCGATCGCACTCGAGTCGGCGAACGCGCGCTATGAACCCCGGATCGTGCCGGCCGATCGGGTCAAGGTGCAAGGGCACCTTGTGGCGCTTATGCGGCGGTATTAGGAGGGCCAGCCGGGGCTGGACGACGCGGCTGTCAGGGGACCCCACTCCCCTTACTCAGGCGGAAGGGGCAACTGTTGCGCCATCGGCAACACAACCGCCGACGAGCGACGTTCCGAAGCCCCTAAAATCCAAGGACGGTCACCCCGCTCGGCACGATCGGAAAGGATGCGCACCTCGGGGTTGAGCCATATTGCCTGCGGGCCGCTCCGCCACACCGTGAAGCGGTCGATGGTCGGAAGCCCCGGGCAGCCAACGTGAACCGGCTCGGCCGCGATCAGCACCACGGCCTGACCACAGCGCCCCGGCGTCTCCCCGCGGAGCAGCAACGCGGCTGGACCTCCGGGGCGGGCCCGCAGCAGGCAATCAGCCTGGGTGCAGGAGACCGCCTCAGGGGGAGCGGATTGCAGCGGCCGTGCGGTCCCGGCCCAGTAGCGCTCGAACGCATCCTCGGTAAAGTGCGACGCCCCGGGTGCGAGTTGCAGGAATAAGCCCTGCCCGCTGCGCAGCCCAATTACCCGGGCATCCGAGGAGACCAGCAGGTCCGGCGGACGAACCAGCCAAGCCGACAGCAACCCCAACGCAATCACCGGGACACCGGCAAGCCGCCATCCGCTCCGCCAGAGCCCTAACCAAGCCATTCCGAGCGCCACCAGCGCCAACCCCCAATCCGGCGGGTGCGGCACGGCAAGCGTCGCCACCGGCCAGGAGGATACCGTTCGGCCGATCCACAGGACGGCCTGCACCCCCCAGCCCATCGGCTGCAGCGCCAGGAACTCGAGATGCACCGGCATTAGCGCCAGGGATAGCAGCCCGGCGGGCATGACCCACAGCGCGGTCAGCGGCACCGCCAGGAGGTTTGCCAGCACGGAATAGAGTTGGATCTGTCCAAAATGGTAGGCCGCGAACGGCGCGGAGGCGGTGGCCGCCAGTAGACTGGTCAGCGCCAGCGCCGCCCCGTACGAGAGCAGCCGCCGCCCCAGCCTGCCATCGCCAAAGAGCGATCGGAGCCGCGGCCGTAGGACCTCGTAACCGGCGATCAGCGCGAGCACCGCGGAAAAGCTCATCTGAAAGCTGACCCCGGTTATCTGCTCCGGCTCGATCAGGATCAGCGCCGCAGCGGCGAGCCCCAGTCCGCGGAGCGAAATGGCCCGTCGTCCGGCCAGCAGCCCCAAGGTGACGAGGGCGGCCATAGCGAAGCTGCGCAGGATCGGCACGTGCACACCGGTCAGCAGGGCGTAGCCGCCGCCGCCGGCCAGCGCGGCGAGGGCGGCGATCTGCTTCACCGGCCAATGCAGCGCCGCCCTCTCCCAGCACGCGAGCAGCAACCGCGTCAGGCCCATGATGAGGCCCATGACGATGCCGATATGCAGCCCAGCGATGGCCAGCAGGTGCGCCAGCCCGGAATCGCGGAACCCCGCGCGGTCGGCGGGCGGGATCGCCGAGTTCATGCCGGTCAGCAGGGTCGCGGCGATGGCACCCGGCGCGCCCGGTAGTACCGCTACGATTCGCCCCGCCAGTTCTTCTCGCAGCCGGCGGAGGCCTCCCGCCGGGCCGTGCTTCAGCGTCTCGGCCGCGCCCAGCGCAAAACCGTAGCCGCCCAGGCCGCTGAACCAGGCGTCGCGCTGCAAATCCCAGGCACCGGGATACGCGGGCGGCGCCGGCGGCCGCAGCAGGGCGCGCACCCGCACGCTGTCGCCGGTCTCGATCGCCGCGGGATCATCGCCGCGCAGCCGCACCCGCAACCCGCGCGCCAGCGGTGCTGCATCGTCGAGAACCGGGGCGCCAAACAGCACCCGCCGCCCTGCTGGCAGTAGATCGATCGCCTGCACCGTGCCGGTGAGGGTGACAGCCCGGCTCGGAAGCGCCGCCCAGGGCAAGGCGCGTTCGGCAGTCACCTGCGCCGCCACAAAGCCAAGCGCCGCGGAAACCAGCACGGCCCCCGCACCCCGTCCGGCACGCAGCAGCATAAGTCCACAACAGCTCGCAAGCAGCAGCGTCGGCCCGGCCCACCAAGCCGGCTCTCGGGGCAGGGCGAAATACCGAGGTCGCCCGCCCCCATGAAAACCGGTAGCCACAGCACCAAGCGGTCACGCTCGTCGGCGATCCGCGCCTGGAGCAGCGCCGTACCCCGTAGCCACCAGCCGGGCACCACCACCCGGATCACGCTAACCAGCGCCGGCAAGTTCGCCCCTGGTTGATACCTGGCCAGGTTAGCCCGGCCGCCCTCTACATTCCATTCCCCTGCATGCCATTCGTTTGCATGCTAAAGCCCGTTCCAATGACCGTGCGCACGCGCTTCGCCCCCAGCCCGACCGGCCTCCTTCACATCGGCGGAGCCCGGACGGCACTTTTCAACTACCTGTTCAGCCGCCATCACGGCGGGCAATTCCTGCTGCGCATCGAGGACACGGACCGCGAACGCAACACCGAAGCCGCCGTCCAGGTGATCCTGGACGGTCTCGCCTGGCTCGACCTGACGCCCGATGAGCCGCCGGTCTACCAGTCCACCCGGCAGGGGCGGCACGCCGAAGTGGCGCGGCAGATGCTGGAGGCGGGCCACGCGTATCGCTGCTTCTGCACCGCCGAGGAGCTCCGCCAGATGCGCGAGCAGGCGGTGGCCGAGGGCCGCCCTCCCCGCTACGACGGAAGGTGGCGCGATCGCGACCCCGCCGAGGCGCCCCCCGGCGTGCCGCCGACAATCCGCCTGCGCGCGCTCCAAACCGGCGAGACGGTGGTGCGCGACCTCGTCCAGGGCGAGGTGCGCGTCCCCAATGCCGAGCTGGATGACTTGATCCTGCTGCGCAGCGACGGCACGCCCACCTACCTGCACGCCGTGGTCGTCGACGACCACGACATGGCCATCACCCATGTGATCCGTGGGGATGACCACCTCACCAACACCTTCCGGCAGGTGCAGATTTTTCGCGCAATGAGCTGGGACATCCCGGAATTCGCCCACCTTCCGCTCATCCACGGCCCGGATGGCGCCAAACTCAGCAAGCGCCACGGTGCGGTCAGCGTGCTCGAGTTCCGCGAGCAGGGTTTCCTCCCTGAGGCGCTCTGCAACTACTTGCTGCGCCTGGGCTGGGGTCACGGCGACGCGGAGGTGCTGTCGCGCGAGGAGGCGATTCGGCTGTTCGACATAGACGGCGTCGGCCGGGCACCAAGCCGCATGGACTACGCCAAGCTCACTCACCTGAACGGCATCTGGCTGCGCCAAGCGGATGACCATCGCCTCGCGAAGGAGGTTCTCGACCGCCTCCGCAGGGGCGGCGACATGGCTGTCGACGAGCAGGATGCTCAGCGCCGCATCCTCGCGCTGATGCCCGGCTTGAAAGAACGTGCCAAGACACTCGTGGAACTCACTGACAATTCAGCGTTCCTGATGCGGCGAATCCCTCTGCCATTCGAGCCCAAGGCGGCGGCTCTTCTCAGCCCGGAAAACCGGCGCATGGTGCGGGAAGTGGCGGAGGTGCTCGCGCAAGCCGAGTTTTCCGCCACTGCGCTGGATGCTGCCCTGCGCGCCTACGCCGAGCGGACCGGGCGCAAGCTCGGGGAGGTCGCCCAGCCGTTGCGCGCCGCTCTCACCGGTAGCACGACGAGCCCCGGCATCGATGCCACGCTTGCCGCGCTGGGCCGCGAGGAGAGTCTCGCCCGCATCGAAGCCGCCGCGTCCGGATTGCCCTAAGAGCGTGCACTACCCGCATCGCCACCTGCTCGCGATCGAGGGCCTGCACCCGCCCGACATTGCCCATCTGCTCGACCTCGGAGAGAGCTACGTCCTGCTCAATCGCTCCGGCAAGACGCAGCGCGACCTGCTCCGCGGCCGCACCCTGATCAACCTGTTCTTCGAGGACAGCACGCGCACCCGCATCAGCTTCGAGCTCGCGGGCAAGCGGCTCGGCGCTGATGTGCTGAACATGTCGGTCTCCACTTCGAGCGTGAACAAGGGCGAGACCCTGCTCGACACGGCCGCCACCTTGAACGCCATGAACTGCGACCTCCTGGTGGTGCGCCACGACCAGTCCGGCGCGCCTAATCTGCTGGCCCAAAAGGTGGACGCTGCGGTGATCAACGCTGGCGACGGCACCCATGAGCACCCGACCCAGGCGCTGCTCGACGCGCTCACCATCCGCCGGCGCAAGGGCCGGCTCGAAGGCCTCACCGTCGCCATCTGCGGCGACGTGCTGCACTCCCGTGTGGCGCGCTCG
>JAFAYM010000136.1 GCA_019240395.1 Acidisphaera sp. | reverse complement strand
GGGGTGGGCATCGCGCTCCTGCCGGAGCAGGTTTGTGCCATTCAGCATCCCGGCGTCGAGTACAAGCCGCTGGCGAACAGGATTTCTCACCTCGATCTGGAAATCGCCGTGGCCTGCAGACAGGACGACCAGACAGCCGGCATACAGCCGCTCCTGTCGACGCTCGACAGTCTCGGCCACCCGCGCAAGACTCGCCGATAAAGCGGCGCGGCTCGCTGGCGAGAGCACCCGGCCGCGACTGATACAAAAAATGTCTTAGCGGGATGCGGATTGTATTGGACGGTCAGACCGGGATGGCGAATTGTCGAATCGACCACCGGCAGAAAAAGTCGGTTTGCAATCAAAAGGGGGGAGAGAGTCGGCAATGGGAAATCCCGGTATCGCGCTGCGGACCTGGATTGCCGGCTATGCCGAAATGATCCTCACCTTCATGAACACGCCGGCAGCCGATTTCGCGAACGTCTATAGCGGGTAGCGGATGCCCACCTCGCGCTGGAGCAGGTTCGATCGCGAACTTGCTCCGGCGCCGCCGGCACACGGGAGGCGCCGCCTGCGCCGTTGCGACTCTACGCTACCTCATCTGCTGTCCGAACATCAGGCGGTGCCCGTCGGGTGTCGCCACCAACATCTCGCGCATGCCCCAGGGCATGTCGGCCGGCGGCTGACGAACGATGGCGCCGCGCGCGACGAACTCGGCGTGCAGACCGTCCAGGTCATCGACCTCCACATATCCGAAGTAGCTGTGCGATCCGGTCTCCCCCGCGGGAATATCGTTCGGGCAATGGCCGATCATGACGCGCACCGCACCCCGCGACAGCAGGCGCCAGTCCGACGCATCCGTCCAGTCGAGACTGAAACCGAGGGCGTCCCGGAAATAGGCGGCGCTTCGCGTGAGGTCCGGGACCGCCAGCACGAAGGCGTACGGACGAAGCTCGGCGACGTTCATCATTGACTCCCCATTTTCCACCGACGCGCTGAGAACGGGATGTACGACTCCGCGTCCTCAAATCCAGCATCCCCGAGGCGCCTGTAACAAATCCCCCATTGCTGTCGGCCACAGGACGGACCATCCTCGCAGACCGCCCTGTGATCGGGCGTGCAAGAATCCTGGGGGGAGAACGCAGAATGCGGGTGGGAAAACGTCTCTGGCGCCTGGCCTCGATGCCGGCGCCAGCCGCGGTCATCGGAGCGGCGCTGTGTTTCAGCACGCCGGCTGAGGCGCGGGTCACGCAGATCGTCGTGGACTCGCAGGCCGCGGCGTATGGTGGCGTGGCGATCGGCAGCGCCGGCCCCTACGAAACCCTGAAGGGACGCGCCTTCGGCGAGCTCGACCCCAACGATCCGCATAACAGCATCATCCAGGACATCCGTCTCGCCCCGAAAGATGCGAACGGCAAGGTGCAATACATCGCGACGTTCCAGATCACCAAGCCGGTGACCGTGAGCCTCGGCGATGCGCTCCTGTTCTACGAGGTGCCGAATCGCGGCAGCACGCCGATCCCGACCACCGCCGCCTCGGTGTTCCCCGGCGCCACCTACCTGTCGAGCGGCTGGCAGGGCGACCTGCTGGCGCACTGCACGACGCCATATCCCTGCACGTCGCTGACCACGCCGTATACCGGGACACAGCAGGTGATCCAGGTGCCGGTCGCCACATACCCGAACGGCGGCACCATCACCGGACCGGTCTACGGACACATCATCAACGCGAGCGGCAACACCGCGCAGCTGATCATCTACACCACGCCGGTCCCGTATCAGCCGGCAACCCTGGACACCTCGCAGACGCCGTTCTGGAGCCTCGCCTATCAGAACAGCGCGACGGGGGCAGAAGGCCCGAGGACGCCGATCGCTCCGAGCGACTGGGCCTGGGCCGATTGCAGCACGGTGCCGTTCCCGGGCACGCCCGATCCGACCCGCATCTGCCTGAAGAACGGGTTCAACCCGAATCTGGCGTACGAGATGGTGTTCCAGGCCAAGAACCCGCTGGTGCTCGGCGTCGGTTACGCGGCATCCCGCGACATCATCTCCTTTTTCCATAACCAGAGCGCCGACGACCAGGGGACCGCCAATCCGATCGCCGGCGGCATCTCGAAGGTGATCACCGTCGGCGTGTCGCAGTCCGGCTCGTTCATCCGCTCCGGCATCCATCTCGGCTTCAACGAGGACGAGTCCGGCAGGAGGGTGGCCGACGGCGCCTGGCCGCAGATCGACGGCCGGCAGCTCTACATGAACATCCGCTTCGCCCTGCCGGACGTCATCACCAACCTCTACATGCCGGCCGACGAGGCGCCGGTGTGGTGGGCGATCTATCCCAATCTGGCGCGCCACCAGCTGCCCTTCGGCATGCTCGCCCGGTGCAGCCTGACGCGGACCTGCCCGGAGATCATGGAGACCTTCGGCTCGCTGGAATTCTACGACGAGAAGATGTCGCCGGACCTCATCGGCATGACCGCGGTGCAGGACATCCCGCTGCCGCCCAACGTGCATCGCTACTACTACCCCGGAACCACACATGGCGGCGGCGCCGGCGGTTTCACCTACACGGCCAATCCGCCAGCGGCGGGCGGCTGCAACTTTCCCGCCAACCCCAACCCGGAATCGGACAGCAACAACGCCCTGCAGGCTGACTTCGTCGACTTCATCCTGAACGGCACGCCGATGCCGCCGAGCAAGTATCCGACGCTCAGGAAGGGTCAGCTGGTGCCGGCGACGCAGCGGGCGGAGGGCTTTCCGAACATTCCGGGCTATCCGTTCGAGGGCGACCAGATCAATCATCCCGAGGTGTACAATTTCGGTCCGCTGATCGACTACTACGACCAGACCGGCATCATCACCATCCAGCCGCCGATCATCGAGCGGGTTCTTCCGGCCTATGCACCGACGGTGAATTCCGACGGCAACGAGGATGTGGCCGGAGTGCCGTCCGTGTTGTTCCAGGCGCCGCTTGCCACCTATACCGGCTGGAACACCTACTCCTCCGGCATCTACGCGGGCCAGCAATGCAGCCTCTCCGGTTCGTCCTATCCGTTCCAGGAAACCGAGGCGGGGCGGATCGCGGCCGGTGATCCGCGTCCTTCGCTCGAGGAACGGTATGGCTCGCACGCCGGCTATGTCTGCGCCGTCACGATCGCCGCCGACAAGAGCGTCAAGAAGCGCTGGCTGCTTCCGACGGCCGCCACCACGCTGATTGCGCAAGCCCAGGCGAGCAACGTGCTGACGGACATCAGCCCGAACGCGGCGGACCAGAAGCAGGCCGACAAGCTCTGCAAGAAGGCCAGCAATCAGGAGTAGCCAGCAGCATCAGGCTGCCTGAAGTCGCCTTGAGACTTCAGGCGGCCTGATCAGGCCTGCCGCACCGGACCATTTTCGACCGTCCGCATCCCTTCCGTGTAGCCAAGGCGCGCGGCGATGTGCTTCGGTGTGACCGGCCACAGCTTGACCCCGAAGCCGGCAATCTGCCCGGCCGCCGCCGAGGCCTGTAGCAGTGCCAGGCAGCGAGCCACGCGCCGCCGACCGCCGCACCACTCTCCCCAGCAACGGCGCGCTGCATCGGGACGCAAGTAGCCGCCGAACGCCAGGAACCGAGCAGGCCGGAGAGGACATGTACGAACCGCGAGTGGTGCGGGCAGGCTGAGAGAACGGACGTGCAAGGTTGCAAACGTCCTCTCGACTTTCCGTATGTGCGTGAACTGGCGCGCCCTGGTGGATTCGAACCACCGACCCACAGCTTAGAAGGCTGTTGCTCTATCCACTGAGCTAAGGGCGCCGCTCCGCGTCAGTGCGTCCAGTTGTCCATCCGGCCGAAACGGAAATTGTCGGCGTAGGCTTTCGGCTTGATGTGACGATGGTGCGGCCGCTCCAAGTCGTAGGGGATGCCGTGCTTCTCGGCGTAGGCGATCGCCTCGTCGCGGGTGTCGAAGTGCAGCCGGACCTGCGCCTGGGTGTCGGCGCTGCCGCTCCAGCCCATCAGCGGGTCGGGGCGGCGAGGCTCGGCGGGGACGTATTCGAGCAGCCACTCATGGGTGGCGGCAAAGCCGGACTGCATCGCCGATTTCGGCGGCTGGTAGATGCGGGCGCGGTTCGCCATGCCTTCACCTCACTGGTCGGGGCGGCCGGATTCGAACCGGCGGCCTCGTGTACCCAAAACACGCGCGCTAACCAGGCTGCGCCACGCCCCGCCCGCCGGACCCTATGGGCCGGAAACGCGGCAGGCAAGGGCCGCCCGGAGCCCTCCCCCGCTCAGCCGTTGCCGAAGATCGGGTTCAGCACCTTGTCGCCGACCCGGATGTCCAGGCGCTGCGCCGTGCCGGCGGCGAGCTCCAAGGTGGCGCGCACCGGGCCGTGGCTGCCGATCATGGCGAGGCTCTGCGGCACCGTGTCCTCGGCGATGTGGCGGACCGTGCCGTCGGCGTTGATGAACAGCATGTCGAGCGGCGCCACCGTGTTGCGCATCCACATCTCGATGTCCCGGGCCGACCCCCAGTCGAACAGCATGCCGCCATCCGCCGGCACGCTCGGGCGGAACATCAGGCCGACCGTCTGCTGCTCGCCGGTGCGCGCGACCTCGACCTGAAAGACATGCTGTTTGCCGTCATGGGTGACGATGGTCAGCTTCTCGCGCGGCAGTTCGGGCTGCGCGTGGGTGATGTCCTGCGCCGCGGCGGCAGCGGGCAGCAGGGTCAGGAGGGCGAGAAAACGGCGGCGCTTCATGCGGATGCGGTCTCCTTCAGGGCCTGCTCGGCAAGGCGCTTGATCTCGTCGCGCACCGGGCCTTCGCGCGGCGCGTCCCGCAGGGTGGTGAACCAATGGGACGGCGGGCTGCGGCCGGCGGCACGGTTGTAGCGCAGCCCGCGGAGCACCGCCTCCGCGGCTTCGGGCAGCCGGCCCGGGACGGCAAAGCCATTCACGGTCGCCCACACCCCCGCCCAGCAGCGACCGACGGCATAAGGATTGTAGCCGCCGCCCCCGAGCACGATCAGCCGTGGCGCGCGCCTGACCAAGGCGGCCACGGCCGACCAGTGCGCGTTGTTGGAGAGCGACAGTCGCGCCAGCGGATCCTCCTCGAGCGCGTCGGCGCCGCATTGCAGCATGATGGCCTGCGGGCGTCGCGCGTCGATCAGAGGCAGCACGGCGTGCTCCAGCAGGAAGCGGAACTCGGTGTCGCAAAACCCCCGCGGCACCGGGAAGTTGCGCGCCGCCCCACCGGCCCGGTCCTCGGCCGCACCGGTGAAGGGCCAGCGCCCGGCTTCGTGCAGGCTGATGGTGAACACCCGGCGATCGTCGTGAAAGGCGTCCTGCACACCATCCCCGTGATGCGCGTCGATATCGACATAGACCAGGCGCTCGAGGCCGAGATCGAGCCAGGTCAGCAGGCCGAGCACGGGGTCGTTCAGATAGCAGAAGCCGGAGGCCCGCGCCGGGCGGCCGTGATGCGTGCCGCCGCCGGGGCAATGCACGATCCCGCCGCCGCGGGCGGTGAGCCGGGCCGCCAGCATCACGCCGCCCGCCGAGATCGCCGGCCGGCGGTAGATCTCGGGATAGACGGGATTGCCGTCCGCCCCGATGCGAAACCGCGCCCGGTCAGCCGGCGAGACCGCCTGGTCGCGCTCCGCCCGCTTCAGCGCATCGAGATACTCGGGGTCGTGGAAGCGGGTGATCTCGGCGTCCCCGGCGAGCGGGGAGTCGAGAAAGACCCGATCCGGCAGCCAGCCCATCGCCCGGCAGAGATCGGTGCACGTGGAGACCCGCGGGATAGCAAGCGGGTGACTCGGCCCGTAGGTCGAACGGCGATAGATTTCGCTGCCGATGTAGAGGGGACCCGCGCCGGCGGGCAGCGTCGCCACGATGCGATCTTGCTCCTCGAAAAGATCGCCGAACAAAGCAAAGGCGAGGGTTGCGGGATAGTGGCCGCCGGAACGCGAGCCGACGAAGAGGAAAGGGAAAAGCGCATGTCGGATTACCATCGCCTGACGGCAACCGCCGCGACCCGCCTGATGCGCGAGGGCCGCTTGAGCGCGGCGGCGCTCATGGAGGCGTGTCTCGATCGGATCGCGCAGCGGGAGCCGGCGGTTCGGGTCTTCGCGCATTTCGACCCGGAGGCGGCGCGCCGGGCGGCATCGGGCGCTTCGCCCGGGATGCTGCAGGGGTTGCCGGTCGGCGTGAAGGACGTGCTCGACACGGCTGACATGCCGAGCGAGTACGGCTCGCCGATCTGGCGGGGACACCGCCCGCGTGCCGACGCAGCCGCAGTCGCGTGGGCGCGCGCGGCGGGCGCGGTGGTGATCGGCAAGACGGTGACCACCGAATTCGCCACCCGCCAGCCCGGGCCGACCGGCAATCCGCACGATCTCGCGCGCACGCCTGGCGGCTCGAGCAGCGGCTCGGCGGCGGGCGTGGCGGACGGATTTTTCCCGCTGGCCTTCGGCACGCAGACCGCGGGGAGCGTGATCCGTCCGGCGGCGTTCTGCGGCGTCGTCGGCTACAAGCCGAGCTTCGGCATGATCAGCCGGGCCGGCATGAAGCTGATGTCCGACAGCCTGGACACGGTGGGCGTGCTGGCGCGCAGCGTGGCGGATTGCGCGCTGCTGGCCGGGGCGGTGTCGGGCTGCGATCTCGGCAATCCCGAGCACCGGCCGGACCGGACGCCGCGCATCGGCCTCTGCCGGTCGCCGAGCTGGCCGGAGGCGACACCGGACACCCAGGCGCTTTTCGCGCGGGTCGCTGACGCGCTGGCGCGGGCCGGGGCGCAGATCGTGGAGCGGGAGCTGCCCGAGGCGTATGCGGAGCTCAAGGAGGCGCACCCGCTGGTGATGCATGGGGAGAGCGCGCGGGCGCTGGGCTGGGAGATGGCGACGGCGCGCGAGCGGCTGAGCGAGGGCTTGCGCACGCGGATGGAGTGGGGCCTGGCGCAGCCGGGCGAGGCGGTGGCGCGGGCTCGCGAGGTTTTCGTGCGGCTGCAGGCGCGGCTTCCCGCGGTCATGGAGGGCGTGGATGCGCTGCTGACGCCGGCGGCGCCGGGCGAGGCGCCGCGCGGCCTGGAATGGACCGGCGATCCGGCGTTCAACTACATCTGGACGGCGCTGCACCTGCCGTGCGTGACGGTGCCGGCCGGCGAAGGCCCGCAGGGCATGCCGCTGGGCATCCAGCTGGTCGGCCGACAGGGCGAAGACCGCGCGCTTCTGGCCTGGTCGGAGTGGCTGTGCGCCGCCCTTTCTTAGTGTTTGAGGTCCAGGGGCTCGGCCCCTGGTGGGGTCCGGGGCAAAGCCCCGGCCCTGATTGCTTCCGCCAGCCGGCCACGAGCCCGCAGCCCGGCCGCAAGATCGAAGCAGTTGACGATCGCTAGGCGGAATCCTCCTGGCGGCATGGCGTGGCGATCCGGATCCCAATCGTCGTGAAAGGTGATCTGGATGCTGGAGACCCCCGGCTCGAGGAGGATGTCCTCGATGGTGCGCACCGGCGGATGCCGATACCGGGGCCCATGCGGCCCGAAGAGGACGACGCTGTAGCCGTCCCGGCGGTCGGCGTCGGCGTGCGTCCAGACGCCGCGCTGGTACAGCGCGACCAGCGCTTCGACCCAGTTGGCTCCATAAAGATCAGGCCATTGGTCGGCAAAGCGGAGATGCACCTCGATGATGCGCCCCCCGATCGTCTCGAGATTGGCCATGCCGGTGTGGCCGCGCAGGTGGGTGCGCAGCCAGGCGCCGCAGGCGCATTCCAGGGTCGGACGCGAGGCGGCGTGGATGGTCCAGTAGTCGAAGGTGCCACCCGGGCCGGGGTGTCCGGTGGCGTGGCGCCACCAGACCGGCACGCCATCGATGAGGGCGACGTCCGAGCTGACGTGTTCGCCTTCCAGCAGGGTCGTCCAGAAATGTCCCGGGGTCAGCGCCGCGTGGTAGTCCTCGGCCGAGGCGATGGCCCGGCTGCCGGTGCCCATGCCCCGCAGGTTGTAGACCGGCTTGGAGAACACCGGAAAAGCCGGCGGCATGACGCCGTGGGGCGCCGCGTCGAGGCCCTGCGAGCGTGCCACCGCCATCTTGTCGTAGACCCAGCGGTGCTCGGGGTACCAGCACCAGGCGTCGGCGTCTTCGGTCGGGATGCGCAGGTCGGGCGGGCAGGCAACCCCGGCGAAATACTGGAAGCGCCACGGGTCGGCCTCGCAGATCGGCATCAGCCCGGCATCTCGACAGGGCGCAGGCGGGCCGGCAGGTCGGCCAGGCTTTCGACGGTGTCGAAATCGCGCAGCACGGCGTCCTGCTCGATCTCGATCTCCGCGACATGCTCGAGATGCCGGCCGAGCAGAAAGCGGGCGCCGGCGTCGCCGCTCAGACCACGCATTTCGCCGAAGAAGCGGCGGTCCCAGAGAATGGGATTTCCCGGCTTGCCGTGGTGGGCCGGGACGACGATCAGCCGGCCTTCGTCCCGATCATAGGCGGCGATCACGCGGTCGATCATGCGGCCGGTGACCAGGGGCATGTCGCCGAGGCAGATGATGGCGGCGGAAGCGGCCGGCGGCACCGCGGCGATGCCGGCCTTGAGGCTGGCGGAGAGGCCGTCGGCGTGGTCGGCGGCCTCGACGTACTGGACGGGGCGGCCGCCCAGGGCGTCGCGGACCGCATCGGCGCGGTGACCGATGACGACGATCACCGGGCGGGCGGCGCTGGAGAGCACGTTATCGACGACCCGGGCGATCATCGGCTTGCCCGTGCGGTCGGGCAGCAGCAGCTTGTTGTGCGGCGCCATGCGGCTCGACCGGCCGGCCGCCAAGACGATGGCGGCGACGGTTCGGGGCTGCGGCGCTTCGGGGGACACCGGCACGGCCTTGGCGCGCGGCATCGGCCGAGCCTCGATGTCCTTGAGCAGGCCGCCGACCCCCATGCGCATCACCTCCGCGGGGCCGACATCGAGCCCGGCATAGATGCGTTGCAGCACCCAGTCGATGCCGTTGGCGCGCGGGCTGCGGGCGCAGCCCGGGAGCACCAGCGCCGGCACCGCGCCGATCCGGCCGATGCAGATGAGGTTGCCGGGATCGACGGGCATGCCGAAATGGCGGATTTCCCCGCCGGCGCGGACGATCGCCGCCGGCCCGACGTCGCGACGGTCCACCACCGCGGAGGCGCCGGCGACCATGAGCAGCTCGGCGCCGGCGGAAAGCAGTGTTTTCAACGCCTCGGCGATCGGTGCTTCGGCGTGCGGACAGCGCAGCGGCGGCAGCAGGGAGCCGGTGAGGGCGGCGACGCGTGCCTGAGTCGCGGCGATGGTGTTCTCGGTGACGCTCTCCTTCAGCCCGGGGAGTTCGGTGAGCACCAGGCCCGCCTTCAGCGGACGGAAGGGGTTGAGGGCGAAGGCCGGACCGCCGTCGCGGGCCAGCGCCTCGAGCCGCTCGAGTGCGGCGGCCGGGGCGGCGAAGGGGATCACCTTCATGGTCGCCACCATGTCGCGCGCAGCGAGCGGCGTGTAGTCCGGCACCGTCGCGACGGTGAGCGCGTCGTCCAGCGTGTTCAGCCGGTCGATCAGCGCCGTGTCGACACGCAGCAGACCGGCCGTCTCGGCCAGCAGGTTGACGCGCCCGGTGCCGGCGGCGCTGGGACGCAGGCCCGGGGCGGCGAGCGCGGCGCCCATGCGCTCGGCACAGGCATTCTCGCCGATGTCTCCGGGTTCCAGCCGCGCGGCGATCACCTCGGGATGCCCGGCCTCACGCAAGGCGGCCAGGGCCGACGCATCGAGCACCGAGCCTTTTTTCAGCACCCGGCCGGGCAGGCGCTGGGTGTGGGCGAGGATCGCGCCTTCGGCCTGCTGCAAGGCGACCGTGCCGAAGATCAAGCCGCCTGCCCCGCTTTCTCGGCCGCGACCGGCGGCTTGCGCGCGAGGGCGGCGCCGCGGTGGACGGCGACGAACTCGGCCAGGATGGAAAGGGCGATCTCCGGCGCGGTCACCGCCTCGATGTTCAGCCCGGCGGGACCGCGGATGCGCGCCAGGGACGCCTCGTCATGGCCGAGGGCACGCAGCCGCGCCAGCCGCGCCGCGTGGGTGCGACGAGAGCCGAGGGCGGCGATGTAGAGTGCGGGAGAACGCAGCGCCCGGTCGAGCGCCGGGTCGTCGAGCTTGGGGTCGTGGGTCAGGGTGACGATGGCGGTCCGACGGTCCGGACGCAGCGCGTCCAGCGCCTCGTCGGGCCAGTCCGTCGAGATCGTCACGTTGGGGAAGCGCTCGGCGCTGGCGAAGGCACGGCGCGGATCGACCACCACCACGGCCAAGCCGAGCTGCGCCGCCATCGGCACCAGTGCCTGGGCGATGTGCACGGCCCCCACCACGACCATGCGCAAGGGCGTGTTATGCACATGCAGGAAATACGCGGCGCCACTGATCGAAACCGTGTCGCTTCGATCGGTGGCGAGCGCGCGCTCGGCGGCTTCGTTCAGCGCGGCGCCGGCCTGCGGATCGGGAAGCAGGAGCTGCTCGCCCGACGGCAGTTTCGTCGCCAGCACCACGGGGCGCTGCTCGCGCCGGGCAAGCGCCAGGGCGGCGAGCAGCTCGGGTGTCACTGCAATTTCTCCACGAACACCTTCACCTTGCCGCCGCAGGCCAGGCCGACTTCCCAGGCACGCTCGTTGGTGACGCCGAAATCGAGCAGTTGCGGCGCGCCGCTGCTTATCGTCTGCAAGGCGGCCTCGGCGACCGCGCCCTCGATGCAGCCGCCGCTGACCGAGCCGGCCATCCGCCCGCTCGCGGTCACCGCCATCTGGCTGCCGGCGGGGCGCGGCGAGCTGCCCCAGGTCTCGGTGACGGTGGCGAGGGCCACCTGCTCGCCGGCCTCCCGCCAATCCGCGGCGACGGCCAGGACATCCTCGGCCGAGGCTGACGCTTCGCTCACGATGCAATCCTCCAGAGGCTGGCCGTCCGGGCGGGCGCGGGGCGGGACAGCAGATCGATCAGGGCCCGCAGGCTGGCCAGGTTGTGCACGGGACGGAACTCGTCGACGTGGGGCAGCATGGCGCGGATGCCCTGGGATCTTGGTTCGAAGCCGGCCCAGCGCAACAGCGGGTTCAGCCAGATCAGCCGGCGGCAGGAGCGGTGCAGGCGATCCATGTTCTCGGCCAGCCCCTTGGCGCCCTCGCGGTCGAGCCCGTCGGTGATCAGCAGCACGACCGCACCCTGGCCGAGCACGCGCCGTGCCCAGTGCCGGTTGAACTCGGCCAGCGCCTCGCCGATGCGGGTGCCGCCCGACCAGTCCGGCACCACGTGCGCCACCATCTGGAACGCCACTTCGGGGTCGCGATGGCGCAGCTGGCGGGTGATGTTGGTCAGCCGGGTGCCGAACAGGAAGATCTGCACGCGCTCGCGATGATTGGCGACGGCGTGGAGAAAATGCAGAAGGATCTGCGCATAGCGCGCCATCGATCCGGAAATGTCGCAGAGCACGACCAGCGGCGGCGGACGCTCCACCCGGCGGCGGCGCGCGATGTCGAGGATGTCGCCGCCCTGGCGCAGGCTGGCGCGCAGCGTGCCGCGCAGATCGGTCTCGCCGCCGCTCGGGTCGGGGCGGTGGCGGCGGGTGCGGCGGAGGTCGAGCGGCAGCACGAGGCGGCGGATCTCGGCCTTGGTGGCGCCGATCTGCGCCGCGCTCATCGCTTCGAAATCCATGGTCTGCAGGCGCTCGCGCTCGCTGACGGTCAGCACGGCGTCGGTCTCCGGCGGCTCCTGCTCGGTCCGCGGTTTCGATTGCCGCGGCCCGCCGAAAGCCTCGGCGACGCGGCGGCTGGCCGGGTCGGGCCGCCGCTTCGGCGCCTTCTCGCCGGCCATCAGCGCCATCACCGCGGCCTGGCGCACGGCCTCGGGATCACGCCAGAACAGCGAGAAGGCCTTGTCGAAGACCTCCTCGTGCTCGTGCCGGCGGACCATGACGCTGCGCAGCGCGGTGCATACCTGCAGCCGATCGCCGAGGTCGACGTGGGTCAGCGCCTCCTGGGCCGCGAGAATCTCGACGGTTCCCACGGGCAAGCCGGCGCGCCGCAGGAGATGCCCGAAATGCATGATGTTCCAGGCCAATGCACCGTGGGTAGACGCCGCCGCGCTCATGCGGCCCATCTCATCAGACAGCTCTCATGAAACGGGGATGGCCTCGCGGATCTCGCCGACCAGGCGCGCTGCCTCGACGCCGCGGATCTTCGCGATATCGTCCTGATATTTCAGCAGCACGCCCAGCGTGTCCTCGACGGTGCCGGGGCTCAGCTCGGTGCGTCCGAGATAGTTCAGCGCCTTCGCCCATTCGATCGTCTCGGCGACGCCGGGCAGCTTGAACAGTTCCTCGCCGCGCAGGCGCTGCACGAAGGCGACCACCTCGCCGGCGAGGGCAGCCGGCACCTCCGGCGCCTTGCGTGCCAGGATCGCCCGCTCGCGCACCGCGTCGGGGTAGTCCACCCAGTGGTAGAGGCAGCGGCGGCGAATCGCGTCGTGCACTTCGCGGGTGCGGTTGGAGGTCAGCACCACGACCGGCGGCGTTTCGGCGTGGATGGTGCCGTATTCCGGGACACTGATCTGGAAGTCGGCGAGGACCTCGAGCAGGAACGCCTCGAACGGCTCGTCGGCGCGATCGAGCTCGTCGATCAGCAGCACCGCGGGAGGCAGCGAGGGCTCGATCGCCGAGAGCAGCGGGCGGGTTTTCAGGAACTCCCGGGCATAGATGTCGCGGGCCAGCAGCTCGCGGTCGGTCTGGCCGGCGGCCTCGGCGAGGCGGATCGCCATGAGCTGGCGGGCATGGTCCCACTCATAGGCGGCGGCGGAGAGATCGAGCCCGTCGTAGCATTGCAGGCGCACCAGGCGCCGGCCGAGCCCGGCGGCGAGCACCTTGGCGATCTCGGTCTTGCCGGTGCCGGGCTCGCCCTCCAGGAAGAGCGGCCGTCGCATGGAGAGTGCGAGGTGCACCGTGGTCGCCAGTTCGCGATCGGCGACATAGCCGCCGCGCTCAAGCAGGGCGCCGGTGTCGTCGACGCTGGAGGGCAGCGCGCGGTCGCCGAGCAGCGGTCCGGGCGGCGCGACGCCTCCCGACACTACAGATAGGTTCCGAAGATCAGGGTCAGGATCAGGAAGCAGATTACCGCGCCGACCCAGGCGACCAGCGGGAAGCCCATCGGCTCGCGCGGGAACAGCGCCAGCAGGCTGACGCGCGCCGGTGCGGCCGGAACCGCGACGGAGGCCGGGGAAAAGTGCGGAGGCTCGTCGGCGCGCACCGGCGTGCCCACCGGCAGCGCGGGGGCCGGCGGCTGCGGCAGGGTGATGGTCGTGGCCCCGGCCGCGGACGCAGCGTCCGACAGGGTGTTGGCGGCTGCCGCGATCAGGCCGGCGGCGCCGGACGCCGCGACTTCCGCCGGCGGACCCGCCACTTCGGCGACGAACCGGGTGAAGAACTGCTCGGCCATCGATTTCGCAGTCGCATCGATCAGACGGGCGCCGAGCTGGGCGATCTTGCCGCCGACCTGCGCCTTGACGTCGTAGGTCAGCAGGGTGGCGTCGGCATCGTCGACGAGGCGCACCGCGGCGCCGCCCTTGGCGAAGCCGGCAACGCCGCCCTGCCCTTCGCCGCTGATCGTGTAGCCGCTGGGCGGGTCGATGTCGGTGAGCGTGACGCGGCCGGTGAAGCGGGCGCCGATCGGGCCGATCTTGACCGAGGCGACAGCCTTGAACTCGTCGTCGGACAGTTTCTCCAGGCTCTCGCAGCCGGGGATCGAAGCTTTCAGCACAGCCGGGTCGTTGAGTGCGTTCCAGACCCTTTCGCGAGGCGCCGGAATGCGCCGCTCGCCCGTCATGTCCATCGCAGCCGTACTCCGTTACGCGCCGGACGTTACCGGCGGGGTTCCGGCCATGCAACCGAGCCCAGCCCGCACCCAGGCTGGCGTGCGCCGTGGCGCCGGTCCATCCTGTAGCCATGTACGCAACCGCCCAGGAGCCCCGCCGCCAGCGGCCCATCGAGACCGGCCGTGCCGCGGATGGCAGCCTGACCTACCTCGTCGATCTGCCGCCGGAGGCGCTGCCGCCGGTGCGCGGGCGCGACCTGGCGGCGGCCTGGGACGCCGCGCGGCAGGCCGCTCGTGCGCAGGCCTGGGGCGTTGCGCGCTGCTTCCGGTTCCGCCGGACGGACGGCTCCTACACCGAAATCGCCCTGGCCGACCGCGATGCCAGCTGCTGGGCCGGCGCCGTCGATCGCACGGTCGGGATGCACAGCAGTTACGGCCTGTCGCTATGCCTGCGGCTGCTCGCGCTGATCGACCTGCTGGCCCGCGCCCGCTGGGCGTCCGGGCTGCTCGCGTTGCGTGCAGGAGCCGCCGAACTGCCGCCCGCTCTGGTGCGTCTCGCCGCCATCGCACCGCTGACCGAAGAGGCGCGGTTCGACGAACCGGTTTTCCGCGCCCATCTCGCCACGTCATTCGGGCGCGCGCGGCCCCTCACAGGAGTTTCAGCATGACCCGGCTCGCCATTTTCGCGGTCGCGATCGGGCTGGCCGCATGCGGCGCCCCACCGCCGTCACAGCCCAGCGCCGCCACGCAAGCCGCTTGCCGCAGCCGGGCTGACGAGGTCTATCTGCGGCAGAACCGGCAGTCGATCTACCGGGCGGACGACTACGCCGGCGGCATCCGCGACGCGCCTTATGCCACGACGGGCTTGCCGGGGATCACCACGAACGGCCTCGCCGACCGCTATGACCGCGACGAGATGGTGCGCTCCTGCCTGAACGGCACCGAAAACAACGGCGAAGTCGTGCCGAGCCCCGGCGTGGCTCCAGGGCCGCCGACCCGTTGAGCCCACCGTCTCTCAAATGAAGGGTTTGTCCGCATGAGCAAGATCATCCGCACCGAGCCCAACAGGGTCCTCGCCAAAGCCGTGGAGTATCACGGTTTCGTCTTCGTCCAGGGCGTCACCGCCAAGGATCGGAGCCGCGACATCAAGGGTCAGACGGAGGAGGTGCTCGCCGCGATCGACGGGATCCTGGAGACCCACGGCACCGACAAGACGCGGCTGCTGCAGGCGGTGATCTGGGTGAAGGACATCCGCGACCGGGATGCCATGAATGAAGTATGGTCGGCCTGGCTTCCCGAGGGCGGAGCACCGGCGCGCGCCTGCGTGCAGGCGAACCTGGGCGACCCGCGCGTGCTGGTCGAGATCATGGTCACCACCTGCAAGTAGGAGGTGTGCTTTTCTGGCAACGGCCGCGTGGCGAATCATACACAGAACTTGCATTTCCTCCAGAGTTCCATCACAATTCACTGAATAGGATTGAATTCCCTGTTTGGCAGGTTATCCACAGGGTCTCGCAAGCGATTTGACCTGCAGTCACTGCGCCGGGCGATTTCCCGGGTTGTCACCCCTGCAACCCTGTTGCTACCGCCGAAACCCTGATTTCACGAAGCGGGGGTTGGGCCATGGCGGCAGGGGCGCAGAACGGCAGGTTGCGGGTTCTCGGATCGCTCCTGGTGCTCGGTTTGCCCCTGGTGTCGCATCCGGCCTTCGCCAGTCGCAGCAGCCCCGCCCTTCCCCATGGCGGGGCCGTCATCCACGGTCCCCGGCACATGCCGGTCGCCTCGGCGGCCGCCAGCCGCCCGGTGCTTCACGGCACCCATGGCGGACTCAAGATGGTCAGCTACAGCATGCGGCATGGCGGCCGCGGCCGGTTCCGGCTGGCGAAGGCCGGCGGCGGAGGCGGCATCTCCTGCGTGCCGTTCGCCCGCAACGAGTCCGGCATCGGCCTGTCGGGTAACGCCGCCACCTGGTGGGACGAAGCCGCGGGCGTCTATGCCCGGGGCAGTGCGCCCGAGCTCGGCAGCATCCTGAATTTCCGGGCCAACTACGCCATGCATCTCGGTCACGTCGCGGTGGTCTCGACCGTGATCAACAATCGCCAGATCGAGATCGACCATGCGAACTGGGCCGGCCCCGGCGCCGGTCGCGGCCATGTCAGCCGCGACATTTCGGTGATCGACGTGTCGCAGAACAACGACTGGACGGCGGTGCGCGTGGCGCTCGGGCATAGCGGCGAGTACGGCAGCGTCTATCCGACCTACGGCTTCATCTACGACCGGCCGGACGGATCGCAGCCCCGGGTGGCGGTCGCCGCGCAGAGCGACCTGAACCCGCCGCCGCGCGACCTGCGCCCGGTGGGCGAGCGCACGCCGCTGGCCGTGGTGCATCCCGTGCGCGTGCCGCACCAGGCTTACGACGAGGTCGCGGAAGCTCCGCCGGAGCGCGGCGCCGCCAGCACGACGCTCAGCGGCTTCACTCTGGACGCACCGGACCGCAACCTGCGCTGATCCTGGAGTAAAGGGGCCCGGGGCATTGCCCCGGCGGGGTCCCATGCTTGAAAAGTTGGGGCGGAGCCCTGGCCTTTCTTTCTAGACGTTTTCCGGCAGCAGCGCCGTCCGCAATTCTCGCCAACTCGCTTCATCCGGAGTGCAGATCAGCCCGCCCTTGGTGACCGTCGGCCGATACGGCGTGCCGTCGAACTGGGCGGAGAAGCCCCCGGCCTCGCGGTGCAGCAGCCAACCCGGCGCGTGATCCCAGGGCATCAATCGGTTGAACAGCAGGAAATGGCACTGTCCCGCGGCAATCAGCCGGTATTCATGGGCGCCGCAGCGATAATCCCAGCTTGCGGCCACGCGTGCCAGATTGCCGGCGACGCAGCTTCGCATCGGCTCGGCGAGGTAGCGCCAGGACGCAGCCCCGGTCATCTGCGCAAGCGGCACCGGTGATGCCACGCGCAGGGCGACGCGCGCGCCGTCCGGCGTCTGCATCCAGGCCCCCTCCCCGCGCAGC
>JAFAYM010000039.1 GCA_019240395.1 Acidisphaera sp. | reverse complement strand
CGCGCATTTCTGCGCCCATGGCTGGCGTGAGGGTCGCAAGCCGAACCCGCATTTCGACCCGCGATGGTACGCGGCATCCTATCCCGACGCCGCCGGCAGCGGGGCGAACCCGCTGGCCCGCTACATCGCCGAGGGTGAAGCCGCCGGCCACCGGCCGATCTGGTATTTCGATCCGAGTCATTACCGCCGGCGCTACGGGCTGCCCGGGGACCAGAGCCCGTTGCGGCACTACCTCGCGCACCGCCAGACCGGCCGGTTCAGTCCGATCCCGGAATTCGACGCGGAGCATTACCTCCGCCTCTATCCCGAC
The DNA here is from genome assembly GCA_019240395.1 of Acidisphaera sp. Lineage (GTDB taxonomy): Bacteria > Pseudomonadota > Alphaproteobacteria > Acetobacterales > Acetobacteraceae > JAFAYA01. The sequence continues at coordinate 6,648 of JAFAYM010000039.1, read as the reverse complement.
GTCGCCCGGGTCGGCGCCGATCCGTTCGACCACTACCTGAGCTTCGGCTTTCGCGAGGGGCGCACGCCCTCCCCGCTGCCCGACGCCGCCTCCCGCCTGCGCAGCTTCATCGAGCAGGGCGGCAGGCAGCCGGGACTCCCTACGAGGCCGCCACCTCGAGCCGCTGGCTGGCCCGAGCCCGCCCCATGAGCGGCAGGAGAGCCGCGAGCTCCGGCCCGCTATCCTCCCCGGTCAGCGCCAGCCGGAGCGGATGGAACAGCGCCCGGCCGCGGCGGCCGCTCGCCTCTTTCAGTGCGCCGGTCCAGTCGTGCCAGACGCGCTCGTCCCACGGCTCGGGCGGCAGCATCTCGCGCGCCAGGCGGAGGAACTCCTGCTCGCCCTCCATCACCGGCGGCACGATGCTGCCCGAGACGACGTCCCACCATCCGCGCGCCTCGCCGAGCAGGTCGAGGTTGCCGCGCACCGCCAGCCAGAACGCCTCGGTGGCGCCGGCCGGCAGCCGCGCCGCGACGGCCGCGAACGGCAGGGCGTGCAGCAGGCGGCGGTTGAGTGCCAGCAGCTGGCTGATGTCGAAGCGCGCCGCCGAGGCGGAGAAGCGCGACAGCTCGAACCCGGCCGCCAGCTCGTCGAGCGAGGCCGGCTGCGGATCGTCCCCGGTGCCGAGCCGCGCCAGATAGGCGGTGATCGCCGCCGGTTCCACGCCGTCGCGCGCCAGGCCGCGCAGCGACAGGCTGTCGAACCGCTTTGAGAGCTTCTCGCCGGCGGCGTCGGTCAGCAGCGGCAGGTGGGCGAAGCGGATCGCCCCGGGAGCCCCGCCGAGCGCCTCGATGATGTCGAGCTGCACGCCGGTATTGGTGACGTGATCGTCGCCGCGGACGATGTGGGTGATGCCTGTGTCGAGGTCGTCCACCACCGAGGTGAAGGTGTAGAGCGGCGTGCCATCGGCGCGGATCAGCACCGGGTCGGAGGTCGCGGGAAGCTTCACCTGCCGCGTGCCGAGGACCAGATCGTCCCAGGCGATCGTCCGGTCGGAGAGCAGGAAACGCCAGTACGGCCGCTTGCCGCCGGCCTCGGCGGCGGCGCGCTGCTCGGGGGTCAGGGTGAGCATCGCCCGGTCGTAGACCGGTGCGCGGCCCCGCTTCAGGCGGGCCTCGCGCTTGGCGCGCAGTTCCTCCTCGCTCTCGAAGCAGGGATAGAGCCGGCCGGCCTGCTTCAGCCGCTCGGCCGCCCCGGCATAGAGCGCCAGCCGGTCGGACTGGCGGATGCTGTCGTCCCAGGAGAGGCCGAGCCAGCGCAGGTCGTGGAGGATGGCATCGGCGTATTCCGGCTTGCAGCGCTGCGCGTCGGTGTCGTCGAGGCGCAGCAGGAAGCTGCCGCCGTGCCGCCGGGCGAACAGCCAGTTGGCCAGCGCCGGGCGGGCGTTGCCGACATGCAGGTAGCCGGTCGGGCTCGGGGCGAAGCGGACCCGCACGCTCATGTGCCGGCGCTATCCTCCGGCTCGTCGTCGCCGATCCGCCTTGGATCGAGCGCCCGCCAGTCGCGCTCCTCGGTGCCGGCCGGCCGGTCGGCGAAATCGCCGAGCTCGGTCGCGCTGCGCCAGCTTCCATCCGGGGCGTCCATCACCTCGGCGTCCTCGCCATAGGCGAACCACGCCTCCAGCACCTCCTTGGCGCTCATGCCCGCCGTCCGGCAACGCTCGATGCTGTCGCGCACATAGCGCCGGGCGAAGCCGTTGGCCTGCATCAAGGTCGGGAAGCCGCCGATCTCTTCCACGACGTTGTCCGCCGAGGCGCCGGAGAGGTCGAGGATACGCACCCGCCAGCCGCCGTCCGGGGCAAACAGGTCGCTCACCGGCCGATCTCACGCACCCGATCACGCACCCGATCACGCACCCTGGCGGGAGCGCAGCAGGAACTCGCGCCCGACCTTCACCCTCGACACGCCATCGTATTCGACGATGTCGGCGGTGGCGTAGGTCTCGGTCCAGAGATTGGGAATGAAGCTGCCGGTCCCGACGACGTCGATCGGCGCCTTCGCGTCGGCCATGGTCTGGCACTTCTCGACGCCGAAGCCGGAGGAGGCGACGATGCGCACGCGCGGAAAGCCGGCTTCGTCGAGCGCCTCGCGCAGCCGCCAGATCGCCGCGGCGGAAACGCCGGTGCCGACGAGGAAGCGCAGCTCGCTCTCGCTGCGATAGCGGCGGATGGCGCCGGGGGCGTGCCGCTCCAGCACGGCGTAGCTCTCGGCGGGATTGAGCCCCTCGATGAACCGCCCGCCATGCGTGTCGAGCCGCATCGAGAGCGTGCCCGACGCGGCGAGATCGGGGAAACGCCGGCAGACCTCGAGGGTGTCGCTGATCTCGCGCCCGAAATAATCCACCAGAACGGTGAGGTTCTCGTCGGGATAGGTCTCGTGGAACATCTCGGCCGCGCGCACCGTCGAGCCGGCATAGCCGATCAGCGAGTGCGGCATGGTGCCGCGCCCGCCGACGACGCCGAACCAGTGCGCGGTGCTGTCATTGGCGTTGCCGATGAAGCCGCGCGCGCCTTCGCGGCGGGCCGCCTCGCTGCCGACCGAGGCGGCGTAGGCCATCATCTCCTGCATCTCCGCGCCGGCGCAGTGCCGCGCCTCCATGGCCAGGAACTCGACGTGCGGCAGCGCCAGGCACATCTGGTAGGCGTGGTGCGCGGCCACGCAGGCCGGCCCGAGTTTCTGCAGCAGGATCGTCTCGAGGTCGCTCAGCGCCAGGAAGCTGCCGGTGACATAGACGAGCGGCTCGCCGGCGCCGACCCAGGATCCTTCGGGATGGGTGACCTCGAGATCGAACGGCGTGTCCCGCCCGCGGCTGACCAGGCGCAGCCAGTCCAGCATCAGCCGCGGCGCCGAGATCACCGGCCGGCGCAGGAACACCGCGTAGGTCACCCGCTTGTCGCCGAAGCGCGCCACCACCGCCTTGGTGCGGTTGAAATAGCTGTCGGTTCGCTCGGTGATCTCCCGGCAGAGATCCGCGGGTGCCTCCGGGCTCATCGGGAATGCCGCGTCACTGCGCCGCCACGGCGGGCGGCACCTCGCGCGCGCCGCCCGGAGGTGCGCGGCGCGCCTTCAGCTCCTCGGCGATCAGGAAGGCGAGCTCGAGCGACTGGCCGGCATTCAGCCGGGGATCGCAGAACGTCTCGTAGCGCACCCCGAGATCTGCCTCGGTGAGGCGGTGCGCGCCGCCGACGCACTCGGTGACCTCCTGCCCCGTCATCTCGACGTGCACGCCGCCGGCCGCCGTGCCCTCGGCGGCGTGGGCGTCGAAGAAGCTGCGCACCTCCGAGAGGATGGCGTCGAAGCTGCGCGTCTTCAGCCGCGCCGCGGTGGACACGGTGTTGCCGTGCATCGGGTCGCACAGCCACACCACGGGGATGCCGGCGCGGCGCACCGCGCGGAGCAGCGGCGGCAGCTTGGCGGCCAGCTTGTCGGCGCCCATGCGGCTGATCAGGGTCAGCCGGCCGGGATCGCCCTCAGGGTTCAGCGTCTCGATCAGCCGGACCAGCTCGTCGGCGTCCATGGTCGGCCCGACCTTCATGCCGATCGGGTTCTTCACGCCCCGCAGGAACTCGACATGCGCGCCCTCCGGCTGGCGCGTGCGGTCGCCGATCCAGAGGAAATGCGCGGAGCAGGCGTACCAGTCGCCCGACGTGCTGTCGACGCGCGTCAGCGCCTGCTCATAGGGCAGCAGCAGCGCCTCATGGCTGGTGTAGAAATCGGTCTCGCGGATCTGCGGCGTGGTGGCGCTGGTCATGCCGCAGGCCGCCATGAAGCCCAGCGTCTCGTCGATGCGCGAGGCCAGGTCGCGGTAGCGCTCGGCGAGCGGCGAGCGGGCGACGAAGCCGAGGTTCCAGCGATGCACCTCGTGCAGGTCGGCGTAGCCGCCGCTGGCGAAGGCGCGCAGCAGGTTGAGCGTGCCGGCGGACTGGAAATAGGCGCTCTCCATGCGCGCCGGGTCGGGCACCCGTGCCTCCGGCGTGAAATCCGGGCCGTTGATGATGTCGCCGCGATAGCTGGGCAGTGTCTGCCCGTCCTGGGTCTCGGCATCGGAGCTGCGCGGCTTGGCGTACTGGCCGGCCATGCGGCCGAGCTTCACTACCGGCACCTTGGCGCCGAAGGTGAGTACCACCGCCATCTGCAGCAGCACGCGGAAGCTGTCGCGGATGAGGTTGGCGGTGAAGCCGGAAAAGCTTTCGGCGCAATCGCCGCCCTGCAGCACGAAGGCGCGGCCGTCGGCCGCCATCGCCAGGGCGGCGCGCAGCCGGCGGGCTTCACCGGCAAATACCAGCGGCGGGTAGCGGCGCAACCGCTCCTCTGCGGCGGTGAGCTTCGCCGGGTCGGGATAGACCGGCGCCTGGCGGATCGGGCGGGCCCGCCAGCTTTCCGGGGTCCAGCCCCGGGCTTCGGCTTGCGACATAGGCGTTCCTTCGGGGCTTTCCTCCCGCGCCGGCCCCCCGGCGCGTCGCCGGAGTTAGACACGGAATGCCGACGGTGCGCTACTCCGCGGCCCTTGCGACGCCCGCAACCCGGGTGCGCGTGCGCATGGTCACGAACTCCTCCGCCGCCGTCGGATGGACGCCGACGGTGCGGTCGAAATCGGCCTTGGTGGCGCCCGCCGTCATCGCCACGGCCATGCCCTGGATGATCTCAGGCGCGTCGTCGCCGAGCATGTGGACGCCCAGCACGCGCTGACTCGCCTGGTCCACGACCAGCTTCATCAGGGCGCGGCGGTTGCGCTGCGCCAGGGTATAGCGCATCGGCGTGAAGCGGGTGGTGTAGATGTCGAGCGTGCCGCGCTCCACCGCCGCCGCCTCGGTCAGCCCCACGGTGCCGATCGGCGGCACCGAGAACACCGCCGTCGGCACCTGCGCGAAGTTCCAGTGCCGCTCGGGGCCGCCATACAGCAGGTCGGCCAGCGAGTGGCCCTCGGCGGTGGCGACCGGGGTGAGGTTGAGCCGGTCGGTGACGTCGCCGATGGCAAAGATGTGGGGCTGATTGGTGCGCCATGTCTCGTCGATGCAGACGGCGCCGAAGCTGTTGATCTCGACTCCTGCCCGCTCCAGCCCGAGGCCGGCCACGTTGGGCTGCCGGCCGACAGCGAACAGGACGAGGTCGGTCTCCAGCCGCGTGCCGTCGCTGAGCAGGGCGTGCCGGCGGTCACCCTTCGCCTCGACATCCTTGATGTTGCAGCGCAGGTGGAGCGTTATGCCCTGCTCTTGCATCGCCTCGACCAGGCCCTCCCGCAGCTCCTCGTCGAAGCCGCGCAAGAGCAGCGGCTGGCGGCAGACCAGGTCCACCTGTGCGCCGAGTCCGGCGAAGATGCCGGCGAACTCGACGCCGATATAGCCGCCGCCCAGGATGGCGACGTGGCGGGGCAGGCGCTCAAGGTAGAACGCATCATCCGAGACGATGCCGTGCTCGGCCCCGGGAATGACCGGCCGGACCGGGTGGCCGCCGACGGCGATCACCACCCGCTCGGCGGTGACGCGGTGGTTGCCGACCTCGATCGTATGCGGGTCCAGAAAGCGCGCCCTGGTCTCGAAGACGGTGGCCCCGGCGCCCTCCAGCAGGGTGCGATAGACGCCGGTGAGCCGGCCGATCTCGCGGTCCTTCGCCGCGATGAGCGCCGTCCAGTCATGGCCGCCCCTCGTGATGTCCCAGCCGAAGCCGCGGCTGTCGTCGGCCCAGGCGCCGTATTCGGCGGCCTGCACCAGCAGCTTCTTGGGCACGCAGCCGACGTTGACGCAGGTACCGCCCCAGAACCGTTCTTCCGCAACTGCGACGCGGGCACCGTGGCCGGCGGCGATGCGGCCGCAGCGCACGCCCGCCGAGCCGCCGCCAATCACGAAGAGGTCGAAGTCGTAGGCCATGCCGCCCTCCCGGGTGACTCGCACGTCGCGCTGTCCTAGCCTCGATGTCGGCTAACCACCAGAACGGGAGGGCGTCATGGCAGAAAGTGTCTACAAAGTCGTCGAGCTGGTTGGCACGAGCAGCGAGTCCTGGGAACGGGCCGCGGCCGCCGCGGTGGAGCGCGCCAGTTCGTCGCTGCGCGATTTGCGGGTGGCCGAGGTGACCGAGCAGGACCTCGCGCTGAAGGACGGCAAGGTCGAGCAGTATCGCGTCAAGCTGAAGGTGTCGTTCAAGTACGAGGATCGCGCGGGAGGCTGAAGCAAGGCGAGGGGGCTTCGCCCCCCTCGACCCCCACCAAAGGCAATGCCTTTGGAAACCGTAACGGGGTCTGGGGGGAAGCTGCCCCCCAGCGGGGTCGAGGTGCGGAGCGGGCGAAGGTTCCGCCGGCGAAGCCGGTGGAATTGCCCGCCGAGGGGGAGCCCCTCGCCTTCCTTGCTTAATCCGCGCCGATACCGCCGAGAGCGAGGTACTTGATTTCGATGTATTCCTCGATGCCGTATTTCGAGCCCTCGCGTCCGAGGCCCGAGGCTTTCATGCCGCCGAACGGCGCCACCTCGGTGGAGATGATGCCTTCGTTGATGCCGATGATGCCGTATTCCAGCGCCTCGGCGACCCGGAACACGCGGCCGACGTCGCGGGCGTAGAAGTAGGCCGCGAGCCCGAACTCGGTGTCGTTGGCGATGCGGATGGCGTCCTCCTCGGTGG
>JAFAYM010000022.1 GCA_019240395.1 Acidisphaera sp. | reverse complement strand
GAGAAGGGCTGGATCGGCGGCGGCAATACCGGGCGCAACACCACGATCATCCGCTCCAACTACCTGATGGCGGAGAGTGCCGCGCTCTATGAGCACGCGATGCAGCTGTGGCAGGGGCTGTCGCAGGCGCTGAACTACAATGTCATGTATTCGCCGCGCGGCGTCATGATGCTGGCGCATACCGTGCACGATGTGCAGGTGTTCCAGCGCCACGTGCACGCCAACCGCCTGGCCGGGGTGGATAATGAGTGGCTGACGCCGGCGCAGGCCAAGGCGTTCTGCCCACCGCTCGCGATCGATGGGAATATGCGCTACCCCGTGCTCGGCGCGGCTTTGCAGCGGCGCGGCGGGACGGCGCGGCACGACGCGGTGGCCTGGGGGTATGCGCGCGGCGCGTCGGCGCTCGGCGTCGACATCGTGCAGAATTGCGAGGTGACCGGCATTGTCCGCGACGGCTCGGCCGCCGTCGCGGCTGTCGAGACCACGCGCGGGCGCGTCGCCACGCGCACGATCGGCGTCGTCGCGGCGGGCAATACCAGCGTGGTGATGGCGATGGCGGGGGTTCGCATGCCGCTGGAGAGCTATCCGCTGCAAGCGCTGGTGTCCGAGCCGGTGAAGCCGGTGTTTCCCTGCGTCGTCATGAGCAACACCATCCACGCCTATGTCAGCCAATCCGACAAGGGCGAGCTGGTGATCGGCGCCGGCACCGACGCCTATGTCTCGTACAGCCAGACCGGCGGGCTGCATATCGTGACGCATACGCTGGAGGCGATCTGCGAGCTGTTTCCGCAGTTCCGGCGGATGCGCATGCTGCGCAACTGGGGCGGCACGGTGGATGTCACGCCGGACCGCTCGCCGATCATCGGCGCCACCCCGGTGCCGGGGCTGTTCGTCAATTGCGGCTGGGGGACCGGCGGGTTCAAGGCGACGCCGGGGTCGGGCCATCTGTTCGCGCACACGCTGGCCACCGGCGCGCCGCATCCGATCAACGCGCCGTTCTCGCTCGATCGGTTCCGCACCGGGCGACTGATCGACGAGGCGGCGGCGGCGGCGGTGGCGCATTGACATGCTGCTGATCCCCTGCCCGTTCTGCGGCCCGCGTCCGGAGATCGAGTTCGTCTATGGCGGCGAGGCGCATATCGCGCGGCCGGCCGATCCGTCGGCGCTGGACGACGCGGCGTGGGCGGCTTTCCTCCACACCCGCAGCAACCCGCGCGGCCGGCATGCCGAGCGGTGGCGGCATCTGCATGGCTGCGCGCGGTTCTTCAATGTGGTGCGCGACACCGTCACCGACCGGTTCGCCGAGCACGAGGCGGGAGGGTGAGTCAGAGGTTCCGCACGGCGGCGGGCGGGCGCATCGATCGGGCGCGGCCGCTCGGGTTTTCCTTCGACGGGCGCGGGATGGAAGGCTTTGCCGGCGACACGCTGGCTTCGGCGCTGCTGGCCAACGGCGTGCATCTCGTCGGACGCTCGTTCAAGTATCACCGGCCCCGCGGCATCCTCGCCGCCGGGTCGGAGGAGCCGAACGCGCTGGTGGAGATCGACCGCGGGGCGGGACGGCGGACGCCGAATCTTCGCGCGACGCAGGTCGAGCTGCATGACGGGCTGGTGGCGCGCAGCCAGAATCGCTGGCCGTCGCTGGCGTTCGATGCGGGGGCGGTGAGCGACCGGCTGGCGCCGCTGCTGCCGACCGGGTTCTACTACAAGACGTTCCTGTGGCCGCCGCGCGCCTGGGCGAGGCTGTACGAGCCGCTCATCCGGCGCGCCGCGGGGCTCGGGCGCGCGCCGGATACCGCCGATCCCGACCGCTACGTTCAATGCTACGCGCATTGCGACGTTCTGGTGATCGGCGCCGGGCCGGCGGGGCTGGCGGCGGCGCGCGCGGCGGCGGGCTCGGGCGCGCGGGTGATCGTCTGCGACGAGGGCGCGGAATTCGGCGGCAGCCTGCTCGCGGAGGAGCGGGCGCGCATCGGCGGCGTGCCGGCGGCGGAGTGGCTGCGCGACACGCTGGCGCGGCTGGAAGCGGCGCCGGAGACGGTGCTGCTCGCGCGCACCACCGCGTTCGGCTACTATGCGCAGAACATGGTCGGGCTGATCGAGCGCGTCACCGACCATCTCGCCGCGCCCGATCCGGCGTTGCCGCGCGAAAGGCTGTGGCAGGTGCGGGCGCGCGAGGTGATCGTCGCCGCCGGCAGCATCGAGCGGCCGTTGGTGTTTCCCGGCAATGACCGGCCGGGGATCATGCTGGCCGGGGCGGTGCAGAGCTACGTCGTGCGCTACGGCGTGCGGCCGGGGCGGCGCGCCGTGGTCGCCGCCGAGGGCGACAGCGCTTATCGCGCCGCGCTTGCGCTCCACGCGGCGGGGGTGGAGGTGGCGATGGTCGCCGATCTGCGCGACGCCGCGGAGGGCGCGCTGCCGCAGATGGCGCGCGACGCGGGCATTCCGGTGCGAAGCGGTGCGACGATCGTCGGCACGGCCGGGCGGCTGCGGGTGCGCAGCGTCACGATCGGATTTTCCGGAGGGCGGGAGCGCGTCGCCGCCGATCTGCTGTGCATGGGCGGCGGCTGGACGCCGTCGCTGCACCTCTATTCGCAGGCGCGCGGCCGGCCGCGTCATGATCCGACGATCGGCTTCGTGCCCAGGACGCCGGTGCCGGGGCTGACCTGCGTCGGGGCGTGCCGCGGCGTGTTCGGGCTCGCCGAAATGCTGGCCGACGGCGCGCAGGCCGGCGCCGCGGCGGCAATGCGGGCGGGGTTCGCCGCCTCGGGCGAGAGCTGGGCCGTCGAGGATGCACCGTCGTGCGAATGCGCGCCGCCGCGGGCGCCCGGGCCGGGAAGCGGACGCGCCTTCGTCGATTTCCAGAACGACGTCACGGCGAAGGATCTGCGGCTGGCGACGCGCGAAGGCTTCCGCTCGATCGAGCATGTCAAGCGCTACACCACGACCGGCATGGCGACCGACCAGGGCAAGACGTCCAACGTCAATGCGCTCGGCATCGTCGCGCAGGCCGTTGCCGCGCCGGTGGAGGCGGTCGGGCTGACGACGTTCCGGCCGCCCTACACGCCGGTCAGCTTCGGCGCGCTGGCCGGGGTGGCGCGCGGCGCGCTGTTCGATCCGGTGCGCACGACGGCGATCCACGGATGGGCGGCGGCGCAGGGCGCGCTGTTCGAGGATGTCGGGGCGTGGAAGCGGGCGCGCTGCTTCCCGCGCGCCGGCGAGGACATGCACGTCGCGGTGGCGCGGGAGTGCCGCACGGTGCGCGAGACGGTCGGGCTGTTCGATGCGTCCACGCTCGGCAAGATCGAGGTGGTCGGGCGCGACGCTGCGGTGTTTCTGGAGCGGATGTACGTCAACGCGCTGGCCAATCTGGCGCCGGGGCGCTGCCGCTACGCCGTGCTGCTCGGCGAGAGCGGCTTCGTGCGGGATGACGGCATCGTCGGGCGGCTGTCGGCGGACCGTTTTCACGTCACCACCGGAACCGGCAATGCGGCGCTGGTGCTGGGGCTGATGGAGGATTATTCGCAGACGGAATGGCCGGAGCTGCAGGTATGGCTCACCTCGGTGACCGAGCAATGGGCGGTGATCGCGGTGCAGGGTCCGCGGGCGCGGGAGGCGATCGCGCCACTGGTCGAGGATGTCGATCTGTCGCGCCAGGCGCTGCCGCATATGAGCGTGCGGAGCTGCCAGGTGTGCGGCGTGGCGGCGCGGCTGTTCGCGGTGAGCTTCACCGGCGAGATAGGGTTCGAGATCAACGTCGGCGCCGATCACGGCCTGGCGGTGTGGGAGCAGGTTTGGGAGCGGGTGCAGGGGCTCGGCGGCGCGGTCTACGGCACGGAGGCGATGCACGTGCTGCGGGCCGAGAAGGGCTATGTCATCGTCGGCCAGGAGACCGATGGGACGGTGACGATCGACGATCTCGGGCTCGGCTGGGCGATCGGCAGAAAGAAGCAGGATTTCGTCGGCAAGCGCTCGCTGTCGCGGCCCGATCTCGCCGCCGCCGGGCGGCGACAGCTGGTCGGACTGGCATTGGACGATGCGTCGCGCCTGCCCGAGGAGGGGATGCAGGTCACCGCGGCGGCGCAGGATCGGACGGCGATCGGCCATGTCACGTCGGCGTACGGCAGCGGCACGGTCGGGCGCGCGGTGGTGATGGCGCTGGTCGCGGATGGCCGGGCGCGGATGGGCGAGATCGTGTTCGTGCAGATGACGGCCGGCGCGATGGCGGCGCGGGTGTGCGATCCGGTGCTGGTCGATCCCGAGGGGGCGCGGCTGCATGGATGATCGCGTGCGCGGTGCGCTCGACGGGGTTGCGCCGATCGAGGCCGCCGGAGTGACCGTTTCGGTGACGCCGCGGTTCGATCGCGCGGTGCTGCGCGGCGACGCGGCGGCGTTCGGCGTCGGGCTGCCGGACCAGGTCGGGAGCGTCGCCGAGCGTGACGCCGGTGCCGTGCTGTGTCTCGGGCCCGATGAGTGGCTGGCGCTGGCGATCCCGGGCGGCGCGGTTCTGCGCGTCGCTGGTGCGGGAGCCGCGGTGGATGTCGGCCACAGGCAGACGGCGCTCGACATCACGGGGCGGCTCGCCGCGGCGCTGCTGAACGCCGGCTGTCCACTGGATCTCCACGTCACGGCGTTCCCGCCGGGAAGCTGCACCCGCACGGTGTGCGGCAAGGCGGAGATCGTGCTGTGGCGCCGCGCCGCCGAGCGTTTCCATGTGGAGGTGGCGCGCTCCTATGCCGCGTATCTCTGGGCGTTTCTGGCGGAGAACGCGCGCGGCCTCCGATGAAGCCACCCGGAAATCAGAAATGTTCCTTGGTTCGGCTGCAAGCGCCGTTCCTTCGTCCCGGCCACACACCCATGCAGCGGGGCGGCGCGGCCGGGGTCAAGGATCGCCGCAGGCGACCGGCGGCTTCGCCGGCGCGCAGCGTCCTTGAGGCCGGACGTAGCGACGCGCCACACTGCACGAGCCGAAGACCTTGACGCTTCGATCATCAGAGGAGGGAACCATGTCCAACAGATCATTGCCGATCCGTCGAAGATTGTTCAATGCCACCCTTCTCGCCGGAGCCGGCTTGCTGCTCGATGCCGGCGCCGCGAGTCGGTCGAGGGCGCAGTCGCCGACGCCCCAGTCGCAGGCACCAGGAGCCCGAGCGCTGAAACTCGGCATCATCATGACCCAGAACGGTCCGAATGCAGCCGATGGGAAGCTGCAGCTCGACGGCGCGCTGCTGGCCATCGAGGAGGCCAATGCCAAGGGCGGCCCGGCGGGCCACAGGATCACTCCCGTCGTGCTCGACGACTACACCACCACGGCCGGCGATTTCGATCCGGCACAGGCGGCGAGAGACGCGCGCGAGCTCGCCGAAGACCCTGACGTGGTGGCTGTCGTCGGGCCGAAGACCAGCGACTCCGCCAAGGCCATCGAAGCGATCCTGAACCGGGCGGATCTCGCCACTATCGGCCCCAGCGGCACCAATCCGGATCTCACCGATCCGAAGCTGGCGAACATCTACCGGCCGAGCGGTCGGACCACGTATTTCCGAACGGTCACGACAGATGCCTACCAGGCGCCCGGAATGGCGAATTTCCTGGCGGAAAAGCTGAATGTCACCTCGGCCTTCGTCCTCGATGATGGAACGTCGTTCGGCGTCGGCGTGGCGGAGAGTTTTCGTAAGCAGGCCGCGGTGAGGGGCATCAAGGTGCTCGGTGCGGATCGCGTCAATCCGCGGGAGGCCGACTACATGACGGTCCTGACCAAGGTGAAGGCGCTGGCGCCGCAGGCGCTCTATTTCACGGGCGACGTGCAGGCCGGGATCAAGGTCGCCAAGCAGTCCTACGACGTCGTTCCCAAGATGATCAAGGCCGGCACCGATGCGCTTCTCGGAGGCTCATTCCTCACGGCAACCGGGTTTCCGGCGGCGAATGGCTGGTACGTCACCGTGGCGGCGCCGCACGTTCTGGAAGACGCGGCGGCACGGGACTGGATCGACCGTTTCGTCAAGCGGTTCGGCGTTCAGCCGTTCGACTATTCGATAACCGCCTTCGATGCCGCGGCCGTGGCGCTCGACGCCATCGGCCGGGTTGCGGCGAGCGGCAAGGCCATCGACAGGCACTCGGTGCGCGATGCGATTCAGGCGACGCATCTCTCCACGCTTCAGGGTCTGATCGCGTTCGACGGAAACGGCGATCTTTCAACGACCGCGGTCAGCACATTCCAGGTGCAGCACAACCCGGCCTACGCCGACGGCGATCCGCTGCGCCAGTTCAAGTATATCGGGCTGGCGCCGGAGAGCTGAGCCTGGTTGCGGGTCAGCGGATCCCGGCCCCCCTTCACTTCAGCAGCTCGCGCACGTTCTCTCCGAGGATCAGCGCCTTCTCGCTCTCGGAGAGGAAGGTGCAGTGCCGGCGCACGTAGTCGAGCGACTGGGTATAGGTGCAGAAACGCTCGACATTGGGCATATCGGAGCCCCAGATCAGCTTGGCGGCGCCGAACTGGTCGCGCAGGCCGCGGATCAGCGCCTGCGCCTCGGGGTACGGATACTCCCACCGGCCGCCCCAGGTGATCGGGAACATGACCTCGAGCTGCACCGCGTCACGGCGGTAGAGTTTCAGGACGGGGTCGGGGAACCGCCACTCCCCGTCCTGACCGAAGAACGCGACCGGCGGACCCATGACCAGCAGCACGCGCAAGCGGCGGAAGCGGTCGAGCAGGCCATCCAGGCGCTGCATGTTGGCGACGTAGCTCGCGGCATCGTAGTGCGGAATGGCCGGGGCCTCGAAGAAAACCGGGAGCTGGGAGCGCTCCACCGCCTCCCAGAAGCCGTCGAAGCGCACGTCGTCGAAACACACGTCGAAGCCGTAGCGGGCGAACGCTTCGAGGCCGTAATAGAGGCCGCGCAGGCCCAGCCGGTCGCGGGCGCGGGCCAGTTCGGTGAGCGCCTCGGGCGTGTCGGCGCGCGGCTCGTCGATGTTGAGCAGGCCGGTGAATTTCCGGGGATACTGATTCTGCGCGAAGGCGTTGTAGTCGTTCATCGCGCCGTAGCCGCCGCCGGCCTGGAGCACGCAGCGGTCGACACCGGCATAGGCCATCTGCGCCAGCATCAGCTCCGGCGGGGCGACGATCTCCTGCATCGCGACCGGCATGTACTGGACGTAGAAATCCTCGCCGTCGACGGTGAAGTCGAGCTGGCCATAGCGCCCGACGCGGAAATTCACCTCGGTCAGGCCGGCCCAGCTGTTGTCGCCGGCGCGGAACAGTGCCGCGGCGTCGACCCGGCGGCCGTCGCGGGCGCGGAACACGAAGGCCGCCGGCCGCGTCTGCACGCGCTGCATGTACCGGCGATGCAGGTCACGCGAGGCATGGCCGCACGCCTCGGCCCAGGGCTGAAAGACATGGGCGTGGCAATCGATGATCACGTCAGCAGCTCCCTCACTCGCCGGGCGACGATCGCGGGTTGATCGGGCTTGAGGCATGTCGGGTTGCAGCGGAGGATGTTTTCCGACAGGCGCGCATGGTCGACGTGGATGGGCGGGTCGCCGCGCTGCAGGCGCTCGGCGAGTTCTGCCGCGCCGAGCTTGGCGTCGTGGTCGAGAACCAGGTGCAGCAGCGGCACCTCGCCGCTGCCGTCGAGCCGCGCCGTGAGGCCGGGCAGACCGCCGAGGCCGTCGGCGATCGTGGCGAGCTGGACGTGCCAGGCGGCGCGGCGCGCCTCGGGGTCGGCGGCGAGGAACAGTCGCAGCGCGGTGATCAGGCCGACGATTTCCTCGCGGCCGACCTTGCACGGGCGGCCGATCCCGTGGTGCGGCGCACCGGCCAGCAGCCGCTTGTCGATCAATCCGGGCGGCGGCGACCAGAGCGGCCAGTCGATGTCGAGATCGAGGTGTTGCAGCGCCGCCGCCATGACGAGGTCGCGGCGGCCGCAGAGGATGCCGGAGGCCTGCGGGCCGCGCAGCGCCTTGCCGCCGCTGAACACCACGAGGTCGGCACCCTCGGCGATGAAGCGCCGCAGGTTCGTCGCCGGCGGCAGCTGTGCCGCGGCGTCGACCAGCACCGGCACACCGGCGGCATGCGCGATGCGGACGATGTCGGCGAGCGGCGGGCGCGACCAGGGCTGCGCGACGAAATGCACCGCGGCGGTGCGCTCGGTGATCGCGTCGGCGATCTCCCAGGGCTCGGCGTCGCGCACGCCGGCACCGCTGAAGCGGTCGGGCAGGCCGACCTCGACGATGCGCACGCCGGCGGCGCGCACGGCGTGGTCGTAGAAGTTGCGCTGGCTGCGCGGCATGACGACTTCGTTCTTCATGCCGGCGGTATCGGGCAGCCGGTTCATCCTGCCGGGATCGAGGCCGGTGACGCAGGCGGCGGTGCCGAGCAGCAGGCCGGCGGCGGCGCCCGATGTCACGTAGCCGGCTTCGGCGCCGGTCGCCTCGGCGATGATCGCGCCGGCGGCGGCCTGCAGCTCGGCGATGTCGACACAGCTCTGCGACGCCTCCGCCATGGCCTGCGCGACCTCCTCGGGCAGGATGGCGCCGGAGAGTCGCGTCGCCGAGCCTTTGGCATTGACGATGGTGCGTACGCCGAGGCGTTCGTAGATGCCGGCCATCGGCTTGCTCAGTAGACCGGCAGCAGCCACTCCGCATAGTGCGGGTGCTCGCCCTTCGCGACGGCGAAGTAGCTCTGGCGGATGCGCTCGGTCCAGGGGCCGGGGGCGGCGACGCGCAGCGGGCGATGGTCGACGCTGGCGATCGGCGTGACCTCCTTGCCGCTGCCGCAGAAGAAGGCCTCGTCGGCGACGTAGAGCTCGGTGCGGTCGATCTCGCGCTCCGTCACCTTCATGTCGTGCAGGCCGGCGAACAGGCGGATCAGCGTGTCGCGGGTGACGCCCTCGAGAATGCCGGAGGTCACCGGCGGCGTCAGCACCTGGCCGCCGCGGACGACGAACAGATTGTAGCCGGGGCCCTCGGTGACGCGGCCGCGCTCGTCGAGCAGGATGGTGTCCTGAAAGCCGGCGGCGCGGGCGTCGAGGATGGCGAGCCGGCTGTTGTGGTAGTTGGCCGAGGTCTTGACGCGCGGCGGCATCGCCGCGTCGCCGATGCGCCGCCACGCGCTGACGCAGACGTGCAGGCCGCCGCCGGGCAGGCCCGCGTCGTAGCGGCCCATCGGCATGGCGGCCATGGCGACACCGACCGGGCCGACGGAATCCAGCCGACCGTTATCCTCGGTGACGAAGGCGGAGATGCGGATGTGCAGATCCTGGCGCAGCGCGTTCTCGCGGATCAGCGCCAGCAGGTGGTCGGTGAATTCCTGGCGGGAATAGGGCAGCTCCATGCGCACGATTCCCGCCGACTCGAACAGCCGGTCGAGGTGCTCGGCCAGGCGGAAGACGTAGAGCTGGCCGGTGCGTTCGTTGTGGTAGGCGCGGATGCCCTCGAAGATGGTCGCGGCGTATTTGAACGCGGTGCCGAGCACGTGCACGTTGGCGTCCTGGTAGGCGACGTTGCGTCCATCGAGGAACAGCAGGCGGGGCCGCTCGGCTGGCATGATTTCGCTTCCTTTTGCCGGGTCTGACTTCGCTGCAGGCGATCGTGCTCGTAACAGGCGGCCACCCCAGAACAAATAACCCCGCCAGAGCGCCATGGCAGTTGGCGGGTCCGGCGGGGAGGAACTGATAGCCGGACTATAGATCCTGCGGGCGATCAGGCCAAGTACCGATTATCGCCGGTTCGAGCCCACGGCGGCTGCGCCGTCATTTGCGAGCCGCCCCTTGGCGGCGTGGGAATCCACCGGGGGCGGGCGCGGTGGGGTGGCCCTGGATCGCCGCGTCGCTGCGCTCCTCGCGATGACGATGCCGCGCCGCTGCGCTCCTCGCGATGACGATGCCGTTTCCACGTTCGGGGTGGTCGGTCGGGGTGGTTGCCGCTAGGGTTTCCTGCTTTTGTGGAGGTCTGACGATGTTCGACCGATACACGCCGCCGGAAGACGGCTACGCCGGGAGCTGGGTGGGACGCGCGTGGCTGCCCGGCGCGAACGGGCCGGCGGTGGTGCGCGTGCAGCCGGACGGGGTGTTCGACATTTCCCGCAGCGTCGCCACAACCAGCGCGCTGTGTGATCTCGCCGATCCCGTCGGTGCGCTGCGCGGCGCGGCGGGCGAGCGGATCGGCGATGTCGAGGCGCTGCTGCGCAACAGCGACCCGGCGCGCCGCGATGCCTCGCGGCCGTGGCTGCTGGCGCCGGTCGATCTGCAGGCGATCAAGGCGGCCGGCGTCACCTTCGTCGCCTCCATGCTCGAGCGCGTCGTCGAGGAGCAGGCCAAGGGCGACCCGGCGGCGGCCGCGGGCGCGCGCGACGCGCTGGCCACCGAGATCGGCGTCGATCTGGCGCAGGTGAAGCCGGGATCGCCGGAGGCGGCGAGCCTGAAGCAGGCGCTGGTGCGGCGCGGCCTGTGGTCGCAATACCTGGAAGTCGGCATCGGACCGGACGCCGAGATCTTCACCAAGGCGCAGCCGATGTCGGCCGTCGGCTTCGGCGCCGATATCGGCATCCATCCCGCCTCGGCCTGGAGCAACCCGGAGCCGGAGGTCGTGCTGGCGGTGGCGAGCAGCGGACGGATCGTCGGCGCGACGCTCGGCAACGACGTCAACCTGCGCGACTTCGAGGGGCGCAGCGCGCTGCTGCTGTGCAAGGCGAAGGACAACAACGCCTCGACGGCGATCGGCCCGTTCCTGCGGCTGTTCGACGAGAAGTTCACGCTCGATGACGTGCGCCAGGCGGAGATCGCGCTGCACGTTGCCGGCGAGGACGGCTTCGTGCTCGATGGGACGAGTGCGATGCGCCGGATCAGCCGCGATCCCGCCGACATCGTCGGCCAGGCGATCGGGGCCACGCATCAGTATCCCGACGGGTTCGTGGTCTTCCTCGGCACGATGTTCGCGCCGACCAAGCCGCGCGAGGGCGGCGGCGGCGGCTTCACGCACAAGCCCGGCGACATCGTGGCGATCGGCTCGGCGCGGCTCGGCACGCTGGTCAACCGCGTGCGCACCAGCGACCAGGCCCCGCCCTGGCGCTTCGGCGTGCGGGCGCTGATGGCCAATCTGGCGAGCCGCGGGCTGCTGGAGGCGGCGGTGGCGCCGGACGATCACGCGGGGTGAGAGTTCACTCCGATGACGGCCAGGACCAGCCGGCGGCGCGCAGGGCGGCGACGGGAGGGAAATCGTCGTAGGAGCGGCGGGCGACGGGCTCGCGGGTGAAGGCGTAGAACACGCAGGCCAGAGTGCCGACCACCGCGCCGGCGAACAGGAGAACGATCGTCGTGAACTCCTGGTTTACGACGACGAACCACGGCGGTCGGCCGGCATGCGCGCCGGTCCACCAGTACGAGCCGCCGAGCAGCGCCGCACCGAGCACCATGCCGCAGACCATCCGTATGCCGCCCGCCCGCGACCGGTTGCGGCAGGCGCGGCAGCGCGGGACGGTCACCTGCACCCGCGCTTCGCGCTTGCTGTCAACGACGGGGTAGCCGAGCGCGTCCGGGAGGTTCTTCGGGTCAGCCACCAGGGTCGCCACGAAGGCGCAGTCCGGCTCGGCCGGGCCGTCGCACGACCAGCAGACGCTTTCGGACCAGCTGCCGGGCGGCAGCGTCAAGCCCGCGTCGGGGGCGGGGTGGAGGGAGGGTCCTCCGGGGGGAGCTCGATCGGCGGGGG
>JAFAYM010000294.1 GCA_019240395.1 Acidisphaera sp. | reverse complement strand
GTCGCTGGCCGAGCGCGAGCAGCGCTGGAACGCCTTCATGGCCGATCCGGAATGGGTCTCCAAGCGGGCGGAGAGCGAGCGCGATGGCCCGATTCTGGCGGGCGTGACCAACACCATCCTGCAGCCGACGGCGTTTTCGTCGGTGAGATAGCAGCGCCGGGTGGTCGCCCAGAGGCGCAACACG
The DNA here is from genome assembly GCA_019240395.1 of Acidisphaera sp. Taxonomy (GTDB): domain Bacteria; phylum Pseudomonadota; class Alphaproteobacteria; order Acetobacterales; family Acetobacteraceae; genus JAFAYA01. Next base: position 15,549 of record JAFAYM010000294.1, on the reverse strand, counting down.
CTGATCGGCAGTGACGGGGCGGCCGGCCCTGCGAGAGCGCCTGGAGTGCGTTGCAGCAAACAATTTGTGACAGGTTTCAAGGCATCAGATTACCCTCCGGTTGAGAGCTCCCAACAGTCGCTTGCGAAGTAACGACAAAGTCATCAGGGGCCGCTCGGCCGTGTCGGCAAATCGCCTCGGTGAGGGGCAGCACTTGGCCGCGCGCCCCCAGCGGTCGCGAGCCGGCACACGCCTGGGGCGTTTTGCGCCGGCAATCCCGAGAAAATCCCGGCCTGACGCTGACGCTCTCGCGACAAGCCCCAGGTCGGCCGAGCGACGCTGACGCTCACGGAATTCTTGGTGCTCGACCAGTAGGGATGCTTGCGCCTCGACGATTACTTGGATTCAACCCCGCATTTACTCTCCTCCTGAGGTGGAGCGGTGCAGTGTGACTTCAGGCTGGCCGCTGCGTAACGGAATTGTAACTGAGATTTAGAGAGAACTACGAGATTCGTCTCGTTAAGAGAGCCCACCGCAGTCCGCGAGCTTTCTGCGCTGCAACCAGTCGGAAAGGCTTGCTCGCGACGCTGACAAACGTTAATAGAGGCGCGGGAAGTCGAGGAGCCGAGGTCTATGGCGATCAATCTGTCTGTTCCGGGCGCCGGTGGCGCTGTCATCAACATACCGTTCGCCACGCAGGCGAACGAAAGCTACGCCTCGTCGCTGCTGGCGGCGATCTACACGGCCAAGGCGACCGGCAATCCGCCGATCTTCACGGCATACGCGTCGCAGGGAACCCCTCCGACGCCTCCGGCTGGTGACATCAACGAGTTCGTCGTCGACAACAACGGCGCGGTGACGGTCCCTGCCGGCTACCAGTACATTCTCGACGATTCGTCGGGCACTTCGTCCATCGTGGGCGGCAGCCAGTCCGCCATCACCTACGTCGCGGGCCAGGGCGGGCTGACCTTCACCGCCGGCAGCGGATCGGGCACGGTGGTCGCTGGCGGCGGCAACAACACGCTGTATGCGCCGGGCACCGGCAGCGGCAACTTCAACGTCGTTCTCGACGGCAGCGGCAGCAATGCCGGCTATCTCGGCTCGGGCAACTGGAACGTCACCACCGGCACCGGGTCGGGCACGTTCTTCCTCGGCACAGGCGCCGACACCGTGTTCGCGCAGGGTCCCGACACCGTGGTGGGTGGCACCGGTCCGGAGACGGTGAGCGCGAGTGGCAACGGCGGCGAGTTCTTCGCCGGTCAGGCCTCCTCGACACTTCTGGTCGACACCGGGACGGGGAATATCGGCGTCGGCGGCTCAGGCGCCGAGACCATCTTCGCTGCCGGCTCGAGTGGCGAATACTTCACCGGCAACGGGTACATGGAGTACCTCAACTCCGGGAACGGCAACATCCTTGTCCAGCAGGGCAGCGCAACCGTGCTGGCCTTCGGCGGCACCGGCAGCGCTACCTACTTCACTCAGGGCAGCAGCCCGCTCGTGCTGGTCGACCAGTCGAGCACCAGCACGGTCGTCTCCAGCTCCCCGACGGTCGCTGGTGCGCAGATCTTCGGCGGCCCCGGCAGCGTGGTGAATTTCTACGGGCCTAACAACAACAACCTGTTCATCGCCGGCGCCGGCAACGAGACACTGAACGCGGCGGGCGGCAGCGGCAACAACGTCTTCTTCTCCGGCACCGGCAGCGACTCGCTGGTCGGCGGCTCGGGGAGCGACTTCTTCATCGAGTCGGCAGGCACCGGCTCGGAGACGCTGACCGGCGGCGGCGGGTCGAACACCTTCCAGTTCGTCTCTCACCCCGGCTCCAACGCAACCGACCTCATCACCGACTTCAAGAGCACGGACAGCCTCTCTCTCGCTGGCTACGGCTCCGCTCCGGGCTCGGGCATCCAGTCCGAGACCGTGCAGGGCGGCTCCCTGCTGGTCACCCTGACCGACGGGACCAAGATCACCTTCAACAACGTGACCCAGCCGCTGAACTCGAGCCAGATCCACAACACCTAATCGATCGACAATCCTTCGCTTCCCGAAGGGCCGCCGTGGGGAACCACGGCGGCTCTTCTCTTTCCGAGCTTTCCGTCGGCCTTCGGTCCCGGCAGCAAGATCGCGGCGGAGCCCAGCCATACCGGCCAGCCCCGAGTTGCGCTAAAGAGGGACGCTTCGAGTCCCGCCGCGGTGGCGGAGCCGAACGGAGACGTGCAGCTTGGACCAGCACATCGACGCCTCTTGCGCCGCCCCGGGCGATGCCGTCGGCCCGCTGCTCTCACCGCAGCTCGATCCGCTCTTTCTGACCCCGCAGCGCCGTGGGGTGGGCAGCGCCTGGTATGGGCACGTGCCGTTCGCCCACTGGATCGTCGCGGCTTGCCGCCCGCGCGTTCTGGTCGAACTCGGCTCAGAGTCCGGGGTGTCCTACAGCGCCTTCTGCGAAACCGTGCTGCTCGAGCACCTCGATACGAGCTGCTTCGCCGTCGACACCTGGAAGGGCGACGAGCATGCCGGCTTCTATTCCGAAGATGTCTATGCCGATCTGAGCGCGTTTCACGCCGCGCACTATGCCGGCTTCTCGCGCCTGCTCCGCTGCACCTTCGACGAGGCGCGGGCCACCATCACCGATGCCAGCGTCGATCTGCTGCATATCGACGGGCGGCACACCTACGACGACGCACGGCACGATTTCGAAAGCTGGCGGCCGAAGCTGTCCGATCGCGCGGTGGTGCTGTTTCATGACACCAACGTCCGCGAGCGGGATTTCGGGGTCTGGCGGTTCTGGGCGGAGCTGCGCGAGCGTTTTCCCTGCTTCGAGTTCCTGCATGCCCACGGATTGGGCGTGCTGGCGCATGGGGAAGCGGTGCCGGAAGCTGTGCTGGATCTCTGCCGAATCGACGATCCCAGGGAGATCGGCCGGGTGCGGGAGCGCTTCGCCGTGCTCGGCGAGCGCTGGGTGGCGGATTTCGAGGCGCGCGAGCTGGGCCGCAAATTCGACGAGGTGCGCCGTTCGGAGGCCGAGGCGCGGAACGCCGCCGAGAAGGCGCTGCAATACGGCGGGGAAGCCCGCGAATGGGCCGAGCGCACCGAAGCCCGACTTGCCGAGTCGATCGCCCGGCGCAATGCCGCCGAGGCGGCCCGCCGCACGCTGCAGGTGCAGCTCGCCGATGCGCGCGACGCGCGCAACCGGGCGGAGCAGCTGGCTGTCGCCGCCGCACACGCCCAGGCGCAGGCCGCGGAAGAGCGCGCCGCCGCCGCAGCGAGCCGGGCCGATGTGGCGCAGGCGCAGGCGCAGGCGAGCGACGCGCTCCGCCGGGCGGCGGAACTGCAGCTTGGCCTGGTGCAGGAGCACGCGGCGGCGGTCGAGGCGCAAGTCCGCGCGCTCATCGCCGACAAGGAGATCCTGCTCAACTCGACGGCGTGGCGCATGACCCGGCCATTCCGGGCGGCCGTTTCCCTGGTGCCGGACCGGCTGCGCCTGAAGCTCGCCCGCTCGCTCGGCCGGCCGGATGCCGCTTTGCCCGCGGTGGCGCTGCCCCAGCCGGCACCGCCGCCCGACATGCTCGCCTTGCAGGACGAGTCGGCAGAGATCGAACCGGCGCCGTCGCCCGCGACACTGGAGAGCCCGGCGCCCGAAACCCCGCCACAAGCCGCGGCGGCGGCCGCGCCGGAGGGGCGCCGACGCATCCTGTTCATCTCCGGCGAGCCGGAAACCCCGGGCAATCTCTATCGCTGCGTCCGTCACGCCGAGAGCGCCGGGGGGCTCGGCTGGGAGGCATCCTGGTCGTCCGTGCACCATACCGGCTACGCCGAGCTGCACGGCGTCGACGTCGCGGTGCTCTGGCGCACTCCCTGGGACGACCACATCGATCGCATCGTCACCTACCTGCATGAGCAGGGCGCGATGGTCGTGTTCGACGTCGACGACCTGATGTTCAAGCCGCAACTGGCCACGCCGGAGGTGATCGACGGCATCCGCTCCATGCGCTTCGACGAGGGCGAGGTGCGCAGCTTCTTCCGTCGCGTGCAGCGCACGCTGTCGGAAGCGGATCTCTGCACCTGCACCACGCCCGAGCTGGCCCGCCACATGCGCGAGTTCCAGAAGGCGGTGCACGTGCTGCCCAACGGCTTCGATCAGGCAACGCACGACGCCTCGCGCCGGGCGGTGCGCCGGCATCGGCAGGGCGGCGAGGACGGGCTGATCCGTCTGGGCTACGCCGGCGGTTCGCGCACCCATCAACGCGACATGGCGGTGGCGGTGGACGGCATCGCGCGCGTGCTGCGCGAGCGGCCGGACACCCGCCTCGTGCTGTTCCGCGAGCCCGCCAACGGCCGCGGCGTGGTCCTGGTCGAAGAGTTCGAGGCGCTTTCCGGGTTGCAGGAGCGTATCGAGTGGCGCGACATGGTGCCGCTCGAGGAGCTGCCGTTCGAGACCGCCCGCTTCGACATCAACCTGGCACCTCTCGAGGTCGGCAATCCGTTCTGCGAGGCCAAGAGCGAGCTGAAATACTTCGAGGCGGCGCTGGTCGATGTTCCGACGGTGGCCTCGCCGACGGGGCCGTACCGGCGGGCGATCGCGGACGGCCGCACCGGCTTCCTGGCGGACGGACCGGATGCCTGGCATGGCGCGCTGCTGCGCCTCGTCGACGATGCCGCGCTGCGCCGGCGCGTCGGCAAGGCGGCCTATCACGACGCGCTGTGGACCTTCGGCCCGCACCGGCGCGCCGAGGCCATGGAGAGCTTCCTGGCGCAATTCGCCCCGGGCAGCGACGCCGCGCGCGCCTTCGAGCTGCAGCTGCGGCGCGGCGCCTATGGCGCGCAGGGCACGCCGGACGTGCCGGCCAGCGAACCCCTCCTGGAAATCGACAATCTGCGCGAGGCGGAGGTGACCGTGGTCATCGCCTCCTACAATTACCCCGACTACATCCTGGAGGCGCTGGAATCGGTGCGCGTGCAGACGCTCGATCCGCTCGACCTGGTCGTCGTCGACGACCAGTCGCCCGAGACCGGCGTCGTCGATCTGATCCTGGAGTGGGCGCGCACCCATGCCCGCCGCTTCAACCGGCTGCTGGTGCTGCGCCACCGCGAGAATGCCGGGCTGGGCGGCACCCGCAACAGCGGCTTCGCCGCCGCTGAGACGCCCTACGTGCTGCCGCTCGACGCCGACAACCGGCTGCGCCCGGAATGCTGCGCCACCCTGCTTGCCGCTCTGAAGGGCTCGGAGGCGGCGTTCGCCTACCCACGCATCCAGCAATTCGACGCCGCCGACGCGATCTTCTCGGGCGATCGGTTCGAGCCGGCGCGCCTGGTCGGCGGCAATTACATCGATGCCATGGCGCTGGTTTCCAAATGGGCCTGGGCGGCCGCCGGCGGCTACTACGTCCGGCGCGAGGCGATGGGCTGGGAAGATTACGATCTCTGGTGCCGCATGGTCGAGCTCGGCCAATGGGGCCTGCCGGTGCAGGAGAGCCTGGCGGAGTATCGCGTGCACGCGACCTCCATGGTCAATGCGATCACCGAGACGCCGCGCAACAAGCAGCTGATGGTGGACTACGTGGAGCAGCGTCATCCGTGGCTCGACGTCTCGTCCCGTTCCGCCCGGCTGCGTGCCTGACCGGCGATGCCGGGCGGCGCACGCGCGAAGACGGCACGACGGCTGACGGGAGCGCGCTGCCTGGTGCTGGGCGCGGGCGGCTTCATCGGCACCAATCTCTGCGGCAAGCTGATCGCCGAGGGTGCCGAGGTGCGCGCCTTCGGCCGCAGCCGGCAATTTCCCGAGCCGCTCACCGGCGTCGAGTGGATCCGAGGCAGCCTCGGCGGCTACCAGGATTTCGCCGGCCTGGTGGGCGACCGGGACTTCGTCTTCGACCTCATCGGCAGCGGCCTGCCCGACAGCTCGAACCGCAACCCGGCGGCGGACGTGACACGCAGCATCCTGAGCACCATCGAGCTGCTCGAGGCGTGCCGGGAAAAGCCGGTCCGCCGCATCGTCTTCGCCTCCTCGGGCGGCACCGTCTATGGCATCTCCCGCCTGACGCCGATCCCGGAGAGCGCGCCGACCGAGCCGATCTCCGCCTATGGCATCGGCAAGCTGGCGGTCGAGAAGTATCTCGGCCTCTATCGCCATCTCTACGGCCTCGACTACACGGCGCTGCGCATCGCCAATCCCTACGGGCCGTTCCAGACGGCGCATCGCCAACAGGGAGTGATCGCGGCGTTCGTGCAGCAGGCGCTGGACGGCCGCACGCTCGAGATCTGGGGCGACGGGACCGTGGTGCGCGACTTCATCCACATCGACGACGTGACCGAGGCGATGGTCGAAGTGCTGGCCTATGCCGGGCCGCACCACGTGTTCAATGTCGGCAGCGGCATCGGGCGCAGCGTCAATGCGATCGTCGCCGACATCCAGGCGGTGCTCGGCCGCGGCGCGCTGCGGCGCAGCTATCGCTCGGCGCGGCCGGCCGACGTTCCGGTCAACGTGCTCGATATCGGCCTGATTCGCAGCGAGACCGGTTGGGCTCCGGCGACCGAATGGCTGGACGGCCTGCGCGGCACCGTCGATTGGCTGGCTGCCGCGTCGGCGGCCTGACCCGGAGGCGCGCGGCTTGCCCGACCTGATGGAATGCCCGCGCCTGCCCGGGCATCTTCTCGCCAACGCCAGGCTGCTGCCGGACCGCTACGAGATCCTGCCGCTGCTGCCGAAGGGGCGCGTGGTGGCGGAGATCGGCGTGGCCCTCGGCGATCTGTCCGAGAATTTCCTGCTGACCTGCCAGCCGCGCGAATTCATCGCCGTCGATCTTTTCAAGCTCCACGAGATCCCCATGCTCTGGGGCAAGCCGACCGCCGAGCTGTTCGGCAACCGCACGCATGGAGAGTTCTACCGGGAGCGGTTCGCCGAGCCGATCCGCCAGGGCAGGATGCGGGTCATCGAGGAGGACAGCGTCAAGGCGATCGAGGGCTTGCCGGACCACAGCGTCGACATCTTCTACGTCGATGCCGATCACTCCTATGCCTCGGTCGCCGGCGAGCTCGCCGTCATCAAGCGCAAGGTGCGCGACGACGGGCTGATCATCCTGAACGACTACATCATGAATGAGGCGGGATTCAGCAACGCCCCGTATGGCGTCATCCAGGCGACCAACGAGTTCATGCTCTCGGAAAACTGGGAGATGATCTATTTCGCCCTGCAGTCCTACATGTATTGCGACGTGGTGCTGCGCAAGGCGTCCTCGCGCGGGGCGGCCCCGGCGGGCGAGCGGCTCGCCGCGCTCGAGCAGCAGAACGCGGCGCTGCACCAGGCGCTCGAAGCGATGCGCGCGTCACGTTCGTGGCGGTTGACCGCACCCTTGCGCTCGCTCCGGCAATCGCTTCGGCCGAAGCGCGAGCGCACTTGATCCGGGCTGCGGGCCGTCGCGCCAGCCGGATCATTCCGGTCCTCGCCCTGCTGCTTCCGATCGCCGTCATCCTGCTGCATGCCGGCCTGATCCCCGCCGGAAACTGGCGAGGCGACGAGTACTACCATTTCGCCATGCTGAAGGAATACGGCTCGCGATATCTGATCGACCGCCTGCTGACGTGGAGCCCGCGGCCGATCTCGGAGGGCTTCCTCTATCTCTACTATGAGCTGGTGACGCTCGCGCGACGCCCGCTGGTCACGCCGTTCCTGCTGGTCTTCTGGGCGATGCTCGTGCTCGGCAGCGTCTGCGGATTTTGCCCGACGCGGCGCTCTCTGCCGCGCTGCGCGACGATCCCTCTCTCGGTGGTCGCGATGTTTCTCCTCAGGCATCCGATCGATGAGCTGTTCTATTGGCCGATGGGCGCCGCCGCCTATCTTGCCGCGCTCTCTGCGCTCACCTTCCTGACCTTTCTCGTGGTGCGGGGCGGACCCGCGACATCACGCGGCAGGCTCGCCGGCCTGGCGGCGATGCTCGTCGCGGAAGGCAGCGCGGAAATCGGCGCCATCTTCGTGTGCTGCTTCGCTCCGTTGCTCCTGTGCCTCGAGGGGATGGCGATGCCGCGAGCGGCTTGGCGCCGGCCGATGGCGCTGGCCCGGAATACGGCGTGGCTGGTCGTGCCGCTCGCCGCCGGTCTGTATCTGCTGCATCTCCTGCTGCTCGGCCGTGTGACGAAGGCCTCCGAGGCGCAGCCGGGGGCGTCGGCTTCTCTCTACCACCACATCGGACCAAGCATTCTGGCCGCTGCGCAGCAATTCGGGTCGGAGCTGACCGGCTCCGCAAACCTCTCCGTGAGCGTCGGCCTGTTCTTTGCCGGTCTCGCCCTGGCCATGCGGCAGAGCCTTCCCGGAGCGGTTTCGCGACGGCAGCTTGCAGTCCTGGCGGCAGCGTTCTGCATCACCGCCTATCTCTCCATCGCCGCGGCCGACTATCAGTTCGGCGTGCTGTGCTGCGAGCGCCACACGACGTTTCGTCAATGCGCGCTGGTCCTGGCGATCGTCGCGCTGGCCCGGCTGGCTGCCGATCTGGATTGGGGCTGGCGCTTGCGGGCCGGCGTGGCCGCGATCGCCGGGCCGGTGCTGGTCGCGCTATCCCTGTCGATCCTGTCTGCGGCGCGGATGCCGGCGCTTGTCGCGGATTACCGTGCTGTGCCGGCGATGACCGAAACCCGGCGGGAGAATTGGTCGTCGGGGTTCGATAAGCGGTCGCCCGCGATGCTCTTTGCACTGCCGCCCCTGGGCCGGATCGTCGGCGGGCTGGGCTGGCCGACAGGTGACTATGCGCTTAGTGAGCATCCGCCCTGGAACATCCTCGGCATTCTGCAGTTCTTCGGCAAGCAGCAGTTGCAGGTGGTCCAGGCGCCATCACGCTGATCGCCGGTCCCCACAGGAAGCATCCGAGGCGAACAGCGCCGCCTCGATGGCCGGTCCCTGCCGGGTCCAGGCGTAGCGCTCTTCGACATCGCGAAGCGCGCGCTCGGCCAACTCGATGCGACCGGCCGGCGTGGCGATGCGCTCCAGCAACTGGCGCAGCTTCGGATACCAATCCTGCTCGCGCGCGAGAAAGCCGTTGACGCCGTCCTCGATCGCCCCGGCGAAGGCCGGCGTCGGCGAGGCGATCGTTGGTGTGCCGACGATCGCCGCCTCGAAGAATTTCAGCTCGGACTTGCAGCGGGTGAACACGTCGTCGCGCAGCGGCACCAAGTTGACATCGGTCTCCCCGATCAGCCGCTGCAGGTTGAGGAAGTCCTGCAGCTCCACCATCTCGAACCGGTCGCGGTGGCGCTGCAGCGCCTCCGGCAGATCGAGGAAGCCGACGACGCGGATCATCAGCCGGCGCTCTTCGCGCAGCAGCCGGGCGAGTGCGCTCGCCGCCACGGCAAAGTCCCGGTTGTGCGTCGGGCTGCCGCTGAAATAGCCGAGATGGATCCGCCCGTCATCGGCGAAGCCGAGCTCCCGGCGGGCCTCGAAGAGGCTGCGCGACAGTTCGATCTGCGCCCGGTTCAGGTAGTTCGGTATGATGTGCACGCGCCCGCCCGGCAGGCACGCAGCCATGCGCTCGGCAAGCGGCGCGGTGGTGACGATCGCCTCGTCGCAGTGTCGCAGTGTCGCGGCGAGCCGGCCGACATAGGCGTGCCAGTCGTCCCAGATCGCCATCCGCTCGACATCCTGGTCGAGCGTGTCGAGGATGACATGCACATAGTTCGGATCGAACACCAGATCGTCGATGTCGAAGATCAGGCGCAGGCCGCGGGCCCGTGCGCGGGCGATCATCCGCCCGACCGGCGCGCTGTAGCGGGTTCGGCAGATCACCAGGACATCGGTGCGATCGACGAAAGCATCCATGTCCTCGAGATCGGCGAGGGCGAACCAGGTCGCGGAGATGTCGGTCTGCGGGTCGGCGCGCAGCGCGTCGATCATGTTGTGGACGCGGTAGCGGAAGGTGCTGGTGTCCGGTTTCTCGTAGAAATAGGCGACGCGCCGATGTCCGCGCGACAGCGCGGCGAGCCGGGCATCGCGGCTCTCGTTCCAGGGGTCGCGATAGTCGACGACGGGGAAGCTGACCAGCGAAGCCACCGATCTACAGGCGCTGGTCCAGGTGTTGCAGCACCGGCTCGAGCGCCGCGGCCCAGTCATGCTGCAAGCGGTTGGCGCCGCGCGGACGGCCGCCCTGTTCGACCCTGCGCACCGCCTCGACGATGCCGCCGGCGAGCGCGTCGACGCTCGGCTCGACGCAGAGAATGTCCTCGGCGTAGCGAGCCAGCGTGGTCTTGGAGCCATAGCGATTGGTCACCACCGCGGCACCGCTGGCCGCCAGATCGAGCGGCGGATAGCTCGGATGCGGCGTGTACATCAGCGACAGGCCGACATCGATCCGGCGCACCAGGGTCTGGTAGTCGGCCCAGTCGAGATTTTCCAGCAGCGCCGGTCGCACGCCGCCCGGAAGGGTGATCGGCTCGAGGTCGCGGCCGACGAAATAGATGTCCCAGTCCTCGGGCCGGAGCGCGCCCGCTTCCATTGCGGCACCGATCGCCTCGAGGCCGCGGTAATAGAGATTCCGCTCGTTGCCGGGCCGGGCGTAGAAGAAAAAGCCGTGGCGCCGGCGACGCGCTTGCGCCGCCGTCGCGTCGTCGGCACCGGCGGCCGCCGCAGGAAACGCCGGCTCGAACCACACGCCGTTGGCGGCGATGCTGGCCACCGGCAGCGGGCCGCGCGCCATGTGCTCGAACAGCAGCTCGGAATTCACCACGAAGTGGAGCTGCGGGTCGGCCATGGTTTCCACGCAGCGCAGCCAATCGTCGCCATGCGGATAGAACATCCGCTCGTCCTCCTGCAGCAGATACACGATGTTGCGTGGATCGACGGCCTGCCGTGTGCTCCTTGTGCTCCACCACGACGTGGTCAGGAACAGCTCGTCGGCGCCGAGCGGGATTTCGCGGGCCCGCTCGCCGATGCCGGCGTGGACGAACTCGATGTTGCCCTTCCAGGGGATGTTGTTGAGGTCCAGCACGCGCTGGAAGTTGAGGGTCTCCGGCGGCTCGCTGCGGGTGATCAGCCGCAGCTGCAGACCGCGGCGCTCGGCAAGCAAGGCGGCGAGGATCATGGCCGTGCCGACGCCGCCGAACAGGCTCCCGGGATTGATGCTGTCGGTGATCATGGTCAGCCGCGGCGGCATGCCCGGTGCCGGAAAGATGCGCAGCGGCTGCAACCCGGCGAAATGCCGGCGCAGCATTGCGTGCACCGAAGGCGGCCCGACGCTCTCGCGGTCCTCCGGCGGTTTCGGCAAGCGCCCTTCGGCTCTGCCCTGATCGATGAAGTGCAGCAGCGGATTGACGCCGGCGGCGGCGACGTCGCGATTCGCCGCGAGATACCAGGCGCTGTCGAAATCCGGCCCCGGGTTGCGGCCCTCAGCCCCGCCATGCAGCAGATAGTGCATCGCCGGCGGCATGTTCGAGCTCTGGAGATCACGGTATTCGCGCACGTACCAGCCGGCATCGAACAGGCCGGAGGCCTCGATGCGCGCCACCTGCTCGCGCATCGCCGCGGCGGCTGTCCCGCCGGCTTGCCCGCCCACCGCCCGCCGGGCGCGGCCGAGGGCACGGCTCGTCAGGCTGCGCAGCGGCGCCGGCACGCGCCGCACCAGGGCGCGGAGCAGCCGAGTCGCCTGCCAGACGCCGGAACTCAGCAGCGCGTCGCGCTCGCGCACCAGCCTGGCGACGGTCTCCTGGGCTTGCCGCGTCTCGGCCTCGGCTTCCTGCGCGGCCGCTTCGGCGGCCTTGGCCCTGGCCTCGGCGCTCTCGCGCAACGCCTTGGCCTCCCACCGCCCGTGCTCGGCCTGGTCGGCGCGCGACCGCTCGAAGGACCGGGCGAGCTCGGCTCTGGCGCGCGCCCGCTCTGCCGCACCCCAGTCGCTGAGCGCGGTGATGGTTTTCTCCTGCAACTGGCCGATGCCGTCCGGGACGTCGCGATCAATCCGTGCCGCGCGCGCCATCCGGCGCCAGCTTTCCGTCAGCTCGACAGGATCGCTGCACTCCTGCAGAGCGACACAGAATTCGAGCTCGTGCGGTTCGGTGTCGTGGAATGCGGCGCAGGCAAAGTCGTGCAGACCGAATTCCGCCATCTCCGCAAAGAGTGTGGCGAAAGAGCGCGGCGTCACCACCCAGCAATGGACGTCGTGATAGGTGCCGTTGTCGACGACGTCCCGCCCCAGGTGAAAGGCGCGGTTGAAGTCCTCCCGGGTGAGCGCGCGCTCCCGCGCCATGGTGCCATCCCACGCCTTCAGGAGGTCCACCGGGGTGCAGAACAGCGCAAAGTCCACAACCGCGTGCAGCAGCGGCTTACGGGCGCGAACCAGGTACGCTGTCAGCACGTCGGAGAAAGCGGTCTCCCGCCGGTAGAGATCGAAGGTGAAGCGCTTGTCCGGCACCAACAGTCGGACCTGCCCGCCGGGCTTGAGCACGGCCCGCACCTCCTGCAGCCAGGACACCAGATCGGGCACGTGCTCGATGACGTGCGAGGCTATGACGTAGTCGACCTTGGTGTCGGGCCCGAGCGCCTCGGCAAGCGTCCGTTCGCCCCAGACCGCGTCGACCTCGCCGATGTTGCCGACAACGACGTTCGGATCGGCGGCGTATTTCTGCCGCAGCGACGCGGTGTCGAGATGGTCGGCATAGAGGATGCGGGTTTCGTCTTTGCGCAGCGTCGGCCGGTCGAGCGGGCCGATCTCGAGTCCCACCATCGACGAAAGGTCAAGCCCCGCCAGCAACTTCTCGCGTCGTGTCAAGTCGTTTTTTCCTCCTCGCAGGCACGACGCAACGGGCCGACTGATCGCCAGCACATCCCCGTGTGGCGAAGCGTTTCTTGTCATCCGCACCGGATCGTGGCAAGGCCCGAGCCGCCCGGCTGCACCCGCGGCGAGACAAGCCCGGAATCGGATGCCAGACGAGGATGCACGGACCGCCCTGTGGCGGCGCGTGATTCAAGCGAGCGGCGTTGCCCGGCTGCGCCGGGGCCTGCGGCGGCTTCGGGGGAGGTGGCCCCGACGCCGGCCGCCGCTTGGCGCCACGAAGCAGGAGTTTCGGGGGCGGGCCGAGGCGGCGCTGCAGGCGTTTCTCCTGGGTTCCGAGCGGCTGCTCCTGCCGCAGGCGGCGGCGCCGGACGTTTCCGTCCTGCTGGTGCTGTTCAACCAGGCCCCGCTTACCCTGCTGTGCCTGCGGGCCATCGCCGCGACCGCGCCGCCGGCGGTGGAAGTGATCATCGTCGACAACGCCTCCACCGATCGCACCGGTGAGCTGCTGGGGCGCCTGGACGGCGCCCGAGTGATCCGCAATCCGCAGAACCGGCACTTTCTGCACGCCGTGAACCAGGCCGCCGCGGCGGCGACCGGCACGGCACTGCTGCTGCTCAACAACGACGCCTGCCTGCGCCCCGGTGCTCTGCAGGCGGTCTGGGAGACGCTGCTCTCGGCGGCGGATATCGGCGGCGTCGGCGGGCGCCTGGTGCTGCCGGACGGCCGCCTGCAGGAAGCCGGCAGCATCGTCTGGAGCGACGGCAGCTGCCTCGGCTACGGGCGCGGGCGCGATCCCGAGGAGCCGGAATTCCGGTTTATCCGGGAGGTCGATTATTGCTCCGGGGCATTCCTGCTGCTCCGCCGCGACGCCTTCGAGCGCCTCGGCGGCTTCGATCCCGCCTATGCCCCGGCCTATTACGAAGAGACCGATCTCTGCATGCGGCTGCGCCAGGCCGGCCTGCGCGTGCTCTACGAGCCGCGGGCGGTGATCGACCATTTCGAGTTCGCCAGCGCCGCCTCCTCCGACGCCGCCCTGGCGCTGCAGCGGCGCAACCAGGCGATCTTCGTCGCGCACCACCGGGCGGCGTTGACCGCCGAGCACCTGCCGCCGGGCACGGCGCCGCTGTTCGCGCGCATGCGGGGCGCGCATCGCGGCCGGGTGCTGGTGATCGACGACCGGGTGCCCTTCCCATCCCTCGGCGTCGGCTACCCGCGCGCCTCGGCACTGCTGCACGCCCTCGCCGAGGCGGGCTGGTTCATCACCTTCTATCCCCTGCTGTTTGCCGAGGACGAGTGGGAGGCGGTGTACGCCGCATTCCCCCGCGCCATGGAGGTGATGCTCGGGGAGGGCGAGGCCGGGCTCCCCGGTTTTGTGGCCGAGCGGAAAGACTACTTCGATGCGGTGCTGGTCAGCCGGCCGCACAACATGCGCCGCTTCCTCGCCGCCGGCGGCCAGGCGATGCGGGCGCGGCTGATCTATGACGCCGAGGCGGTGTTCGCGACGCGGGAAATCCAGCTTCTCGCGCTTGCCGGCCGCCCCGTGCCGCCTGACCGGCAGGCGGCGATGGTGGCGGCGGAGATGCAGCTCGCCCGAGCCGCCGACGCGGTGCTCACCGTGTCGGCGCGGGAGGCCGGGCTGTTCCGCGAGGCCGGGATCGCCGAAGTGCACGTGCTCGGCCACGCCCTGGCGCCGCAGCCGACCGCGACGCCGTTCGATGAGCGTGCCGGGCTGCTGTTCGTCGGCGCGCTGCACGACGACCCCTCGCCGAACACCGACAGCCTGCTCTGGTTCGTGCGCGAGGTGATGCCGCTGCTCGATGGGCGGATCGGCACGGATTGGACCCTGATTGTGGCCGGCCGCGCCACGGCGGCGCGCGTGCGGGCGCTCGCCGGCCCGCGAGTCCGGCTGCTCGGGCGCGTCGCGGATCTGGCGCCGTTCTATGGCCGGGCACGCGGCTTCGTGGCACCGACGCGCTATGCCGGCGGCATCCCGCACAAGGTGCACGAGGCGGCGGCGTACGGCCTGCCCGCGGTGGCCACCGGCCTGCTCGCGGGCCAGCTCGGCTGGTCGGAAGCGGAGCTGCTGATCGCCGACACGCCCGAGGCGTTTGCCGAAGCCTGCGCCCGGCTGCTGCGCGACCCGGCGCTGTGGCAGCGGCTGCGCGAGGCGGCGCTCGATCGGCTCGTTGCCGAGTGCGACCCCGGCGCGTTCCGCGGCGCGGTCGCCGGCATCATGGCGGCAACCGGGCGATCCCGGCAGACGGAGGCGCGGCCGCGCGCAGCCCTCGCTATGCCGACTTTCCGGGCGATCGGACGGCTCGGCCGAGCCGCGCGCCGCGCCCTCCTGCGGGCGCCGGCGGCCGTGGCCTTTCTCCGCGTCAACGGCCCGCGCGCTGCCGCCAGCCGCGCGGCCACCGAGCTGCGCCTGCGGTTCGGGCGGCGGGACTACGCCACCTGGATCGCCCTCTACGACAGCTGGCGCCCCGGTGACCTTGCTGCCGTCACGGCGGCGCTGGCGCGGCTGAGCGCGCCGCCCCGTTTCAGCATCTTCCTCGAAGTCGACCCCGCTACCCCGCCCGACGCGCTGCGCGCCACGATCCACTCCGTCCGTCAGCAGATCCACGGCGATTGGGAGCTGCTGATTGCCGGTGATGCGGCCGATCCGGCGCTGGCGGCCGCGGCGGCGGGCGATCCGCGCATCCGGCTCTGCCGCGCCGACCCGGCGGAAGCGTGCGGCGATTTCCTGGCGTCGCTCACCCCCGGCGACACGCTGCGCCCGCACACCCTCGCCGGCTTCGCTTTGGCCCGCGAGGAGCATCCCGACGCC
>JAFAYM010000122.1 GCA_019240395.1 Acidisphaera sp. | reverse complement strand
GCCATCCAGGCAGCGCTCGACATGGATGAGATCATGGACGCCGCCTCGGACGGCAATTACCAGTTGAATGTCGGCTTCCAGTACCCGAACCAGCCCGACTACACCGACGCCGGCAAGGAACTCTACGACCTGCACGACACGGCGCTGGCGAAAAAATACCTGCAGGAGTCCGGCTACAAGGGCGAGACGGTGACCTTGCTCACCAACAAGGACTACCCGAGCATGTACAACGCCGCGCTCGTGGTGGAGCAGGAGCTGAAGTCGATCGGCATCAACACCAAGCTGTCGGTGGTGGACTGGCCGACCTCGGTGCAGCAGTTCCAGAAGCCTGAGACCGGCTGGAACCTGTTCTTCACCGCCTGGGGCACGCAGCCGGCGCTCGGCGCGCTCGCAACCATGCAGTTCCTGGCGCCGCCGAACGCCGGCTACTGGCCGCCCAACGGCAAGGACGATCCCGACATGGTCGCCGCCTGGCAGGACATGAACAATCTGCCGACCGCGCAGGGGAGGCAGGATGCCTTTGCCCGGATGCAGAAGCTGACGTTCGAGCGCGTGTACGCCTATCCGTTCGGCTCGCTGACCAAGGTGCAGGCGGTGCGCTCGGACGTGCACGGCTTCCGGCCGTTCCGGATCCCCCGCATGTCCAACGTCTACATCCAGTAGGCGCTCGCCGGACGCGAGCGGGTGGGCCGCTTCTTCCTGCAGCGCCTGCTCACCGCCGTGCCGATCCTGCTGATGGTCAGCCTGATCACGTTCGGGCTGATCCACATGGTGCCCGGTGATCCCAGCGCGGCCTTGGGCGGGCTCAGTGCGACGCCGGCGGAACTCGCGCAGCTGCGCCACGATCTCGGCCTCGACCGGTCGCTCTGGGTGCAGCTCTGGCTCTACTACGCCGGCCTGCTGCACGGCGACCTCGGGCGCTCGATCCTGCTCGGCCAGGGCGTCGCACAGGCGACCGTGCAGCGCCTGCCGGTCACGCTCTCGCTCTCGCTCTACGCGCTCGTCATCACCCTGCTGCTCGGGCTCGCCACCGGCATCGTCGGCGCGCTGCGGCAGAACACGCTGGCCGACCAGGCGGTGATGATGTTTGCGATGTTCGGCATCTCCGTGCCGAGCTTCTGGCTCGCGCTGCTGATGATCATCCTGTTCGCCGTCAAGCTCGGCTGGCTGCCGACCGGCGGCTACGTGCCGTTCACCGAGAGCCCGCTGGGCTGGCTGCGGACGGCGACGATGCCGGCGATCTCGCTCGCGCTGCTGCAGGTCGGGCTGCTCGCGCGCATCACCCGCTCGACGATGCTGGAGACGCTGCGCCAGGACTTCATACGCACCGCGCGCGCGAAAGGCCTGCCGGGCCGCATGGTCGTCGGCAAGCATGCGCTGGCCAACGCGCTGATCCCGATAACCACGGTCGTGGGCATCGTCATCACGCTGCTGGTCTCCGGCTCGGTGGTGACGGAGACCGTGTTCTCGATCCCGGGGATCGGCCAGTTGCTGACTTCGGCCATCCTCAACCGCGACTATCCGCTGGTGCAGGGCGGGCTGCTGATCATGACGGCGCTGCTGGTGCTGGTGAATATCGGCATCGACCTCTGCTACGCCCTGCTCGATCCGCGCGTGCGCTACGATGCCCGGTGAGGCCGCCGTCCTGGACGCCGCGCCGGTGCGCGGCCGCTCGCCCGCCGCCGAGACGCTGGGGCGGCTGCTGCACCACCGGCTGTTCGTCAGCGGGCTCGTGCTGTTCGGCGTGATCCTCGCCGCCGCCGTGCTGGCGCCGGTGATCGCGCCGGCCGACCCCACGCGCATCGCGATGCGCCAGAAATTCCTGCCGCCGGGTGCCGGGCACCTGTTCGGCACCGACAATCTCGGCCGCAGCCTGTGGTCGCGGGTGATCTGGGGCGCCCAGCTGTCGGTGCTGATGGGCCTCGCGGTGGTGGGCCTGAACGCGGTGTTCGGCACCGCCGTCGGCGCGCTCGCCGGCTACTACCGGCGGCTCGACAACGTGCTGATGCGCATCAACGACGCGCTGATGGCGTTTCCGGCGATCCTGCTGGCGATCGGCATCACCGCCGTGCTCGGGCCGTCGACCGGCGACGTCATCCTGGCGCTGGCGATCGTCTACATTCCGCGCACCGCGCGCATCGTGCGCTCCTCGGTGATCGTGGTGCGGGAAATGGAATACGTGCAGGCGGCGCGCGCCTGCGGCGCCGGCGACTGGCGTATCCTGCGCCGGCACATCCTGCCCAATTCGATGGCCCCGCTGATCGTGCAGCTCAGCTTCCTGTTCGCGTACGCGGTGCTGACCGAGGCGACCTTGAGCTTCCTCGGACTCGGCGCGGTGCCGCCGACGCCGACCTGGGGCAACATCATGGCGGAGGGCCGGCAATACATGGTGGAGGCGCCGTGGATCATCGCCATTCCCGGAGTGGCGCTGATGGTGACGGTGCTCGGGCTCAACATGCTGGGCGATGGATTGCGCGACGTGCTCGATCCGCGGCTGCGGGTGCAGCAGTGAAACAGGCCAGGGGGCGTTGCCCCCTGGAGCCCCATTGGGGCCAGCGGCCCCAAACCCCGTCAGCGCTGCGCGGCGCTCGATGACGCTCCTCGAGGTGCGGAACGTCACGACGGCTTTCGCGACCGGGCAGGGCGAAATTCGTGCGGTGGAGGACGTGAGCTTCTCGCTGGACGCGGGCGAGTTCCTGGGCATCGTCGGGGAGTCCGGCAGCGGCAAGAGCGTGACCGCGCTGACCGTGATGGGCCTGCTGCCGCGCCCGCCGGCCCGCGTCGCCGCCGGCGCCGTGCTGTTCGCCGGGCAGGACCTGGTCGCGCTGCCGGAAGCGCGGCTGCGAACGGTGCGCGGTCCGGGCATCGCCATGGTGTTCCAGGAACCGATGACCTCGCTGAACCCGGTCTTCACGATCGGCGAGCAGGTCATCGAGACGCTGCGCGTGCACGAGCGGCTGTCGCCGCGCGCCCAGCGCGCCCGCGCCGTCGAGATGCTGCAAAAGGTCGGCATCCCCTCGCCCGAGCGCCGGCTCAGCGACTACCCGCACCAGCTCTCCGGCGGCCAGCGCCAGCGCGTGATGCTGGCCATCGCGCTGGCCTGCCGGCCCCGCCTGCTGATCGCCGACGAGCCGACCACGGCACTCGACGTCACCATCCAGGCGCAGATTCTCGACCTGCTGATGGATTTGCGCGACGAGCTCGGCATGGCGATCCTGATGATCACCCACAACATGGGCGTGATCGCCGAGACCGCCGACCGCGTGCTGGTCATGTATGCCGGGCGCGTCGTGGAATCCGCGCCCGTCGATCGCCTGTTCGAGCGTCCCGCGCATCCCTACACCCGCGGCCTGCTGGATTGCGTACCCTCGCTGGCGGCCGACCGGCCGCGGCTGGTTGCGATCCCCGGGCTGCAGCCCGATCCCGCGCACCGACCGCCGGGCTGCCCGTACGCGCCGCGCTGCCCGATCGCCATTGCCGAATGTTCGCGGGCGGTGCCGCCGCTCGACCCGGTGGCGCCGGGCCATGCCGCCGCCTGCATCCGCGCCGACCGTGCCGCCTGACGCTCCGGCCGCCCTGCTCGAGGCGCAGGGTCTCACCAAGCACTTCCCGTTGGCCGGCGGCTGGCTCGCCCGTGACCATGGCGTGCTTCACGCCGTCGACGACGTCTCCTTCGCGATCCTGTCCGGCGAGACGCTCGGGCTGGTCGGCGAGTCCGGCTGCGGCAAGTCAACCCTGGGGCGCATGCTGCTGCGGCTGATCGAGCCGACCGGCGGGCGCGTGCTGTTCGAAGGACGCGACATCCTGGCGCTCGACGCAAGAGGCCTGCGCGAACAGCGACGCGTCATGCAGATCATCTTTCAGGACCCGTACGGCGCGCTCGACCCACGCCTCTCCGTCGAGGCGATCGTGCGCGAGCCGCTGGACGTGCATGGCGTCGCCCGCCAGGAAGCGCAGCGCCGGGTCGCCGAGGCGCTCGACCTGGTCGGCCTGTCGCGCCGTTACCTCGGCCGCTTTCCGCACGAATTCTCCGGCGGCCAGCGCCAGCGCATCGGCATCGCCCGCGCGCTCGCGCTGCGGCCGCGCTTCATCGTCTGCGACGAGCCGGTCTCGGCCCTGGATGTTTCCGTGCAGGCGCAGATCGTCAACCTGCTGCAGGATCTGCAGGCCGAGCTGCGGCTGACCTATCTGTTCATCGCCCACGACCTCGCCGTGGTGAAGCACATCGCCGACCGGGTCGCGGTGATGTATCTCGGCAAGATCGCGGAGATCGCCGCCAAGCGCGCGCTCTACGCCAATCCGCTGCATCCCTACACGCAGGCACTGATCGCCGCGGTGCCGGTGCTGCGGCCGGCCGATCGTGCGCACGGACGGGCGCGACGCCGCCTCGTCGGCGGGGAGATCCCGAGCGCGCTGCATCCGCCCCCCGGCTGCCGCTTCCACACCCGCTGTCCGCACGTGATGCCAGTCTGCCGCGAGCGCGAGCCGCGCCTGGCCGAGCCCGAGCCCGGTCAGTTCGTGGCGTGCCACTTGTATCCCGGAAGCTGAGGGACCGCTGATGCTTACTGCGTCAGGCGCAGCACCGAGAGCTTCGCGGCGATCTGCTGGAACGCGTTCTCGATGTCGCTGCCGTCCTGGCTGTTGAAGAAGTCCGCGGGCGAGGTGGCGCAGCCCTGCAGCAGGTTGATCGAGGTCTGGTCGGCCTGAAAGCCGATCGTGTAGATCAGCACGCCCTGGTTCTTCAACGTCGTGCAGAGGGCGAGCGTCTTGTTGTCGAGTGCCGCCTGCAGCTCGGGTTGCAGCGTGTTCTCGTCGTTCGCGAGGTTGCCGGTGCTCGGCATCGCGACACCCAGCCGGTTCTGCGACGCGCGCCCGTAGGAGGTGTAGTACGCGTCGACCCGCTGGCTCTCCGGCGCCACGCTCGACTGGTGGTCCCACTCATTGTTGCCGTCGGTCATCAGGATGATGACCTTGGTGTTGTCCGGCGTGTTGTAGGCGAGCGGGGAGGTGTTGCTGCCCCAGTATCCCTCCCAAAGCGGGCTGAGCGTGAACCAGCCGGCCTGCAGGCCGAGATTGATCAGCGTGCTGCCGCCGGAGATCGCGACCATGCTGTTGACGGCGTTCTTGACCGTTGCCTTGCTCGCCGTCAGCGGCAGCACCGAGGTCATCGGACAGCCGAGATTGGGTCCGTAGGTCAGCCCGGTGTAGGGGGATCCGCCGCCCGGCGGGTTGGTGTTGGTGATATTCCCGGGCTGCCAGTCATTGTCGCCCGGCAGGTACGACGTGCGGCCGTTGATGGTTGTGGAATACTGGTCGTAGGTGGAGGCCCAGCGATACGGGGTGAACGGTGCCGTCGCCGGGTTGTCCTCGGTCGCGTCGTGCCCGTTGGTCCGCGCCTCCATGCAGCCGCGCCAGCCTTGCGACGCGTAATTGGCGGCGCTGTACGTCCCGGCGGCGAGCCAGCCGGTGTGCGCGCCGAGGCTCACCGAAGCCTGGAACGGCACCACCGATACCCAGAGATTCGGCTGGGTGTCGTTATTGACGCCGTACAGCGTGTCGAGCGCGTCGTCCGCGGCCTGTTGCAGGGCCTGCTCCTTGGTCTGGCCGGTGCCGGCGGAGTCGAGCATCGAGCCGCTGACGTCCAGCACCATCGCCAGCTCGAACCCGCCGCCCTTCTGCGCCGTCGCCGAGGCGGAGACCGTCATCGTGCTGAAGCCGCCCAGCATCATGAAGGTCATCGGCAGGGCCGCCTGCGCGCTCACCTGCACGTGCGCCGAATCGATCGCCGTGACGGTGGCGCCCGCGGTGCTGGCATTGAGGAAGCCGACGTCGGTGTAGGTGACGCTGTTGCCCTGCACCCGGTAGCCCCGGCCGAAATTGCCCCAGAACAACGCCTGCGCGTCCGCCACCTCGCCCGAGGTGCCCATCTCCTTGGCCGCCAGGATGGTGGCCGCATCCACCGCGGTCTGCAGCCGCTGGTCGAGCAGGTAGAGCCGCGCCGCATCCACGGCGAGCCCGGTCATCAGGATCAGCGGCACCGCGGCCAGCGCCGCGATCACGGAGACGGAAGCGCGCCGGTCCATGCCTCAGCTCCCCGGCCGGTTGCCGGACTGCAGGGTCGAAAGCTGGCTGGTGCGCGGCGTGAACAGCGCATATTCGTACATAGTCGACATGCCGATCGCGCCGAGCAGTCCGGCGCTGAACACCCAGGGATGCGGCGCGGTGAACACCTCGACGGCGATCAGCGACTCGCCGGTCGTCGGCACGTAGTTGGCGGGCAGCGTGGCATTGCCGCCGGCGGTGCCGAAGGCGCTGGCATAGGCGGCGCTACCGGTGCGCTGTTGCCAGGTGATCGTCGGCTGGCCGGTGCTGTTGACGATGCTGCTGATGATCGTGGCACCGCCGCTGCCGCTGATCTGCGTGTTTTCGGCGATGTCCTGGGCGATCGGAAAGATCGTGCCGGTGATGTCGGACTGATAGAGGCTGGTGTATTGCGAGGTGATGTCCGCGGTCTCGGCGGCCGCGGATTCCAGGCGGATCCAGGTCTGCAGCCACAGCACCGCGTCGGCGGTGCCCACCAGCAGGATCAGCACGAACGGCGCGATCAGCGCGAACTCGAGCGCGGCGACGCCGCGCCGCTCGCCCCATCCGTCGCGCGGCGCCCGGTCAGAACGGCTCATTCTGCACGATCACCGTCGCGTGGTGCGTCACCCCGGTCTGCCCGGTGATGGCAACCGCGATCGGTGTCAGATAGGGCTGCGTATAGGACACGTCGTACTCGACGATGGAGCCGCTGCTGCCGGCGCCGGCGGTCGCGTCGCTGGCGTTGCCGAACTGCGCCGGCGAGCCGTAGCTTTTCGTGCTGAGCGACACCTGCATCGGGTCGAGAATGCCGGCGGTGCGCGCGGTAACGAGATACTGGATCGCCGCCGCGCGCGTCGCCGGCTGCGGGTTGGCGCCGGGAACCGTGGTCTGGCCGGTGATGCCGAAGCGGCTGGCGGTGCGCGCACCGTAGGCGAGCGCCGTCTCGGTCACCATCTGCCAGCCGGTTTCGAGCATCAGCAGCATCAGCGAGATCATCACGCTGCCGACGACGGCGAACTCGACGGTGGTGTCGCCCGAGCGGTCGCGCCCCAAAGCGATCAGGCTGGGTGCGGTGCGGCCGGGTGCCGTGAGGCCGCCGGCGCGGCGGCGCCGGGTGCGCGGGGCTTTCGCTCGATCGTCTCGCATGGCCGGCAGGGCGCTCCAGGCGCGCGAGGGAAGGCCGCGCGCGCAGCCTCCCGCAGCATAGGGGCGGCATGGTTTGGCCGGGGTTAACGGGGCGGCCCTGCGGACAACTGGCCGGGCGGCTGCTACAAGGCCGCCCGACCCTGCCGGAGCCGGACATGCCCGACCTGAAAGCCGCGATCATCCCGGTCACGCCGTTCCAGCAGAATTGTACGATCCTCTGGGACGAGCCGAGCCGGCGGGCCGTGGTGATCGACCCCGGCGGCGAGGTGGAGCGCATCCTGGCCGCCGCCGACAAGCTCGGCGTCGCACCCGAGCGCATCCTGCTGACGCACGGCCATATCGACCACGCCGGCGGCGCGGCCGGGCTGAAGGACGCGCTGGAGGCGCGCACCGGCGGCCCGGTGCCGATCGAGGGGCCGGACGACCGCGACCGCTTCCTGCTGGTGGCGCTGGAGGCGCAGAACCGCAGCTACGGCATGGCGGGCGTGCGCAACGTGCGCCCGGACCGCTGGCTGAAGGAGGGTGACGCCGTCGATCTCTGGGGCCACCGCTTCGACGTGCTGCACTGCCCCGGCCACACCCCCGGCAGCGTCGTGCTGGTCGACCGGAAGGCGCGCTTTGCGGTGGTGGGCGACGTGCTGTTCCAGGGCTCGATCGGCCGTACCGACTTTCCCTATGGCGATCACGCCGCGCTGATCGCCGCGATCACCGAAAAGCTGCTGCCGCTGGGCGACGACATCAGCTTCTTGTGCGGCCACGGTCCCGGGTCGGATCTTGGCACCGAGCGGAGGAGCAATCCGTTTCTCCAGGGCTGAGCTGCGGATTCGGGGCTGGCCAGATAGCACGGACACCGGGGAGCCAGGCATGCAGCACAGCACCGTGACCGCCGCCGGTGGCCGATTTCACGTGGCCACCGCCGGGTCCGGGCCGGCCGTGCTGCTGCTGCACGGCTGGCCGGAATACTGGCGCACCTGGGAACCGGTCATGCAGCGCCTGGGCGACCGGTTCACGCTCGTGGCGCCGGACCTGCGCGGCTTCGGCGAGAGCGACAAGCCCGCCGGACCGTGGGGTGCCGAGGACCATGCGCGCGACGTGATCGCGCTGCTCGATGCCCTGCGCCTCGGCCGTGTCGGTGTGGTCGGGCACGATGTCGGCGGCGCGGTGATGCTGTCTCTCGCCCGCGCGTCACCGGAGCGCCTCGCCGGCCTGTTCTTCTTCGACTTCGTTTATCCCGGCATCGGCCCCCGCATGGGAGCGCCCGGCCGGCTGAACGAGATCTGGTACCAGTCCTTCCACCAGATGCCGATGGCGCCCGCGCTGGTCGGCGCCAGCCGCGACACCTGCCGCGATTACATCGGCCACTTCCTCCGGCACTGGGCGCATCGCAAGGACGCGTTCGATGACGTGCTGGAGGACTGGGTGGACAATTTCCTCCGCCCCGGCAATCTCGAAGGCGGCTTCGCCTATTATCGCGCCGCCCACGCCGGGCGCATGGCGATGATCGCCGGCCACGCGCCCGCCCCGCAGCCTATCTCTGTGCCCACCTGTGTGCGCTGGGCCGAGCACGACGCGATCTTCCCCGTGGCCTGGGCAGATCGGCTGGGCGAGGTCTTCACCGACCTCGATTTCGCGACCTTACCCGATGTCGGCCACTTCCCGCACCGGGAGGACCCCGACCGGGCAGCGGCGGAGATCGCCGGCTTCTTCGGGCGCATCCTTCCGGGCTGAGGCTGACGCCCGGGTTGTCGCTCGCCCGTCGCATCGATAGGCTGCCGCGAAACACGGAGCGCGACCGATGGCCGGGATGAGCCTGCGCGGCGGCATCTTCCTCGCCCCGTTCCACCCGACGAACGAGGATCCGACGCTCTGCATCCGGCGCGACCTCGAGCTCGTGGAGTGGCTGGACAAGCTCGGATACGAGGAAGCCTGGATCGGCGAGCACCACTCCGCGGGGTTCGAGGTCATCGCTTCGCCGGAGCTGTTCATCGCCGCGGCGGCCGAGCGCACGAAGCGCATCCGCCTCGGCACCGGCGTGGTCTCGCTGCCGTACCACAACCCGCTGATGGTGGCGAACCGCATCATCCAGCTCGATCACATGACGATGGGGCGAGTCATGCTCGGCGTCGGGCCGGGGCTGCTGACGTCGGATGCGATGATGCTGGGCATCGACCCGAATGTGCAGCGCGACCGCATGATGCAGGGGCTCGATCTCATCCTGCGCCTGTTCACGGGCGAGACCATCACCGAGGAGACGGACTGGTACACGCTGCGCAATGCCCGCGTGCACCTGCTGCCATACACGAAGCCACACCCCGAGGTGGCGGTGGCCAGCTCGATCACGCCGTCGGGCGGGCGGGCGGCCGGCAAGTACGGGGTGAGCATGCTCTGCGTCGCCGCCACCCAGGCGAGCGGCTTCGACGCGCTCGCCACCAACTGGCAGGTGGCGTGCGAGACGGCGGCGCAGCACGGCCGGACCATGAACCCCGACGTGCTTCGCCTGGTGGCGCCGATCCATATTGCGGAGAGTCGTGAAAAGGCGCGGGAGAATGTGCGCTTCGGCCTGCATGAATGGCTCGGCTACTTCAATCGCATCAACCCGGCGCGCTTCGCCGACGTCGAAGGCCGCGATGCCGTGGACACGTTGAACGAGAGCCGCCGCGCGGTGATCGGCACGCCGGACGACGCGATCGCGCTGATCGATCGGCTGCGCGCCAAGCAGGGCGAGTTCGGCGCGCTGCTGCAGCTCGCGCACAACTGGGCGGATTTCGAGGCGACGAAGAAATCCTTCGAGCTGTACGCGCGCTATGTCGTGCCGCACTTCCGCGGGTCGAACGTCAATCGCGTGGACAGCCTGGCCTGGGTGTTCGACAACGTGGGCGAGCTGAATGCGCTGCAGGAAGGCGCGGCGAAGCGGATGTTCGACAAGCACGAGGCGGAGCGGAAAGCGAAACAAGTTACTTAAGTCAAGGGGTCTGGGGCCGACGGGCCCCAGCGGGGTTGAGGGGCAGCGCCCCTCACCTTTTTTGGAAGCTCAGTGCATCCGCGGTGAACGCAGCAGCGACGCCCGGTCCGCCGAGCGGGCGGTGATGGTCACCATCTCCTCGTCCCGCACCAGCCGCAGGGTCACCTCCGCGCCTGCCGTGCCGGTCGCCCACACCATGCGCCAGAGGCCGCCGAGATCGGTCACCTCGGAGTTGCCGACCGCCAGGATGCGGTCGCCGGTCTGCACGCCGGCGCGGTCCGCCGGCCCGCCTTCCGCCAAGCCGCCGACAACGATCGCGTCCTCGCTCTCCATGGCATACATGCCGAGCCACGGTCGCGGCGGCCGGTCTACCCGCCCATAACTCAGCAGATCGTCGAGGATCGGCGGCAGCAGATCGATCGGCACCACCATATTGCGGTCGAGCCGCCGACCGCTCCGGTCGCCCTGCTGCAGGATCAACGAGCCGATCCCCAGCAGCTTGCCCTCCGGCGAGATCAGCCCGGCCCCGCCCCAGAACGGGTGCGCCGGCGCGGTGAAGATCGCCTCCTCCAGCAGATACTCCCAATGCCCGGCGAATTGCTGCCGGCCGATCACCTTCGTCTCGACGGCATGGCGGCGGCCGCCATGCGAGGCCATGATCGCCGCATCGCCGACCCTCAGTCTTCCGGATTTCCCGAGTTCCAGCGCCGGCAGGGCCAGCCGGCCGAGCGGCTGCACCAGGCCGAACCCGGTCTCCTGGTCATAGGCCAGGGCATGCCCCGGGGTGGCGCGCCCGTCCGCCGAAATCAGCCAGACCGTCTCGGCCTCCATGATCAGGTAGCCGATGGTCAGCACCAGGCCGTCCGCCCGGATCACCACCCCGCTGCCGGCCCGCTCGGTGCCCAGCG
This sequence comes from Acidisphaera sp., assembly GCA_019240395.1. Lineage (GTDB taxonomy): Bacteria > Pseudomonadota > Alphaproteobacteria > Acetobacterales > Acetobacteraceae > JAFAYA01. The sequence continues at coordinate 45,296 of JAFAYM010000122.1, read as the reverse complement.
AGTTCGCGGTGAAAGCGTCCGACGGCACGGCGGTCTTCAGGCCCACCACCGCCTGCAGCATGCGCTCCAGATCGAAGGGGTAGTCGTCCGGATCGGGCTGCAGCTTCAGCGGGATGTCCCATTCCGCGGATGTCATCGCATCAAATCCTGGATCGGCTCTTACGGGGTGCATCATATTCTCCCTCGCCGCGATTACGCCAACCACCGCACCAGGAGAGCCCCTTGACTGACGCGATGCTGATCGACCCGGGCGCCCGCCGCGCCATTCTCGAGGCGGCGGTCTCGCTGGAGACGGACGCCGTCGCCCTGCTGGCTCGCCTGGTCCGCCATCGCAGCCTGCTGGGGAAGGAAGCGTCCTGCCTCGAGGACATGGCGGAGGTCTTCGCCGAGAGCGGCCTCGAGCCGTTCCGCGTGCCCGTCCGCCCGGCCGATCTCGCCGACCATCCCGGATTCTCGCCGCCGCTGATCGACTATGCCGGCCGCGACAACGTCGCCGCCCGCCACCAGCCGCGCGAGCACCGCGGCCGCAGCCTCATGCTGCAGGGGCATGTGGACGTGGTGCCGGAGGGTGCCGCCGATTTGTGGACCACGCCGCCCTTCCAGCCGGAGGTGCGCAACGGGCGCATGTACGGCCGCGGCGCCGGTGACATGAAAGCCGGGCTGGTCGCCGCGATCATGGCCTGGCGGGCGCTGTGCCGCGCCGGGCTGCAGCCCGCCGCCGAGCTGCAGATGGCGGCGGTCATCGAGGAGGAGTGCACCGGCAACGGCGCGCTCGCGGTGATGCAGGCGCTGCCCAGGCCCGACGCCTGCGTCATCCCCGAGCCCGGCCCCGGCTACAACGCGCTCTATACCGCGGAGGTGGGCGTGGTCTGGGCCTGGGTGACGGTCACCGGCCGGCCCACCCATGTCCGCGACATGCAGGCCGGGGTGAACGCCATCGAGGCGGCCAATGCCATCGCCGCGCGCTTCAAGGGCTACGAAGCCGCGATGAACGCGGCGGAGCGCCGGCACCCCGCCTTCGCCGGCCACAACCACCCGATCAACGTCAATTTCGGCAGCATCGAGGGCGGCGAGTGGAACAGCTCGGTGCCGACGCGGGCCCGCATCGGCATGCGCGTCGGCGTCATGCCCGGCCATTCCTGTCGCGACGCGGCGCGCGAGATCGAGCAGCTGGTCGCCGACGCCGCAGCCGATCCGCGGCTCAAGGGCGCGAAGGTTCAGGTCGCGTTCAAAGGCTTCATGGCGGACGGCGCGATCTTCGAGCCGACCCAGCCGATCTCGCGCCTGCTGTCTGAGTGTCATCGCGACATCACCGGCGAGGCGGTGAAGCACTACGAAGCGGCGGCGCTGACCGATGCGCGGTTCTACAGGCTCTACCAGGACACGCAGGCCACCTGCTACGGCCCGGAGGCGGACGCCATCCACGGCATCGACGAGAGCGTCAGCCTCGCCGCGATGCACGAGGTCACGAAGGTGCTGGCCCTGACCATTGCTGAGTGGTGTGGGGTGGCGCGGTTGGCCGGCTGAGCGGACGATCGGGCATGAAGAACCGGCCTGCACAGGAGTTCGTGCTGAAGCTGGTGAGTACGCCCGACTCGGAAGCGAAGGCGGCAGCCGGCGCGGCGCTTGATGAGCACAATCTCGAGAAGACGGGCTTCGCAGACCGCATTCCCATCGGGGCGCGGATTTCCGATCCGGACAGCGGGACAGTGATCGGCGGCTTATGGGGAAGAACGGAACTCGGCCTCCTGTTCCTGGACATGTTCTTTGTCAGGAAAGAGGCCAGAGGGAATGCGTTGGGAGCCCGCCTCCTCGCCGCCGTCGAAGCTGAAGCGATCCGGCGCGGCTGCAAAAAAGCGGTGGTCGAGACGAGCAGCTTCCAGGCGCCCGGATTTTACAAGCGGCACGGCTACGAGGAGTTCGGTCGCGTGGAGTTCGCGGTTGGGGACCACACCCGCATTTTCCTGCGCAAGCAGCTCGGGCAGCAGGGATGAGGCGGACTCGCTTAGCCAATCAATCCGCGGCACCCATCTTCGACGCCAGCACCGGCATGCGCGAAGTGCGCCGCGGCATCAGCCAGTGCTGCAGGCGATCGAGATAGAGATAGATTACCGGCGTCGTATAGAGCGTGAGCATCTGGCTCAGCGCCAGTCCGCCGACCATGGCGATGCCCAGCGGGCGGCGCAGCTCGGCGCCGGCGCCGCTCGACAGCATCAGCGGCAGGCCGCTGAGCAGAGCCGCCATGGTGGTCATCAGGATCGGCCGGAAGCGCAGCAGGCAGGCGGTGCGGATGGCGTTCAGCGGCGACTGACCGTCCCGCCGTTCCGCCGTGATGGCGAAATCCACCATCATGATGCCGTTCTTCTTGACGATGCCGATCAGCAGGATGATGCCGATCAGCGCAATCACGCTGAGGTCGTAGCGCATGATCAGCAGCATCAGCAGCGCACCGACACCGGCCGAGGGCAGGGTGGAGAGGATGGTCAGCGGCAGGATGTAGCTCTCGTACAGGATGCCGAGGATGATGTAGACGGTGATCAGCGCCGCCGCGATCAGGTAGGGCTGGCTGCTGAGCGAGGACTGGAAGGCCTGCGCCGTGCCCTGGAACGTGCCCTGCACGGTGAACGGCAGACCCATCTGGCCTTCCGCCTGCTGGATCGCCTTCACCGCGTCGCCGAGCGCCGCGCCGGGCGCCAGGTTGAACGAGATGGTCACCGCCGGGAACATGCTCTGGTGGCTGACCGACAGCGCCGCCAGCTTGTTGGTGTCCACCGTCACGAAGGTGGAGAGCGGCACCGTCTGCCCGGTCGCCGAGCGCACGTACAGCTCGTTGAGCGTGTCCAGCTTGCCGACCAGATCCGGCGTCACTTCGAGGATGACGTAGTAGGTGTTGAGCTGGGTGAAATACTGCGTCACCTCGCGCTGGCCGAAGGCGTCGTAGAGCGTGTCGTCGATCTGTTGCGGCTGGATGCCGAAACGCGCAGCGCGGTCGCGGTCGATGGCGAGTGTGGCGGTGGTGCCGGCCATCTGCTGGTCGGTCGCCACGTCCCGCAGCATCGGCAGCGTCTTCAGCCGGTCCAGCACTTTCGGCGCCCAGCTGTCCAGCTCTCCGAGATCCGGATCCTGCAGCGTGAACTGGTACTGGGTGCGCGACAGGCGTCCGCCGACCCTTATGTCCTGGGCGGCCTGCAGGAAGAGCCTCGCACCCTCGACGGCCGCGAGCTTCGGCCGCAGCTCCTCGATGACCTGGTCAGCGGTCAGCTTGCGCTGATCGAACGGCTTCAGGCTGATGAAGATGCGTCCGTTGTTGCCGGTCTGGCCGCCGACGCCCGAGCCGACCGTCGCGGAGTAGGCGGCGACGTTCGGATCGTCCTCGACGACCTTGTCCAGCGCCATCTGGCGACGGCACATCTCCTCGAAGGAGACGTCCTGCGCCCCCTCGGAGAGACCCATGATCACGCCGGTATCCTGGGAGGGAAAGAAGCCCTTGGGGACGAAGACATAGAGGAAGCCGGTCAGCGTGACCGTCCCCAGAAAGATCATCAGGGTGAGAAAGCGGAACCGGAGAGCGATGTCGAGCGTGCGTTCGTAGAAGCCAACCACCAGATCGAACATCCGCTCGATCGTCCGGTAGAACCAGCCGTGCTTGCCCTCATCGTGGCGAAGGAACCGCGAGCACATCATCGGCGTCAGCGTCAGCGAGACCACCGCCGAAACCATCACCGCGATGGTGACCGTCATCGCAAACTCGCGGAACAGCCGCCCGACGATGCCGCTCATCAGCAGGAGCGGGATAAACACGGCGACCAGCGAGCAGCTGATGGAGACGATGGTGAAGCCGATCTCGCCGGCGCCCTTCAGCGCCGCGTCCATCGGCTTCATGCCTTCCTCGATGTGGCGGTAGATGTTCTCGAGCATGACGATCGCGTCATCCACCACGAAGCCGACGGCGATCGTCAGCCCCATGAGCGAGAGATTGTCGAGGCTGTAGCCGATCACGTACATGATGCCGAGCGTGCCGACCAGCGCCAGCGGCACCGTGATGCTCGGGATCACTGTCGCCCAGAAGCTGCGCAGGAACAGGAAGATCACCATCACCACCAGGCTGATGGCCAGCGCCAGGGTGAACTCGACGTCATTCACCGAGGCGCGGATGGTGACGGTGCGGTCCATGATCGTGGAGATGTGGATGGCCGGCGGAATCGACGCCTCGAGTTGCGGCAGCTTCGCCAGCACGCGCTGAACCGCGTCGATGACATTGGCACCGGGGGACTTGAACAGTACGAGCTGGACACCGTGCTTGCCGTTCTGCCAACCCGCCAGTTCGCGGTTCTGCGCGCCGTCCACGGCGCGGCCGATGTCGCGGATACGCACCGGCGAGCCGTTGCGGTAAGCGATGATGACGTTGTTGAACTCGTCGGCCTTGGTGATCTGGTCGTTGTCGTAGAGAGCGAAGGAGCGATTCGGACCGTCGATGCTGCCCTTCGGGCTGTCGACGGTTGCATTGGTGATCACGCCGCGGACGTCCTCGAGCGTCATGCCGCGCGAGGCGAGCTTCGCCGGGTCGATCTGCACGCGGATCGCCGGCTTCTGCTGGCCGCCGATCGACACCTGGCCGATGCCCTGGATCTGCGAGAGCTGCTGGCTGATGACGTTCTCGGCGTAGTCGTCCACCACGGTCAGCGGCAGGGTGTCGGACTGCGCGGCGAGGATGAGGATCGGGCTGTCGGCCGGGTTCGACTTGAAGTAGCTGGGCGGGCTCGGCAGGGTCTTCGGCAGCTGGCCGCTGGAGGCATTGATCTGTGCCAGCACGTCGCCCGCCGCTCCGTCGATGTCGCGGTTGAGGTCGAACTGGATGGTGATCTGCGCCTGGCCGAGCACGCTGATCGACGTCATCTGCGAGACGCCGGGGATGAGCGCGAAATGCTCCTCCAGCGGGGTGGCGACGGAGGAGGCCATGGTCTCCGGGCTGGCGCCGGGAAGCCCGGCGGAGACGACGATGGTCGGGAAGTCGACATTGGGCAGGGGGGCGACCGGCAGGAACGGGTACGCGGCGATGCCGGCCAGCAAGAAAGCGGCCATCAGCAGCGAGGTGCCGATCGGCCGGCGGATGAACGGCGTCGAAATGCTCATGAGGGGCGGTCAGCTCCCGGACGGCGCAGAAGACGGCGGGGCGGGGGCACCGCCGTTGGGCGTGACCCTGGTCCCGTTGGACAGGCGCGACTGGCCGTTCACCACGATCTGCTCGCCGCCGTTCAGGCCCTGGGCGACCACCGCCGTGCCGTCCTCATCGAGCGGCACCTGCACCGGCTGAACTGCCACGGTCTGATCCGGCTTGACCACGAAGACGAACAGCCCGTCCTGGCCGCGCTGCACGGCCCGGCTGGGCACCGTGACGACGTTGCGGTCGGTTGCCACCTGCACGCGGGCGGTGACGAACTGGCCGGGCCAGAGCCGGTTCTCCTGGTTCGGGAAGACGGACTTCAGCCGGAATGTGCCGGTGGCGGTATCGATCGTGTTGTCGGGGGTGAGCAGCATTCCCTCCGACAGTTTTGCCTTGCCCTGCGAGTCGTAAGCCAGCACCGGAAGCTGGCCATTATGCATACCATCAACGACTTGCGGCAGATCCTGCTCGGGCAAGGTGAAGATCACAGTGATCGGGCGCAGCTGCGTGATCGTCACCAGGCCGGTGGTGTCGGTGGCGTGGATGAGATTGCCCGGATCGACCTGGCGCAGTCCGACCCGCCCGTCCAGCGGCGAGGTGATGTGCGTGAAGGAGAGATTCAGGGCCGCCGCCTCGATAGCCGCTTCATCGCCCTGAACGGTCGCGGTCAGCTGGTTCACCGTGGCTTGCTGCGTGTCGACACTCTGCCGGGAGGCGAAATCGCTGCGCGCCAGGTTCGTATAGCGCGCGAGATCGAGCCGCGCGTTGGCGAGCTGCGCCTCGTCCTGCGCCTTCTTGGCAAGCGCCTGGTCGAGGGTGGCCTTGTACGGCCGCGGGTCGATCACCGCCAGCAAGTCGCCCTTCTTGACCTCCTGACCCTCGGTGAAGTTCACGCTGTCGAGCGTGCCGTCGACGCGGGCGCGCACCAGCACGGCATTGAGCGCCTGCACCGTGCCGATGCCCGTCAGGTTCACCGGCACATCGCGGCGCGTCGCTTGGGCGGTGGTGACCGGAACGCTCTGCGGCGCCGCCGGCTGAGCCTGCGGCTCGTCCGCGCGCGAGGCCGAGAGCAGCCGCCACCCGCCGATCCCGGCGGCCAGGCAGGCGACCAGCAGAAGCCAAGGCCAAGCCCGAGGAGTTGTCTTGGGGGTGCTCATAGAGCCCTGATTGGCCCGGGAATGCTGCTTTGCAACACGTCACACGGCAACCAACAGCAAAGTCAATTTCATGGCCTTGCAGTAATCCTGGACCGGGGTGAACGGCACGTTATCGGCAGGTTGCATTATTCCCGACACTGCCGCCAAGGGCCAGCAGCTTGTGCGTGCGCCGCTTGCGTCGCGGCAGGCGGATTGCGTTAATCCGAAGCGAGCGAGGTCGCCCGAGAAGGACGCACATGGACCAGTCGCTGCTCGACAAGCCGTCCCACGCCGAAATCAGGGAGGAGGTGGCGAAGCTCTGCGCCCGCTTTCCCGGCGAATACTGGCGCAAGCTCGACCAGGCGCGCGGCTATCCCACCGAGTTCGTGGCGGCGCTGACCGAGGCCGGTTATCTCGCCGCCCTGATTCCCGAGGAATACGGCGGCGCCGGCCTGCCGCTCTCCGCGGCCGCGGCGATCCTCGAGACGATCCACGAAGCCGGCTGCAACGCCGCCGCCTGCCACGCCCAGATGTACATTATGGGCACCATCCTGCGGCACGGCTCGGCGGCGCAGAAGCAGCGTTACCTGCCGAAGATCGCCAGCGGCGAGCTGCGCCTGCAGGCGTTCGGGGTGACCGAGCCCACCAGCGGCACCGATACCACAAGCCTGCGCACCTTCGCGCGGCGCGAGGGCGACCGCTACATCGTCAACGGCCAGAAGGTCTGGACCAGCCGCGCCGAACATTCCGACCTCATGCTCCTGCTGGCGCGCACCACGCCCAAGGAGCAGATCCGCAGCCGCACCGAGGGGCTCTCCGCCTTCATCGTCGACATGCGCCAGGCGCTCGGCCAGGGCCTGACCATCCGGCCGATCCGCACCATGATGAACCACAACTCCACGGAGGTCTTCTTCGACAACATGGCGGTTGCGGCGGACAACCTGATCGGCGACGAGGGGCGCGGCTTCCGTTATATCCTGGACGGGATGAACGCCGAGCGCCTGCTGATCGCCTCGGAGAGCATCGGCGATGCCAAATGGTTCACCCGGCGCTCGGTGGACTATGCGAAGGAGCGCATCGTGTTCGGCCGGCCGATCGGCCAGAACCAGGGGGTGCAGTTCCCGATCGCCCGCGCTTATGCCCAGATGCGGGCGGCGGAGCTGCTGGTGCATGAGGGACTTGCGCGCTTCGAGGCCGGGCTGCACTGCGGCGAACAGGCCAACATGGCCAAGATGCTGGGTGCCGAGGCGGCCTGGGCCGCCGCCGAAGCCTGCGTGCAGACGCATGGCGGGTTCGGCTTCGCCGAGGAATACGACGTCGAGCGCAAGTTCCGGGAAGCCCGGCTGTATCAGGTGGCGCCGATCAGCACGAACCTGGTGCTCTCCTATGTGGCCGAGCACGTGCTCGGGTTGCCGAGAAGCTACTAGGCCCCCGGTGGGGGCTGTAGCCCCAGGATTCCGGGGCGGACCTGGTCCCTCGCTTCGCGGGAATGTGAGGGGGCGAGCCTTGCTGCGGCGCAAAAGACCTTGCCGAACCGGAGGCGAGTGACTATCTTGTGCAGCGCAGCAATGCGGCTCTGCCGCGCTGCTGCTTCTTGGACGTTTCCTCCCTAAACTTGGCGGCGCCACAAGCGCCGCCATTTTTTTAGGCCGCCAGGAGCCCGGAGCCCGCTTCGGCCATCATAGCCACCAGGCGGGTCAGATCGCGCTGCAAGGCAGCGAAGCGGGGCAGCTTGCAGATATGTACCTCGTCCATATAGAGGCTGCGGGCGATCTCGATCTGGATGGCGTGCACGCCCTCGCGCGGGCGCCCGTAGTGGCGGGTGATATAGCCGCCGGCGTAGGGGTCGTTGCGGCGGACGGCGTAGCCGAGCCCGGAGAGCAGCTGCTCCACCCGCCGCGTGGCGTGTGGCGCGCAGGCGGTGCCGTGGGCATCGCCCAGGACGAAATCTGCGCTGCAGCCGCGCCCCAGGCCGTTCGCCGGCATGGAATGGCAGTCGATCAGCAGGCAGATGCCGAATCGGCGCCGCGTCGCGGCGATCAGGTCTCGCAGCGCGTCGTGATAGGGCTGCCACAGCCCGTTCACCCGGTTTTCCGCCTCGACGAAGCGGAGCTTGCGGCGATAGATGGACTCGCCCGAGGCAACCACGCGGGCGATGGTGCCGAGCCCGGCGCCGACCCGTGGGCTCGAGGTGTTGACCCAGGGCGGGAGCTCCTCCTCGAACATCGTCGGGTCGAGCTCCCACGGCTCGCGGTTCGGATCGCAGAAGGCGCGGGGGAAGGTGGCGGCGAGCAGCGGCGCGCCATGCGCCGGCGCGGCGGCGAACAGCTCGTCGACGAAGCTGTCCTCGCTGCGCCGCAGGCTGAGCGGGTCGAGCCGCGCATCGGCAACGAAATCGACGGGATAGTCGCGCCCGGAATGCGGCGAGGCGAAGACCAGCGGCACGGTCTGGATTTCCGGGCAGCACAGACGCAGCGGCGCGATCGGGTCAGGGCTGACAGGCAGCGGCAGGTCCATGCCGCATTGAAGCGCCAGCCGCCGGCCGTGTCACGCACCCGGCGCCGGCTTCGGTGAGCCGTTGCGGCACCCGCAAGACACCGGTACATCGTCCCGGTGCTGCCGCGCCCGGAAGGACTCGCGTAGTGGACCGACGCGGCTTGCTCCAGGCCGCGGCGGCGTCCGCATTCGCGCCGACCCGATGGCCGTTCGCGTTCCGATCGGCATCGGCGGAGGGCACCGGGCCGAGCCGGCCGGTCTCGCGCGTGCGCCCCGACGATGCGGGCTGGCCTTCCGAGACAAGCTGGAAGCAGCTGGACCGACAGACGAATGGCCGCCTCATAAGGGTACAGTGGCCGCTGGATGCGTGCCGGGAAGCGCCGGACGGCGCGGCCTGCGCCGAGCTCTTCAAGGAGCTGAAGAATCCCTACGCCGTCGGCGACCAGGTCGCGCTCACCCAGACCACGGGGTGGGTGGATGCATGGACGTGCCGGCCGAGCGTCTTCGCCGTGGCGGCCCGGACCACCGGAGACGTCGTCGCGGCCGTCAATTTCGCTCGCGACAACAATCTGCGGCTCGTCATCAAGGGCGGCGGCCACAGCTATCTCGGCACCTCGAATGCACCGGATTCGCTGCTGATCTGGACGCGCGCGATGAACGACGTCGCGCTGCACGATGCGTTCGTTCCCCAGGGCTGCGCGGCCGCGCAACCGGCCGTATCGGTCGGGGCAGGGACGATCTGGCGCTACGTCTATGACGCCGTGACGACCCGGGGCGGGCGCTACGTACAGGGCGGCGGCTGCCTCACGGTCGGCGTCGCCGGCCTCGTGCAGGGCGGCGGGTTCGGCAGCTTTTCCAAGAATTACGGCACGGCGGCGGCGGGATTGCTGGAGGCCGAGATCGTAACGGCGGACGGGGAGGTGCGGATCGCCAATGCCTGCACGAACGCCGACCTGTTCTGGGCGCTGAAGGGCGGTGGTGGGGGCACGTTCGGTGTCGTCACCCGGCTGACCTTGCGCACGCGCGAGTTGCCGGCATTCTTCGGCGTGGCGATGGCGACGATCCAGGCCTCCTCCGATGCGGCGTTTCGCCGGCTGGTCGGCCGTTTCATCGCTTTTTATGCCGACAGCCTGCTCAATCCGCATTGGGGCGAAATCGTCAACCTCCGGTCACCGAACAGGCTGGAAATGTCGATGAATTTCCAGGGTCTCGACCGCGAGCAGGCAACCGCGGTATGGCAGCCGTTTTTCGACTGGATCGACGCATCCCCGCATGATTTCACGTTCAGCATGGCGCCGCGCATCCTGGCCGGCCCGGCGCGGAGTCGCTGGGACGCCGCATTCCTTAACGCGCATGTGCCGGGCGCGCTGCGTTCCGACGATCGACCCGGGGCACCCGCGGATAATGTATTCTGGTCGGCCAATCTGAGCGAGGCCGGCCATTTCCTGCATGGCTTCGAATCAGCGTGGCTGCCGGTTTCACTGTTGCAGGCGGATCGGCAGGAGCAACTCGCCGACGCGCTGTTCGCGGCGAGCCGGCACTGGGCGATCGAACTGCACTTCCAGAAGGGGTTGGCGGGCGCCCCGGAGGAGGCTGTCGCGGCCGCCCGCGATACTGCGACCAATCCGGCGGTGCTCGATGCCTTCGTCCTGGCGATCATCGCCGGTGAAGCTCCGCCAGCTTATCCCGGGCTGCATGGCCACGAACCGGACCTGGTCGTGGCGCGACGACACGCCGGGGCGATCGGCGCGGCGATGACCGAACTGAGGAAGGTGGCGCCCGATGCCGGCGCCTATGTGGCGGAAAGCGGTTTCTTTCAAACCGCGTGGCAGAGCGCCTATTGGGGCGCCAATTATGCGCGACTGCGCGACGTGAAGGAGCGATACGACCCCACCGGCCTGTTTTTTGTCCACCACGGCGTCGGCAGCGAAGCCTGGAGTGCCGACGGTTTCACCAGGTTGTCCCGCGGCTGATCGTGTATTACAGCTGTGGCGCCGCCCTTGACGGAGTGCTATGCGACTGACTAGCTAGTCGCTCGTTCTCACGGCAGCAACTGTCCCTGTGGGCCAGAATCGCTCATCCGACCGTCCTCCTCGCGCATCCCGCAACCGGCAACCGGTTGCCGGCGCTGCTTCACCCGCACGCGGGCGCGCGCCATCGAAGGCAACACCATCAGTGGATGTTTCACCCTTGCTGCAGAAAGAAGAAGCGCGGATGCGTCAGGCTCTGGGCCTGAGCGAGTCAGGGGCGGATGGACCGGCACAGCAGCGGCGCGAGCAGGATCGCCGCCGGCGATTCACCCGTGAAGGCGAGGTTCCCGTCGTCGTCCTGGGGAATCATGCGGCCGACGCGCCCCCGGTCAACCGGGTCGAGATGGCGGAAGTCGCGCTGAAGGCCGAGCGGGGCGCGCGCGAGCAGGCGGAGCGGCTGCTGCGCGAAGCGCAGGCGAGCCTGCACGCCCTGCAGACCAGGCTGGCGCATGCGGAGCTGGCGCATCGCGAGGAGCTCGCGGCGGAACGCCAGGCTCGCGAGCTGGCGGAGCGGGCGCTGCAGGACGCGAAACCGGCTGCCGTGCGTGCGAAACCAAAAAGACTGGGTCGCCCGCCGACTCGCGAGCCGCAGCCCGTGAAATGGTGGCTGCCCTCCCGGAAAAAGCGTTCGAAGTAAACGGGTTCTCGGTCCCCGGCTCCCCTTCCTTGCTAGCCGAGGGACACGGTGAAATGGACGGGAAAAGGTGTGCCGGCTCGATCGATCGGGCCGAGGCGGCGCAATCCCGGCTGTTTCAGCAGCGGCTTGAGGATCTGCGGAATAACGGCGCGGTTGATATGTGCGCCGAAGCAGCCGTGCATGCCGTAGCCCCATAGCATGTAGGCGCTCCACGGCCGATTGGTGCGGAACGCCTGGGGTGCGGCAATTGCCAGCGGATCGAACATCGCCGAGAGATTGGCGGCCAGCACCATCGTCCCCTGAGGCACGCGCCGCTGACGCAGCGTGTTGCGGGCGATCACCGTGTCGCGCGTGGCGCGCCGGTAGATGATGGGATTGATCGGAGCGAAGCGGAGCGCCTCGAAAACATAGGCCGCCAGCATGGCGTCGTCGTTCGCCTGCGCCGCGGCTTGCGCCCCGGCGAGCGCCGCGGGCCGATCGAGAAGCTGGTCGAGCGCCTGCACGCACGCTTCCGACAGGGTCGGCACCAGGCCGATCAGCAGACCGATCAGGTTGTTGCGAATACCGAGGTCGTCCATGCCCGGCAGTCCGGCGTCCTGCATGCGCAGACATCGGTTCAGGACATCGTCGCCTTCCGTCGGGGAGGCCTTCCGCTGGCTGATCGCGGTGTCGAGATAGTCGCGGCAGGCGGCAGCCGCCGACAACGCGCGCTCCCGCAGAGCAGCATCGCCGGCGAGATCGATGAAGAGATACCAGAACATGACCGTCGTCCAGGCGATCATGGCCGCTTCCGACGGGCCGCCGGTGCCGAAATAGCCGGACAGGAGTGCCGCCGGCACGCGCAAGGTCAATTGCTGCGGCACGTCGATCTGCTCGGAGCAGGCAGAGACCAGGGCGGTGGCGGCCTCGGCGGCCAGCGGGATGACGATCCCGTCGACATCGCTGCGCCGCACCGCCAGGCGCATGTTCGACACATCGCGCGTGTATTCCGCGCTGTCCTGCATGCCGAGGAAGAAATTGCTGCCGGCGGTGATCTCGCGCATCTTCGGCTCGTAGACCACGGCGAAATCGGCGTCGCGATCCAGCACCTCGACGACGTCGCTGAAGCGGGTGACGAGGGCGGTGCCGGTGCTGTCATAGGCGGTGACCAGCCGCCGCGACAGCACCAGGTTGGGCGACAGGGCGCGCAGGATCGTGAAGACGCGGCGCTGGTTCTCCGGCGTCGTCAGCACCGCAATCAGCCGGCCCTTGCCGGCGGAGAGAGAGGGCAGGATCCGCGCCAGCAGCGTCGCTGCCGCGCCCAACGAAGCGGCCAGCATGCCGAGCCGCACGGCGAGCCCGGAGAAGAAGCCGACGAGGATCGCCAAAGGGGGTCTCCGGTCAGGTCGGGTCGATGATCCCCGTGCCGATCATGCGCAGTGCGGTCATGCTGGGCACGAAGAAGTAATCGCCCCCGCGAGTCTGCACGAATTGCGGCAGGCGGTCGCAGATGAAGGGGGGTTTGCCGCCGGCCGGGTCGGCGGGAATGACGAACTTCGCCTCGCTGCCGTGGTTGCCGAGCATCGGGCAGGTGTCGTTGCCGACGCTGGAATCCAGGCCGTATTGCAGCCATTGCTGCGTCACGAATTCGAATTGCCGGAACAGGCTGGCGCAGACCACCAGCATGACGATGCCGTGCTCGCCGCTGTCGTCGGCAGCGTCCGGGGCGACACTGCCGTAGGGTAGGCCGCGCCGCAGGATTCGCCGTCGGTTGTTCAGGACCGAGCCGTTCCACTGCTTCGGATCGGGCGAACTGAACCGCGGATCGAGCATATCGCGCGGGTTGACGCGGCGGGTGTGCGCGGCGGCCGGGCATCGGGCGCCAGCAGGATCGCCGCGATACATGAACTCGCTGAGGGCGCGATCCATGGCCGCGAGCGTCGCCTGGTCGTTCGCCCGGGCGGCGTCGGCGCGACGCTGCCGGAAGGCTTGCCATTCCGCGAAGCTGCCGGCCGCGATCAGCGGCACGCCATCCGGCCAGCGCCCGGACATCTTGGCGGTCAGCGTATCGCGCGCCTCCTCGGGCGAGATTTCCATGATCGCGGCGAAGTCCAGCGCGGTGCGTTCGAGATAGCGGCGGAACGCGACGACATTCTGATGCAGCTTGCGACACGCCATGAAGGTGCCGTTGCGGCTGAAATCGAGCGGCATCGGCAGGCCGGCGATTTCCTGCGCCTCGTCGGGATGGCCGAGCAGGAATTCCCCGGTGGCCAGCGGCTGCCAGCTCTGATCGGGCATGATCTTGCCGTTGCCGACGACGGCGACGGCTTCCTTGGTGTGCGGGTATTGCCCGACGAAGACCGGATCGCTGATGCCGTCGGCGAAGCCGAAATGCTCCGTCGGCTGAGGCCGGACCGTGCCGTCTGCGGCCGTCGTCATGATCGCCGAGAGCGCCTGGTAGTCCGGCTCCGCCCCGCGATGGCCGGAGATCAGCGTCACGCCGCGGCCGGAGTTCGCGCAGAGCTGGCGGAGCTGCTCGGTGATCGCGTCGAGCTCGGGAACCGGCGCGCCGGTCCGCGTGATCTGGGCGTTCAGCGCGATCATGATGTGGGGGCGATGCGCCGGGCCGTCCCTGGGCAGCTTCCAGACGGGGTCCCAGTCGTCGATGCAATTGGTCGGCACGTCGTCGCCGAGGATGTGGGCGCGCGCGTACATGCCATCGATGAACTCGTCCGGCATGCCGCGCAGGCTGCGCGTGGACACTTTCAGCGCGACCAGACCCCAGAAGGTGAAGGCGATGTTCAGGGCGACCGCCGGCTTGGCCACGGTGGTGGTGCTCGCGGCGTGGTGCGGGTTGACCTTGGAGGGCCAGCGCAAGGCCGTGGTGACCATCGGCCGGACCGCTTCGACGAAATCCCGGCCGCGGGCGGCGTCGGACACGTTGAACAGCAGCAGGCGGCCGACCGGGAACCCCTGCTTGCCATAGGCGAACAGGATGTTGCCCTGGATGTCGGCGAGATCGAGCGGGCTGACCATGGGCGGTGTCACGATCGGACCACCCCGGAGGACTGGGTCGGCGTCGTCAGGGCTTCGGGCTTGTGGGTTTCCAGGAAGCTGCCGAACAGTGCGTGCAGCGCCGCCGCGTCCCGCCCCTGGGCGTCGATGGCGAAACGGGCGAATCGTTGCTGGAGGTAGAGGGCCTTCAGCACCGAGGGGAGATCACAGTCCGGTGCCGTCGGGAACGGTGCGGCCCCGCGGCGCAGGATGGTGGCGTACGCGACCGCCGCCGCGGCGAAGATGCCGACGAGGCCGATCAGCGTGGCGACCGCCCAGCCGCCCCAGCGCGCGCCCATCATCCCAGCGGCGATCGCGCCGACCAGTCCGACCAGGAACACGAAAGCCGATACCGCGATCGGCGCGACCAAGCCGGGGACCGAGAGGCTCGGCAATCGCGGCGCCTGCGGCCAGTAGTCGTTGAACGGCATGGTCGTCTCGACCTGGCATCGGGCAATGGTGCGGGCGAAGCCTGCCGCGCCCTCCTTGGCATCGAAGCCGACGCAATGCTGCAGGATCTGCTCCAGTTCGCGATGCATCAGCCGCCAGAGGCCCTGCAGATAATCGCGCAGCTCGGAGGGGGCGTCGCTCGCGGCGTCGAAATCGGCGGCGAACAGCAGGTAGGGCATCGGCAGCCGATCCACCGGGCCGGGGATCGTGGGGTTGCGGCGAAACAGCGCGACGGCCAGGGAATCCTCTCCGTCGCGGCCGTTGAACATGACGTCGTCGATCAGCACGAAGCGGGCGAAGTGGGTACGCCGGCAGCGGGCGAACGGGCTGTTGACGCCGGTCTCCTCCGTCGCCGGGGATTGCAGAGCCGTCGGCAGCGTCGCCAGGATCTCCCGCAACGCGTGGACGTGCGAGGCGATCGGCGGCTGCTCGCCGCCGGCGCCGCGCAGCGCGTGGGTGAGATCGGCGCGAACCGGGATCAGCGCGGTCAGGAAATAGTGTCCGCCATCGAAATTCGGCATGATCAGCCCCAGAGCGCCTTCACCCGCTCGCGCCGATTTGTGTCCGCGCGCTCGGTATCGATGCTGGCGACCGGCGCGTATCCGGGCGAGCCGAGATCGTTCTGGATGGCGATCAGCGCGCGGCGGTATTCGCGGGCGAAGCCGTCGGACGGCAGGCTGGCATGCTGCGCCGCGAGATCGAGCAGTGCCCGGCGCACGCGCAACGCCGCCTTGATGTCGCGCTGGCCCGATCCGGGCGTGGCGTTGTAGTAGTAGTCGGTGTCGATCTGGTTCTGCCTGATGTAGTCCTTGAACGGGGTCACCGGAATCGAGTGCGGATATTTGGTGCTGCAGTACCAGAACAGGTCGAGACCATTGGGAATGCCGTCCGCGAAGGCGTCGATATACTGGTCCCAGGTGCCGTTGAAATTGCTGCAGAATAGCATGTAGTCGTTGCGCAGCCGCGGCCGGC
This sequence comes from Acidisphaera sp., assembly GCA_019240395.1. GTDB lineage: Bacteria > Pseudomonadota > Alphaproteobacteria > Acetobacterales > Acetobacteraceae > JAFAYA01. The sequence goes on along the minus strand of JAFAYM010000122.1, from coordinate 29,378 downwards.
CCTGACCGAGATCGGGCCATTGATCGCGCTTGATGATCACCCAGCGGGCGAAGTGGATGAGCGAGAGACCGAGCAGTCCGGCCAAGGTGGCGGGGAGAGACCGAGCCAGCATGAAGATCAGCCGGTTCAGCCAGGTCCAGTGCGGCTGCATGGGCGTGATGACATTCATGCCGTAGGCTTTGCCCGCCACGTTGGACATCAAGAGCCCTTTTTCCGGAGAGACCTGAGCCGGATTGCCGATACGGTGTTTCTCATGCAGTGTCGCCCAGCCGTTTCGGGCGCGCAAGTATGTTTTGGCAGGTAGAGGGTGAGGAATGGCGCGCGTCGTCGGGATCGACCACCTCGTGATCCGGGTCGGCGACTACCGGAGATCGAAGGCCTTCTACGGCCGGCTGTTCGAGTTCCTCGGCTTCGAGGTTTCCGATGAATTCGAAAGCGCCATCGGCTGGACCAATGGGCGCACCCGCTTCTGGATCTATCCGGCGGACGCGCAAGGCCGCAAACGCCGCCATCGCGACGGCGATATCGGCTTTCACCACTATGCCTTCCAGCTGCGCAGCCGTAAGGACGTGGACGCCTTACAGGCTTTTCTCGAGACCGAGGGTGTGACGATCGTCGATCCGGCGGCGGAGTACTACGAAGACTACTACGCCGTGTTCTTCCTCGATCCGGATGGCCTGAAGCTCGAGGGCATGAAATTCGGCGAGCGGCAGCAGCGCGCCACCCGGGCCAGGTCGGCGTGACGTCTACGCCGACCTGATCGCGCCCCGATCAGGCGGTCCGGCGACGGGTCTTGCTTCCGCCGTTCGCCGATTTGGCGGCGGGCGTGCGGCCCTTCGATTTAGCGGCCCCAGCCTTCGTTTTGGCGCGGCGGAGCTTCAGCTCATCGCGGATCACCGCGTGGGCGGCCTTGGCGACGGCGTTGCGCTGTTCCTCAGGTACGCCTTCCAGAGCAGCGAAAAACGCTCTGCTGACGACCTTGGTGCCCCGTGGGGCCCTCGTGGAAGTCTCTTCTGTGGGCATTGGGGATGATCGCTCCTTCTGGATCGACCGCTGGATGCGATCGAATCGGGAAGCCGTACTTAGTGGGTTCGCGCTTCCAGCGGAAGGATTTTGTGAGGGGAAGGCGAGGGGCTTCGCCCCCTCGACCCCCACCAAAGGCAATGCCTTTGGAAACCGGTACTTGGACGAATGGGGTCTGCGGCCGTTCTTACCTGGCCGCGTGCCGCTCGATGGCGCCCACCAGATCGCCGACGCATTGCAGGGTGTCGAGATCCCTGGACTGCATTTTGAAGTCATACTGCTGCTCGACCGCCATGATGATTTCGATCATCCGCATCGAATCCCAGCCCTCGACATCGCGCGCCGTCATCTCGGGGGTCAGCACCAGGTCATCGCGCATGAAGATGTCGCGGAAGAGTTCGGTCAGCCCCGCGTAGATCTCCGCCTGGGTCACGGCTCAGCCCTCCCTGGTCTCGATGCAATTCGCCAGCGGCGCGAAGCGCTCGAGCTCGAGCACGCTCGTGGTCTCGGTGAGCGCCACGAAGCCGAGCCTGGCATAATGGTCTCGCACCATCCCGTTCTTCGGGGTCTGGCGATACTCGCCGACCAGCCGCCGCGCACCGAGCGCGCAGGCCTGGGCGGCCAGCAGATTGAGGGTTGCCGCCTCCACCTCGCGGCCGAGGACGCGGCAGCTCATCAGCCAGGTATCGATCTGCAGATCGCCGTCGTCGTCGAGGCGGCCGATGACGACGGCGATCACGCCGTTGTCCCCGAAGCGGTCGAGCAGCCGCAGCTGCAGGCCGAGGGCCCGCGCATCCCCGATGACCGCGAGCGCTTCTTCCGCGGTGTAGCGGCGGGTCGTGAGATTGAACTGGTTGGTCTTGTTGATGAGCTGCACGATGCGCGGCAGGCCGACCCGATCGAAGCGCCGCCAGAGCAGCTGCATCTCGAGGCTGCGCAGGTAACCCTGCATGTCGGTGGCCGAAGCGGCCAGCGCGGCGCGGGCGCGATTGCCCTGGTATTGCTGCGAGCGCCGGCGATCATCCTCGGTGATCGCGACGGCCTCGAAATAGCCCGCGTCGGCGAGTGCCTGAGGCACCAGCGCCGGGTCGGCCGGGACTTCCGGCACCAGCACCATCGGCAGCTCCCGGCGGACCAGCGTGCGCTCGAACGGGTTGTCGTCGACGAACACCAATGCGTCCAGCCCGATATTCAGCTCCTCGGCGACGATGCGCAGATTGGCCGCCTTGTCGTTCCAGTTGAGGACGAAGCTGGCGACATGGTCGCGCCGGAGCAGCATCTCGGGATGCCGGTCGAACGCCTCGGCGGCGTTGGCTTCGTCGTTCTTGGAGCAGACCGCGAGTATGACGCCGCGGCGCGACTGCTCGAGGGCATAGCGCTGGACCGCGAGGAAGCCCTCGCCGAGCGCGCTGCCCTGGCCGAGCACGATGCCCTCGAGGCCGTCGTCGCCGATGACGCCGCCCCAGATCGTGTTGTCGAGGTCGAGCACCAGCGCCTTTGCCGACCGCCCCTGCCGCGCCGCGATCGGCCGGATCGCGAGCTCGCCGTACACGGGGCCGGCGGCCACCGCGACTTCCTGCTTGGCGCGCGCCCAGAGTACCGCGTCGTGCCAGGCGGCGATGCCGTCCCGCGCGGCCCGTGCATCGAGCCGGACCAGGTCCACTCCCTCGGCATCGGCCAGGCTCGGCAGCATGGCGTTGATCCGGGCGATGCAGCCGGCGCGCGATCCAGCCAACCGGTGCTCGTTGCCGCCGATCAGCTCCGGCAGCGCGGGCAGCGCCGTCTGCTGCAGGACCGGGCAGCGAAACGCCTCGCGCGCCGCGCGCCAGCACAGCAGCATTTCCTCGCGCACACGCTCCAGCGCGGCCTCGGCCCCGGCGGCGGACATCCCGGCGTGAAGGCCGGCCGCGAGATGATGGCAATCGAAGGCGAACAGCACCGCGCTCGGCCGAAACGCGTGCAGGCCCGACGCGGCATCCAGCAATTCGCCGCGATACTGACCGTACTCGTTCTCGTAGGTGACGAGCGGGATTCCGCGCCGCAGCGCCGCGACGCGCAGCCCGGCGTGCAGATGCGCCAGCGTGGAGGAGCCGAGCACGGCAAGACGCACCGGCTTTGCCGCGAGGCCATCCGGAGGCGTATCGCCGAACAGCTCGCGAACCGCGGCATCGAGCGCGTTCGTGCGCACGAAGTCGAGCCGGGTGTTGGCCAGCGCGATCGCCGTGTTCCAGGACTCGAGCGAGGGCGGCATGGCGCGCAGCGCCGAGAGTTGGGGTCGCCAGTCTTCGGTCTCCGGCAGCCAGTGCAGGCTCGGCGCGGTTGTCATCCCCGCGGCTGATTCCGCCTCAGACGCCCGAGTGCAGCAGGTCCAGCAGGCGCCGGATCTCGGCGGGAAGATCGTCGGACGGCACCCGGCCCTCTTTGCGCCCCGTGGTGATGTAATGGTGGGTCGCGGAATCCACCTTGCCTGCCTTCATTCCCTCCGCAACGTCGGCGTACTGCTTGAGGTACCAGCTCTCATTGACGGGAGAGAGCAGCTTGCGCGACGCCGGGCGGCGCTCGAAGTAGCCGTCGCTGAGGAAATGGGCGCGAGGGTCCGTCAGCTCGCCCTGCTTCACCGCCCTGCGCAAGTCGGGGTTGCGCTCGAGATAGAACTCCTCGTCAAAGGAGGCGGCCGTCGCCGCCATCCCGATCAGCAGCCTGAGGACGTCGAGGCCGACGAGAACCTTCCGTGGTCCCCGGAATTCCTCCAACGGCACGCCGACATAGTCGGCGAAGTCATCGGGCCAGGGAAAGAACCCCGGCTCCGCCTGCATCGGCGTCGGATCGACCATCTCTTTTGCGTTGCTCTTCGGTGCCATCTCGCTTCTTGCTACCTGTGCTGGAGAAATTGGCTCGGGACGCCGCTCGCTCACCCCCGGATTCGCGCGCTCGGCGGTTGTCAGATCCTCGGGGGTCTCATCTCGGGGGGACCGACCTTGGGAATTAGCACGGCCGGATTTACGTCGAGTTGCCGAGGGGGTAGAGCGCTGCATGGAAACCTGCTAGGCCCAGAGTTCCGCGTGCAGCCGCGCTGCCACCCGCTCCGCCAGCACCTCCGGCATCTCGAACAGCCGGCGGCGATTGAACCGCAGCACATCGAGATCGGCGTGATAGCGCTCGTGCAGATCGCGAATGGAGGCAGCGCTCAGCTCCTCCATGGCGTCATAGAGCCGATCCAGGCGTTCTCCCAGATCGACGATCCCGTCATAGGTGTCGTCGAAGAACGCGGAGGACTCGAACCCGTGCTGGCGCAACCGGCGCAACATTCCGGAATGCCCGAAGACGAGGAAGGGCTGAAGATTGCCGAGCGCGCGACAGGTCTTTTCGGTGATGAACACGTCCACCGGCTCACCCTCCATGTAGCTCTCGGTGATTACCTGGCTGTAGCTGTCGAGGAAAAGTTGCCGGTCCTGGGTGTGATAGAGGTAGGCTTCCGGCCGGCCGCTATGGGCGTCCATGTTGATGTCGATCGTCCAGGGGAGGCTGGCGAATACCCGCTCGCGCACCGACTTCAGGGCGCGCCAGCGATCGCCGGACATCAGCGCGCCGTACTCGTCGATGCGGCTGTCTTCCGGCACCCAGTCGCCGCGATACTCCGGGCTGGACATCGAGATGAAGGCCTGCCGCTCCAGGCCGAGGCGACCGACCATGAGGGCGAAAAGAAAGCGCTGCCAGCGCGGCCGGCGATTGAAGGAAAGGAATTTGCGCGGCCGCAGGGTACGGCACCGCGCCTCGATCTCGGTCTCCAGCACCAGGGTTTCCGGCGCCCCGTACCAGTGCTTGCGCTGGAGCTCGACGGCCGAATACATCAGCCAGAGATCGGCGCCGATGACGCGAAAGCAGCGCGAGGCCTCGCGTTTCTGGGCCCGGAGATAGCGCACCAGCCGCTCCTCGATGCCCTGGTTGGAGACCAGGACGACGACGCGACCGGGATCGACGCCGATGTCGCGGAGGAACGCATCCATGCCGGAGAAGAAGCCCTCGCCGAGCCCGGCCTCCCACGAATAGTCGATGAGCAGCTGCAAGCCGCGGTGACGGTCCAGCAGCGGCCGCAGATCGGGGATCAACTGGGACAGCGGCGGCGTGCCCGTGCCGTCGGCGCCAAACCAGTTGGTCGGATTGCCGAAAAGGCCAAGCACGAGGTAGCCCTTGTCGTCGCCGAGTTCACCGAGGCGCCGGTGCACGAATTGCCGGCGACCCGAGGAAAACTCGCCGTATTTCACCAGTGGCGAAACCTGGCACGCCGAGATCACCCCCTTGAAGTTCGCGAGAACGCCTTCGTGAAAGCCGCTCTCGTCCATGAACACAAGGGGAAGGCGGTCGCCGCCGCGAGCCGGCATCCGGGAAACCTGCATGGTGGAATTGACGCCGTCCATATATCCCGAAATGCGAGATTCAATCAATGAATTGTTCATCTCGACGCCATGATGCAGTGCATTTGCATGCGCGCGCTAGTAAAGAGTCGCGACGTACGGCGTGAATCGCACGCAGCGCACGACCCACTCACGAAAGCTCCAGTCGTGCGCAAACCAGCGATAGCGCGCTTCCGGATCGTACCAGTGCAGTTTCAGCCGCTCCGCAACCATGGGATGCACGGGCTGGCTGATCGTGTCGTATCCGACGTGATAGCGGAGGAGCTGCTGCAAGGCGGCCAGGATCTCCGCACCGCCGCTCCAGGGACCGTCGAAGGTCGCCAGCACCAGCTGCGACATCAGATAGAGCAGCGGGTCGCGGGTGATCCGCCCCGGCTCATAGAAGAGCTGGGTGCGCCGGAAATTGGCGTGCAGGTAGTCCGCCGCCGCGAAGTCGGACTCCAGGTCACGCTTGCGCCATGCCCATTCCTCGAGCTCGAGCCGGCGGTCGAGGTCCGGCATCCGCCGGCTGCTGACCGCCATGTATTCTTCGAAGATCTCGTCGTCAGTGACGAGCTTCCCGGCGAGGCGCATACCCAGGCGCGCAGCGATGGAATCGCCGTACATGTACAGGTTGCGCTTCGAGGGGCGCGGGTCGGGAGCGGCAAAGGGCCAGATCATGCTCGCGGTCAGCGCGGGGAAGCGGATCCGCCGAACCCCGGAGGGCAGGCGCCGATGCAGCTCTTCGCGCGGCCCCGGGAACGCTTCGCTTATCTGCTCCCAGACGCAGGTGACACCGTCGAGGTAGTCGCTGGGATAGGTGTCCCAGGTTAGCCCGGGCTCCTCGAGCGAGTGGATGAACAGGTATTTCACGGCAACCTGGTCGGCGGCTTCCGGCACCCGGGGGAGCACCTTTGCGAGGTGATCGGCCTGGCAATTGGCGTAGATCAGCAGGACGGGTTTCGCCGACCGGCGCGAGGCGGTGACGGCCGGAGCCGCCAGCGGGGAAGGATCGGCAGAACTTTCGCCGCCGAGGTTTTCATCCCCGAAGCTTTCGTTCCCCAAGCGTTTGTCCATCGAAGTCTCGTTCACCGGGAAGGCGGCAGTTTCAGGAAAACCATGGAGCCCAGCGGATGTAGTCAAGGATATGCTCCCGGAAGGTCCGCGCGCCGTAGCCGCGCCGATAGCGCGGCTCCGCCGGCAGGTAGGACAAGCCGAATGTTTCGACGAGCGCGGGATGGATCGGCGCCTGATCGAAGAACGATCCGGCATACCCGTGGATGTAGAAGGCGAACTGCCGGTACAATTCCGACGGGCGCATCGCCAATCCGGGCAGCAGGCTGGCCAGCAGGTGCTCGGTGACATAGGCGAGCAAGGCGCCGGCCGGAACCTCCGGGGCGTAGAACAGCGCGACCGAGCGGAAATTCTCCAGGATGAAGCCGGTCACCTTGACGTCGCAGCGTGCATCCAGCGCCCGCCAGCGCGCGGCATCCTCGGCGAGGCCGCTCTCGGGATCGCGCAGCATCGCGTGCGAGACCGCGATATAGCGGTCGTACAGCGCGGCGTCGGCGAGCTTCGCTTCGTCAAGCAGTTGCAGCGCCGCGCCGTCGGTGTGGGTATAGCGCCCCTTCGGATAGAAGGGCGGCTCGGGCACCGATCTCGGGTCGGGCCCCGCCAGTGGCCATAGACAGCGCATCGTCAGTCGCGGAAACCTGACGCGCGCGATCGAGCGCGGGATGGGGTGGCGGGAATTGGTGTACGGCTCGGCGGGGCGATCGGCCACTTCCTCCCACACCGCGACGACGCGCCGGCGATCGGCTTCCGCCAGCGTCTGCAGGATGTTTCCGGAGTCGACGTCGTTCTGCACGAAGCGCAGCTCGAACGCGTCCTCGAAGGGCGGAAAGGAATCCAGGATGCGGCCGATCTCGAACGCCACCGGGCTGAAGCTGCACAGCACCAGTCCGCGTCCCGTCGGACCCTGTGCATCGGCTTGCACCGCTGCCGGCTGGAGTTCGGCCGGGGTCTCGACCGGAGCATCGATGCGCAGCGCCATGGCCAAGATGGCGAGTGGTCGCCGGTCGCCCCGATCCGGGCTGAAGGCGGCGGGAGCGGCCGCATCCGGATGCAGCAGCGCCAGCCGGTTCTCGCCATCGCTGCGCAGCGTGCCGGGAGGGATGTCGCAGCCGATGCGTACCGGCTCGAGACTTGTCAGTTCGCCGCTGTAAAGGGGGCGATCGTTCAGCAGGATTTCCAGACGCTGGCGCGGCAGATGCGGCGGCATGAGCATCGGCCAGCACAAGAACTCCAGCCGTCCACGCTCGGCAGACGGCGCCGGCGGCAGCGTGATCGCGCTGGCCGGCCCGACCGCCCAGATGCCGCCGTCTTCCTGAAACGACCAGCCCTCGCCGAGGCGGGCGCCGGCATCTCCCCCGGGAAGGAAGTCCATCTCCAGCCAGGCGCTTCGCTCGCTCACGCGCCGGATTCCGGGTGCGAGGCGAGCGCCACTGCGAGGTCACGGGCTGGAGCGATCATGGCAAGGCCAGGCCGCGTTCGGTGCAGGCGTTGCGCAGGCGCGCCAGCATGCGCAGGCCGACGCTCCGGTTGCTGATGGTGCGGCTCGCGTCCAGCCGGCCGCGCCGGCGGATCTGGCGCGCCCAGGACGGATCGTCGAGCGCCTTCAGCAGCAGATGCAGCGCATGATCGATATCCGGCTCGGCCCATTGCTGGCCGGCGGCGTGGGGATATTCTCCCTCCTTCACATCGATCAGGGTGTAGCGGACGAGCAGCGAGTTCTCCTCCGTCATATAGTCGCAATTGCCCGACCAGCCGGTCGCCAGGGCCAGCCTTCCCGAGATCATCGCCTCTCCCATGCCGCGTCCGAAGCCCTCGGAGCGGTGCAGCGAGAGCAGGCAATCGCAGCACTCGATAAGGCTGCGCGCGGCATAGCTGGAATAGTTCTCGCGCAGCAATGCGGTGCCCCTGGGCAGGTCTGCCGGACGGATGAAATCCTCCTGCAGATCGCAATCACCGGCGCGCAGCTTGAGCACCAGCTGGACATCGTCGAAGGGCCGGAGTTTGCGGAAGCGGGTGAACAGCTCGATCACCGCGAACGGGTTCTTGCGAGAGATGTAGGACGCGGTGTCGCACTGGGACAACAGCGCGAAGGCAGACTCTCGTATGTCGAAGAAGCGCCGCGGCAGGTGATTGCCGAAATCCGCCTCGACGGACTGGCCGACATGGTGGACCGCCAGGCCGGCTGCGGCGATCGAAGAGCGGACGAAGTGCGAAATCGCCCAGACCTCGTCGAAACGTTGCAGCTGGGGCTTCCAGATATCGGGGTAGCGGGGAAGTTCCCATGCCGGCACGATGATGTTGTAGCCGGCGGCGAAGTCCGAGCTTTGGGCGAATGCCTCCAGCACCGATCCGACCTCGTCGCCGTTGATGTGAAAGACCCGGACGCCCCCGGCCGGCACCACCGATTCTTCGTGCAGCAGGACCAGGTCGCGCAAATCGGGATCGCCGCGGCGGGTGTAGCGGAACACGTCGTGCACGCTCGCCGGCACGGCGGCGGCTTGCAGGGCGCGGAACCCGGCGCGTGCCTGCTCGCCCATGCCGACCGTCGAGAAGGGGTGGCCGACGACGGTGACGCTGCTCGCCGTCCTGCTCTCGGCAGGCTTGGCTAGAGCGGTGGCCATGGACCCCGGCGCATGACGATGACTTCGTTGTAGGCGGCGCGGATGCCGCGGCCGAGATCGTCGATGATCAGCATCGATCCGCGCAGGTCGCTCCAGCTGCTGAAATAGGCGCAGACGTCGAAGCCCCAGTCGAAGGTCACCAGGGTACCATCAGCGTTCACCGGGTCGCCGTGATAGGCGGCCGGCTTGATGTGGCGGACGGTGTCGCCTTCGAGCGCGGCCCGGCGCTCCGACGGCTGCTCGCGGTTGACCATCGGCACGGTCATGATGGTGTGGCCGCCAGGCTTCAGGACACGCTCGATTTCGCGGATCGCCAGGTCGGGGCGGAAGATGTGCTCGAACACGTCCTGGGTGAGGAAGAGGTCGAAACTGGCGTCCTCGAACGTCATGGACTCGATGTTCTGGTTGACCGCCCCGCTCACGAAATGCGGGCCGCCGAGCGGGCGGGTGTGATCGAAATAGGAAAACGAGTAGCCCTTGGCGTCCTGCTGCAGCCGGGCGCTGACGCCGCGCCAGACCGGCGAGGATTCGTGGATCAGCTTGTCGCGCCATTGCGGCACGAACATCTCGATTGCCGCCATCACGGCGCGCTCGCGGGGCAGGGAGTGGCAGCGCGTGCAGGCGAAGCTGTCGCGCAGCCAGGTGCTGCTGGCGGCGAACGTCGCGTCCGGACCGCAGATCGGGCACCTGCCCTGGACTTCCAGGAATGTCGTCCCCCCGCCGTCTGCCATCAGGCTCCTCCGGAATGCCGTGCGGGCCGCAAAGCCTCCGGTCCATCTGCACAGCGGTTCGTCAATTAATCGGAAATTCGGTCCGGCCGGCGTTCGCAGGCCGGTCGGGCGTTCAGCCCGCGCCCCGGTCGTCCACCAGGGCGGGCATCACGCGCAGCCCTGGCGGAACAGCGCATGGCGAAGCGCCTCCAGCCAGCGGTGGCCGTACGCCCGGTCCGGCTCCAGATGCGCGCCTTCCGCCCACTCGTTCCAGGCGTTGACGAACAGCAGGCGGGCCTCGCCGACGAAGAAGTTCTTGCACTCCTCGATTTTTTCCTCGGCATAGGCCTGAAAGCACTCGGGCGAGGCGTTGTCGAAGGATGACCCGCGCAGCGGCTGGCGCGCCGTGTTGTCCCAGGACGGGAAGACCGCGGGATAGCGGGGATAGCCGGGCGCTCGATTGAGCACCGCCTTCAGGGCGGTGCTTTCATAGTCATAGCGCCGGCCGTCCCAGTCGGGCTTGTAGACCTCGCGCTCGTCGATGGCGCGAACGCCAGAGCCTTGCGGCGGAAACTCCACTGCCGCATCGAACCCGAGTTCGCATGGGTCGACGCCGCTGTCGACGGACTCCATGCTCTCGACAAAGACGAGGTGCAGTTCGCCGCCCCCCGCCTCCCGCACCGAGCGCCGCAGGCGCGCCACCGTCTTCCCCGGCTCGGGGATCAGCAGGGGCCGATAGATGAGCAGCACCGGCGCGCCGTTCACCCTGATGTAACGGGGATCGCGGGTGGCTTTGCCGACATCCTGCGCCAGTCTGTCCAGGGTGGCCGTGTCATAGCTTTGTTCAAGCAGGAGATCGTTGGTGCCGCCGTCCCAGCGCCGGCTCCAATTCTCGTTGGCCCAGCAGAGGCAGAAATTGAACGGGATGTCGGGATGGCGCAGCACCGTCTCGAGCGGCCCGTTCAGTATCGGTTCGCCACCGAAATTGTAATAGTAGAGGCAGAATCCCGCGAGGTCATAACGATCGGCGAGCTTCGCCTGTTGGCGGAGCACGTCGGCGACGCGCAGATCGTAGAAGCCGAGATCCGCCGGGAGATGCGGCTGGTAGTGCCCGGCGTAGCTCGGCTGCGCCTTGGCGACATTCGTCCACTCGGTGAATCCGGCACCCCACCAGAGATCGTTCTGCGCGATCGGGTGGAATTGCGGGAGGTAGAAGGCGATCGTGCGCACCCGGTTCATCGCGTCGAGCTGCTCGCCCCATTTCTCCGAGAGCTTCTGCTGGTTGGCATGGATCCGCCGCAGCTTCTGCTGCCGGTTCGCCATGGTGACGCTGAGATGGTGCACCGCCGTGGCGGTCGGGACGTAGCGGATGCGAAAGCCCTTGGCGGCGATGTCGAGGCAGAGATCCTGGTCTTCGCAGTACGCCGGCGCCAGCGCCTCGTCGAACAGCCTCTCGCGCGCCAGCGATCGCCGGAACATCAGCACGGCGCCGGAGACATAGTGGACGTCCCGGGGATAGCCGAAGCGGTCTGCGTCCGGGTCTTCCCAAAGCCCAACCATCGTCGAGGTGCAGTCGCGATTGATGGCGCAGCCGGCCTCCTGCAACAGTCCGTCGGGAAACAGGATCTTCGGTCCGACCGCGCCCAGCCCGGGATCCTGGTCGAGCGCCGCGACGAGTTCGTCGATGGCGCCCTCGCAGAGCTGCGCATCATTGTTCAGCAGGAGAACGTACTCGCCCTTCAGGCGCGCAAACGCCTCGTTGCAGTTCTTCAGGAAATTCACGTTCGCCGGCTGCCGCAGGTGGAGCAGACCGGGGACCTTCGACAGCAGCCGCGCCTGCTCGTCAGATGAGCAGTCATCGGCGGCGATGATCTCGTAGCCGCAGGCGGGCTTGCAGCGCATCACCGAGGTCAGGCATTCGACCGTGACCTTCATCTCGTTGTAGAACGGCACCATGATCGAGACCCGCGGACGCTTGCAGCGCGGGAAACGCAATTGCGCGATCGCGGCGTTGATGTCGCGCACCACCACCGGGCGTGCTTCCCTCTCGGCAAACGCCACTTTCCGCGCGTGGCGGCGCTCTGCGATGAGGGTGCGCAGGTTGCGGTACCGCGTCCGACCTTCCGCAATGTCCGGGAGCGCCTCACCCGGCGTGGGGTGCGGGTGGCTCGGCTGCCGCGTCGGCCCGCGCAGGCCGATCGCCGCATTGCTGGTCGGCCGCCTGCCCTCCTTCTCGCCGGAAATAAGAAAATGCTCCAGCGGCGGCACCGCGGCCTGCACCACGTCGGGGTTGTTCCAGAGATAGTATTCCGGGTCGAAAGCCGGCCCCGGGACCCGCTTCTCCCGATCACCCTGGGTCGCGAAGTGAAGGAAGGCGGCACGCGGATCGCGCGGCACGTCGGGGTAGCGCTCCTGGTACCAGGCCGGATCGAAGTAGCGGTTCGGAATGACGAGCTCGATCAGCGGCGCTTCCAGGAAGTGCCTCAAGGCCCCTCCGGGGTGTGTCGCTGCGCCAGGACACCTCTCGAGATAGTAGTCGAGTTCGAAATAGGAGTTCGGCGCGCGCGTATTGTTCTCGAGAGCCTCGCGAAGTGCCGCCAGCGGTTCGCTGCAATCCTGGAACTCGGAGCCCACCGGCAGGACGAAGCCGGGCCAGACCAGCGGGTGGGGCGAGCGCATTTCCTTTATGCCGCCCCAGCAGAAATGGCTGAACGCGTCCAGGCCGGCGGTCCGGACGTCGCCATTGATCGTGAGGTACCATCGCGTATCGAAGAACGGCGACAGATTCGGCCGCTCCTGGATCGGCAGTTTGTCATAGGTCTCGAGGAACTCCCGGCGCTGCGCGCGCCGCAGGCCGAATCCCTTGAACAGATAGTCTTCGTCAAGGAAGACCGAATCGAGGACGCAACGGTCGCGGGTCGCCTGCCGGATCGGCGAACTCAGGCCCAGATCATCTGCGTCATCAGCCTCCTCGGAGTTGGAGGAGAAGCCGCCCTCCGATTTTGTGCGCCTCGAGGTGACTTCCACGACGCTTCAGCTCCGGCTTGCAGGACCAGCCTATTCTTATGCACATCCCGGCGTGTCTCGCCTGATGCGCTGTTTAACTTGCGGTTGATGGGTCGCGACTTGCCGTCCGGCCTGGAAAGGAGTTAACGGATCGCCGCAGCGGACACAACAATAAAAAGACGAATACCGACATGTGCTACAAATAGAAGATGTCTGGCGGCCGATCTACCGCACGCTGTCGCGTTCGGGCATGCTTCCAATCGAGCCGAAGGCAGGCAGCGAGGCGGAGATGACGAACCCGGGCGAAGACGCTGCCACGCTGCCCACGCTCAGCAGCGTGGCGGTGATCGGCAACGGCATCATCGGCCATGGCATCGCGCAGGTTTTCGCGACCGCCGGCAAGCGCGTGCTGCTGATCGGCCGTTCCGCCGAGAGCCTCGCCGCCGCGCGCGAACGCATCCGCACCAGCCTCGACGATTTCGTCGCCCAGGGAATCCTGACCGACGCGGCGGCCGCGGCGACGCTCGACCGTATCACGTTTGCAACGGAACTCGCTCGAGCCGCGGAGGCCGAGCTGGTCATCGAGGCAGTCACCGAGGATCTGGCGCTGAAGCGTCGTCTGTTCGCGCAGCTCGATGCGCTGTGCGCACCCGCTGCCGTGCTGGCCTCTTCGAGCGGACAGCCGCCGGGCGCGCTGGCAGAAGGGGTGATCCGGCGGGAGCGCCTCATTGCCACGCATTTCTGGTATCCGCCGCAGCTCATTCCGCTCGTCGAGGTGTGCGGCGGGCCGCTCTGCGCGCCGGAAGTGCTGGCCTGGACCTGCGCCCGGCTGCGCGAGGCCGGCAAGGAGCCGGTGGTGATCGACCGCGAGATTCCCGGTTTCATCGGCAACCGCCTGCAATTCGCCATGCTGCGGGAGGCCTGGTCGCTGTGGGCGAGCGGCGCCGCCTCCGCCGAGGCGATCGACGCGGTGGTGCGCAACAGCTTCGGCCGCCGGCTGGCGATCACCGGGCCGCTCGAATCGGCCGATCTCGGCGGCCTCGAAACGATGGTCCAGTTCGCCCGCTCGCTGCAGCCCGACCTCGATCGCTCGCCGCAGCCGCCGGCGCGGGTCGCCGAACTCGCGGGCGACCCCGGCTCGGGTGTGCGTCCCGGCGTGCATGATTGGACGCGTCGCGACGATCAGGCGCTGCTGCGGGCGCGCATGGCGGAGCTGTTCCGCTGGCTGGCGCTGGATCGGCAGCGCGCGGGGGCTGCGTGATGCGCCGGCCGGCGGCGCGCCTGGCGGCGGATTTCCGGGTGGCGCCGCATTGGTGGGACGCCGCACCGAGGCCCGCAGCAATGGCACCCGAGCTGCCGACGCGGGTGGATGTGGCGATCGTCGGTTCCGGCTTCACCGGCCTGTCGGCGGCGCTGCATCTGGCACGCGGCGGCATGCAGGTGGCGGTGCTGGAGCGCGACGCGCTCGGCATCGGCGCTTCCTCGCGCAATGCCGGCTATGTCGGACGCACGCTGAAGCATTCCTTCGGCAAGCTGCTGCGCAAACGCGGGCTCGACTTCGCCGTCGCCGTCTATCGCGACATGCAGGCGGCTTTCGACAGCGTCGCCGAGACCGTGAGCCGCGAAGCCATCGACTGCCATTTCCGCATTTGCGGGCGCTTCATCATGGCGGTCTCGCCCGGGCAGTACGAGCGCATCGCCGCCGAGCTGGAGCTGCGGCGGCGGCACCTCGGACAGGATTTCGAGATGGTGCCGCGGGCGCGCCAGCACGAGGAGATCGGTTCTGACGCCTATCACGGCGGCGCCGTGGTGCCTGATCTCGGCTCGATCCATCCAGGCCTGTACCACCAGGGCCTGCTCGATCGCGCGCAGGCGGCCGGTGCGGAGATGCATCCGCAGACAGCGGTCACCGGCATCGCGGCGAACGGCTCGGGCTTCGCCGTGACGACCGCGCGCGGCACGGTGCAGGCGCGCCAGGTGCTGGTGGCGACGAACGGCTACACCGGGGCGGCGACGCCGTGGCTGCAGCGCCGCGTGGTGCCGTTCGACGCCTTCATGGTGGCGACCGAGGCGCTGCCGGCGGCGACGCTCGATCGCGTGCTGCCGCATGGGCGTACCTATCTCGACGACAATCACAACATCGACTTCATGCGCCGCTCGCCGGACGGCAGCCGCATCCTGTTCGGCGGCTGCACCGGCAACGGCGAGACCGATCCGCTGGTCATGGCCGGCGTGCTCCAGGCGCGGCTCGACCGGCTGCTGCCCGATCTCGCCGGCGTGTCGCTGAGCCGCGCCTGGACCGGCCGCTGCGCCGGCACCTTCGATCTCTGGCCGCATCTCGGCAGTCACCAGGGCATCACCTATGCCATGGGCTACTGCTTTGCCGGCGTGCCGATGGGGACCTATCTCGGCATGAAGGCGGCGCGGCGGATCCTCGGCGCCGGTGACGCGGCGACGGTGTTCGCCGACCGACCGTTCCCCACCGTGCCGCTCTACGCCGGCAATCCGTGGTTCGTGCCCTGGGTGATGCGCGCCTGGGATTGGCAGGACCGCCGGGCCGCCTGAGCCGGCCGGCCGGGACAGGCCGGCTCGCCGGTGCTAAGCTTCGGCGCCGCATTTCGGAGATTTCTCATGCGCATCGATGCCATCGCCACCGGCAATCATCCTCCGGATGACGTCAATGTCGTCGTCGAGGTCGAGATCGGCGGCGAGCCGATCAAATACGAAATGGACAAGGAAGCCGGGACGCTGTTCGTCGATCGCTTCCTTTACACGCCGATGCGCTATCCCGGGAATTACGGCTTCGTGCCGCACACGCTGTCGGAGGACGGCGACCCGATAGACGTGCTGGTGGCGAATACGCGGCCGATCGTGCCGGGTGCGGTGATCAACGTGCGCCCGGTCGGCGTGCTGAAGATGGAGGACGAAAGCGGCGGCGACGAGAAGATCATCGCGGTGCCGTCGCCCAAGCTGACGCAGCGCTATGTCGACATCAAGACCTATACCGATCTTCCCTCGATAACGCTGGTGCAGATCCAGCATTTTTTCGAGCACTACAAGGATCTGGAACCCGGCAAGTGGGTGAAGGTCAAGGGCTGGGGCGATGCCGATGAAGCGCGCCGGCTGATCAGCGAAGCCATGGAACGGGAGAAGAAAAAAGGCGAGGGGCTCTGTCCCTCGCCGCCATAGGCCGCCTGCGAAACCATGGCTTCAGCGCTTGGGGCAGAGCCCTGGCCTTGCATTCCTGGAGGACAGCTTGGACGCCGAGCAACTGCACCGCGATGCCATCGTCATCGACGGCCTGATGATCTCGAACTGGAGCCGCTCGGTGTTCGAGCACATGCAGCGCGGCGGGCTGACCGCGGTGAACTGCACCTGTTCGGTGTGGGAGGGCTTTCGCGGCTCGATGGCCAACATCGCGCAATGGAAGGCCTGGTTCACCGCGTACCAGGACATCCTGCTGCAGGTGCACAGCACGGCCGACATCCGGCGCGCCAAGGCCGAGGGAAAGGTCGGCATCATCCTGGGCTGGCAGAATACCAGCGGCATCGAGGACCGCATCGAGTTCCTGCGCCTCTTCCGCGATCTCGGCGTGCGGGTGATGCAGCTGACCTACAACACGCAGAACTGGGTCGGCACCGGCTGCTGGGAGAGCCGTGACGGCGGCCTGTCCGATTTCGGCCGCGACGTCATCGACGAGATGAACGCGCTCGGCATCCTGGTGGACCTGTCGCATGTCGGCGCGAAGACCAGTGACGACGCGGTGCGCCACTCGCGCAAGCCGGTGGCGGTGACGCATGGCTGCCCGGCGGCGCAGAAGCCGCACCCCCGCAACAAGACCGACGAGCAGCTACGCGTCCTGGCCGACCATGGCGGCTTCGTCGGCTTCGCAACCTACACGCCGTTCCTGCCGAAAGGTGGCGAGACGACGGTGGGCGACTGCCTGACCGGCATCGAGCATTTCATCGACGTGATGGGGGAAGGCTCGGTCGGCATCGGCACCGACTTCACCCAGGATCAGGACCTCGCCTTCTTCAAATACCTCGCCAGCGACAAGGGCGACGGGCGCCAGGTGACCGCCGATCCGGAGGTGCCGCCGCAGCCGAAAGGTCTCGAGAAGATTGAGGATTTCGGCAACCTGACCCGCGCCATGGTCGCCCGCGGCTGGCCGGAGAGCCGCATCCGCGGGATCATGGGCGAGAACTGGCTGCGGTTCCTGGGCGACGTGTGGGGCGAGTAATGTGGCCCGATCAGGCTATTGCGGCAGCCCGTTGTAGTCCGCCATGCCGCGCTGCACGATCGGCAGCACGCGCGAGGCGGGGAGCGCCTGGCCGGCCCTGAAGCCGAAGCGCGGATCGTCCATCACCGGCGTCAGCGTCATGTCGGCACCCTGTCCGCGGGCGATGAAGGTGAGCTTGGCCGCGGGAATCTGCACGACGATGTCGCTCGGGACGCGGCGCATCGCCGAGGTGGCGCGCGCCAGATCGGCATTGCCGAAATCCGTCGCCCGCCAGCCGTCGTTGTGGCCGGTGACGAAGATCGAGGAGGCGACGCGGCCGTCGACCATCACGGGATAGAGGCTGCGCTGAGCATTGACCAGAAGATCCTGCGCTGGAGTGTTCGGCGTGTAGCGCCGCAGCGCCTCGAGCTCGATGCGATAGAACGGCAGCGGCGTTCCGAGCTCGGCGCGGCCGATGTCGTCGGGCGAGGCAAAGCCCAGCCCGCGATAATTCTGCGGGGTCACCAGGCTGCGGAAGGTGGCCAGGCCCTGCTGCGCCGCGCCGAGCTGTGCCGTCTCTGGCGGGCCGGGCACCGGCGGCGGCTCCATGGCGGCGCCGGTCCCGGCAGCACACCCCCCGAGCAGCAGCAAGGCGGTGACCGGCGCGAGTGCGAACTTCCACATCCCACTGACCCGCATCTCACTGACCGGTGTAGGTGATGTTGTAGTAGTCGTTCCAGTGCGTGTGGTCGGTGTCGCTGACGTAGCGGGCGTAGGTCATGATCGTCTCGGTTCCCCCGGTCGGGGTCGAAAGATTGGTGTAAGGCTCGGGATCGTTCACGTCGACATATTGCGTGTTGTTCACGACGGCATAGCCCTTGAGCACCATCATGTGCCCGCCCCCGCCCGTCCAGTGCCAGCTGAACGCCACCGGCTTGTTGGCGCAGAAGATCTGGCTCTGAACATCCGCCCAGCTCAACGCCGCGTTGGAGGTCTGCGTCGCGGTGAAGCCGTATTTCCCGTATTCCGGCCAGCCCCCGTTGTTGCAGCTGCCCGAATTGTCCTGGCAGCATTTCGTCTGGGAGAACTCGTTGTTGGCCTGGGTGCACTCGCTCACGCCATGGCCGAAATAGGCCATGGTCATCTGGCCGCTCGCCGCCCAGCACCAGTTCGACGCCTGCTGCGGCAAGGTCGGCACGTTGACCGAGGCCACCAGCGGCGGGGTGCAGCAGCCGGAAAGCAGGCCGAGGGACAATGCAGCGAAGAGGGCAAATCGGATCATGGGCTTCCTGATCTCGGCCGCTTGCAGGGACACCGACACTCTCGATCTCGGTCATCGTAATCCCATGCCGTCGCATTCGCAAGCAATTTCGCACCGGGAACGGTCCGGGTGCGGAAGTGCTTCTCAGGGCATGACGAGCCCGCCATTGACCTCGATGATCTGCCCGGTGACGTAGCTGCTCAGCCGCTCGGAGCACAGGAAGAGAAACGCGCCGACGCATTCGTCGGCGGCGCCGATCCGGCCCATCGGGATCTGTCGGCGCGCCGCCTCCTGCTGTTCCGGCGAGGTCGTGCGGTCCTGCAACGGGGTGGCAATCACGCCGGGCGAGACCGCATTCACGCGAATGCCCTCGGCCGCCACTTCCTTGGCCAAGGCGCGCGTGAACGTCGCGACGAACGCCTTGCTCGCGGCGTAGAGCGAAGAGCCGCCCCCGCCGCCGGTGCGCGCCGCGACCGAGCTCAGATTGATGATCACGCCGCCGCTGCCCTGTCCGCGAAACTGCGCGACCGCGGCGCGGCAGCCCGCGAAGACCGGGCGCATGTTGATCGCCACTTGCTGCTCGAACAAGGTGTCGGGCGTCTCGGTGATCAGCCGCCGCTCGATGAGGTCGCCGGCGTTGTTGATCAGGATGTCGAGCCGGCCGTACTGCGCCACCGTCTCGGCGAGCAGGCGCTCCATCGTGCCGGGGACGGCGATGTCGCCCTGCAGGAGAAAGGCCTCGCCCCCGGCCGCTTCCACACCGTCGCGCACCGAGGCGGCGAGCGCCGCGCCGGTGTTGTAGTGCACGCCGAGGTGCATGCCGCTGCGCCCGAGGCCGAGTGCCACGGCGGCGCCGATGCCGCGGCTGGCTCCGGTGATCAGGCAGACTTTGCCTTTCAGGTCCTCAATGAGCATGGCTGCCTCCATGACTTAAGCGGGACCCAGGAACGGCAGCGCCAAGGCGTGGAACGCCTCCGGCTCTTCGAGCTGCGGCGTATGCCCGGAGCCCTCGAGCACCGCCAGCCGCGCCCCCGGAATGCGGGCGCGCATCGCTTCCCCGTGCTCGGGCGTGCGCGCGCGATCGTGGCGCCCCTGGATGATCAGCGTCGGGGCCGTGATCGCGTGCAACTCCTCGAACGTGCGTGACTGCGCATTGGACCGCGCCGCCGCGACCGCCGCGTGCTGCGAGGCGGAGAGCGCAATCCGGCGGAATGCGTCGACGCCTTCCGGCGGCCTGCGGAAAAATCCCGCGACGATGGGCGCCACCGTCGCTTCGTCCCAGGCGCCGGCGGCGAGCGCATCGGCCTTGGCCAGCGCGCCCGCGGGATCGGCGGTAAATGCGCCCGTCGCCACCAGCAGCAGCCGCGACACGCGCGCGGGATGACGAAGCGCCAGGAACTGCGCGACCACGCCCCCCATCGAGCCGCCGACCACGGCGACACGGTCGAGATTGCGCTCGTCTAGCAGCCGCGCCAGCGCATCGGCATAGCCCGGCATCGTGTACGGCCCGGGCAGCGCCGCCGAAGCACCGAAGCCCGGAAGATCCACGGCCAGGCCGCCGCCCGCCAGCCGGTCCAGCGTCGGCTGCCAATACGCCGAGGACTGGCAGAAGCCGTGGATGAACAGGACCGCCGGCCCGGCACCCGGGCGCTCGATCGCCTGCACCCGAACTAGCCCCCGCTCTTCTTCAGCTCGCGCGCCTTCTGCGCCGACGCCATCAGCGCCTCCTGCGGCTTGGTCTGGCCGAGCAGCACGTTCTGGATCTGCTGCTGCGTGTAGCGGTCCCAGTCGCTGTACCACGGCGCGCTGATATTCTCCCGCGCCTGGGCGGTGCCGTATTGCTGGCTGCGCACGTCGAGGTCGTATCCGGCCTTCTGCTGCAGGGCGATGATGTCGGGATCCTTGTCCAGCGACTTGAAGGCGTAGCCGACGCCGTAGCGCAGATACCAGTCCTTCGCGGTGGAGTAGGCGCCGGCCGCATCCTTGCCGCCCATGTAGTAGATCAGCCGCCAGCTCGCATCGCGCACCTTGGTGTCGGCGCTGATGCCATACAGGCGGGTCCATCCCATCGGCCCCTTGCCGACATCCTGCAGGCCGGGAAAGCGGGTGAGCTGCAGGTCGCCGGCGCGCTTGCTGTATTGCGGATTGTTGGCGCGCGGAAACACGTTGCCGACATTCGAGGTGAACACGCCCTGGCCGCCGATATAAGCATCCCGCGCCTGCGTCTGGTCGAGCTCCAGGCCACGCGGATCGAGGATCTTCCAGGTGTGCATCGCATCGACCAGCCATTCCAGCACGCCGAGCGCGGTCTTGTCCTGCGTGGGATAGACGGGGTTCATGTCCGCATCGAACAGATGGCCGCCCGAGGCGAACACCATCGACCAGAACTCGCTCAGCCCGTCGACATCGGTCTTGTAGCCCTTGAGGATCGGATACTCGGCGATCCCGGCCTTCTTCACTTCCAGCGCCGCATTCTTGAGTTCGTCGAGCGTCACCGGCGGCTTCATACCCGCCTTGGCGAGAGCCGATTTGGCGTAGATGTAGATGAAGATGTCGCCGTAATAGGGCGTGCCGTACTGCTTGCCGCGGTATTTCAGCGATTGCAGGTTGAACGGGAAGATGTCGGCATCCAGGCTGTCGAGGTTCTTCATTCCTTCGATCGGCTGCACCCATCCCGCCTCGACCCAGGCGCCGAGATCGGTGTCGCGGATATAGAACGCGTCGGGCTGCGAACCGGCGGAGAACAGCGCCACCATCTTGGCGTTGTAGAGCTGCAGATCGAGCGGCGTGTATTTCACCTCGAGATCCGGATTTTCCTGCATGAACCGGTTGACGTCGGCCTCGGTCACCTGCGGCTCGAACGCCCAGCCCGCAAACGTCACCGTGGTCTTTCCGGCGGCGCCGGCGCGGCGCACCCCGAGGCCGCCAGCCACCGCTCCTGCCAGCAGACCGCGTCGGGAGAGGCGGGGGAGGGGAGCTCGTACGAATGTCGTCATGTCCTGCTTTCCCTTGGGTTGCGCGGGGATGTCATTGCTTGACGGCGCCGGTCGTCAGACCCTGCACGATCAGCCGCTGAAAGAACAGCGCCAGCAGCAGCGGCGGCAGCACCGCCAGCACGCCGCCGGTCGCCATCAGCGTCCGCTCAGTGGTGACGTCGGTTGCAAACCCGGCGACCACGACGGGCACGGTCTTCGCGGCCATCGTCGTGGTCAGGATGACGGCGAACAGGTAATCGTTCCAGGACGTCATGAAGGCGAACATCCCGGCCGCCGCCAGCCCGGGAGCCGCCGCGGGCAGCAGGATGCGGAACAGCATCTGCCACCAGCCGCAGCCGTCCACCAGCGCGGCTTCCTCGAGCGAGCGCGGAATGCCCTGGAAGTAGCTCTTCAGCAGCCAGATCGTGAACGGCAGGGTGAAGGTCAGGTAGGTGATGGCGAGCGCGGCCAGATTGTCCAGCAGCCCGTAGGTCTTGATGGTGAGATAGAGCGGCACGATCAGCGCGATGCCCGGCACCATCCGCGAGCCCAGATACAGCACCAGCAGCGATGTCTGCCCGCGGAACTTCAGGCGCGCGAAGCTGTATCCCGCAAGTGTCCCGAGGATGAGGTTCAGCGCCGCCGTGCCGGAAGCCGCGATCAGCGAATTGGCCAGGCTCGGCAGGGTGTCTTCGGCGGCGCGGCTGCCGACGACGGCGCGGATGCCGGTGGGATTGATGAAGGAAACGTAATTCTGCAGCGTCAGGCTGTTCCAGCCGAGCTCCGGCGGCACCGACAGCACGTTGCGCTCGTGCATCAGGCTGGTCAGCACGAGCCAGGAGAACGGCGCGAGCACGAACGCGGCCACCAACAGCCCGCCGCCCATCAGCATCAGGCGCTGCGCCTGCGGGCGCGAGGCCAGCCTCACGCCTCGAACTCCCCGCGCCCGTACAGGATGCGGAAATACGCCAGCGCCAGCCCGAGCGTGATCAGCGTGATGATGTAGGCATAGGCGCTGCCATGGCCGAAATCGAGGCTGGTGAAGGTGGTGAGGTAGGTCTGCCAGGCGAGCGTGGTCGTCGCGGTGCCCGGGCCGCCGGCGGTCAGCACGTAGATGATGTCGAACACGCGGATCGCCAGCATGGTCTGTAGGATCAGCACCACCAGCAAGGTCTGCGACAGCCAGGGCAGGGTGACGTGGCGGAACAGGTGCCGCGCCTTGCAGCCGTCCACCCGGCCGGCGTCGTAGAGGTCGCCCGGCACCCGCTGCAGCGCGCCCATCAGCAGGATGGCGGCCAACGGAAACTCATTCCAGACATGGGCGCAGAGCAGCCCGCCCACGGCATAGCCGGGATCGGAGAGCCACCCCTGATACTCGCGGATCAGCCCGAGCCCGCGCAGCAGCGCATTCAACGCGCCGATTTTCGGGTCGTAGATCCACTGCCACATCAGCCCGTTGACAACCGGCGGAATGGCCCAGGGGATCAGGATCAGCGCGCGCACCAGGCCGCGGCCCGGGAATGCCTGGCTGAGCAGCAGCGCCACCGCCAACCCGAGCGCCACGACGATGACGACGGCGAGCACGGTGAAGATCAGCGTCACGCGCAGCGCCGACCAGAACTCCTCCGACCCGACGATATCGCGGTAATTGTCCAGACCGACGAAGGCGAACACCCGCGGCCGTTTTAGATTGTAGCGATGCAGGCTGACCCAGCTCGAGGAGGCGATGGGATAGCCGACCAGCAGCAGGATCGCCGCGAGCGACGGAAGGTTGAGGAGATAGGCGAAGGCGGGCCGGTCGTAGCCGACGCGGCGCCGCATCCGGTGTGTCATCCCGCCGCAAGCGGGTTGGCCGCCGCGTCGGTCACGTCAGCGGTCGGGCGATGTGCTTGGCGTAGATCGGCCGGGTGAGCAGCCGCTCGTACCAGGCTTTCAGATGCGGCGTGTCCGGCCGCGCGACCGGGAACTGCAGCCAGCGATGCGCGTGCACGCCGAACACGATGTCGGCGAGCGAGAACGCCTCGCCCGCGACGAAGGGATGCCGACCGAGCGCGGCGTCGACGATGGCCCATGAGCGTCCGGCCTCCTCGGCCCCCTTGGCGATCGCTGCCATGTCGCGCTTTTCCGGAGGTGTGCGGATCAGGCCAAGGAAGACCACGCCTTGCGGGCGGTTCATGCCGCATTGCTGGTAGTCCATCCACTGGTCGATTTTCCCCCGCGCTTGCGGCTGCTTGGGCCACAGCGGCGTCTCCGGCGCGTGCGCCTCGCAGAGGTAGCGCAGGATGGCGTTGCTCTCCCACATTGTGAACCCGTCGTCATCGAGCGTCGGCACCAGGCCGGTCGGGTTCATGGCGCGGTATTCCGGAGTATCGGTCTTGCCGAACGGGCCGCCGACGTCGAGGCGCTCGTAGGGCAGGCGCAGCTCCTCGAGGAGCCAGATCACCTTCATGACGTTGCTGGAATTGTCGCGACCCCACAGACGCAGCATGTCCGGTCCCTCCGTTGCTCCGGTGACGGTAAGCGCGCCGGCGCGGGCCGGCAATCGGCCTCCGCTTGCCGCATCCGGACGCGGCCGCTTGCCGCGTCCGGCAAAGCCGTCCATATCGCCGCCATGCCGCTCCCCGAGCCACGCGCGATCGCCTTGTTTTCCGCAGCGGCAGCAGCGGCGGCGCTGGCGGTGGCGCTGGCGACGGAGCGTTTCGGGGGTCTCGCCCCGTGCGCGCTGTGTCTCTGGGAGCGCTGGCCGTACCGCGTCGCCGCTGCGGCAGGCCTGCTGGTCCTGCTGCTGCCGCGCCGGTTCGCCCGGCCGCTGCTGTTCCTGCTGCTGGCGAGCCTGCTGGCCGGCGCCGGGCTGGCGGCGCTGCATGTCGGGGTGGAGCAGCATTTCTGGCCGAGCCCGCTGCCGGAATGTCTGGCGCCCCGCCTCGCCCATGGCAGCATCGCGCAGATGGTCGCCTCGATGCCGGCACGGCCGTCAAAGCCGTGCGACGCGCCGAGCTATCTCATTCCCGGACTGAGGCTGTCGATGGCGGCGATGAACCTGCTCTATGCTCTTTGCGTCTCGGCGCTGCTTGCCATCTATCTCGGACGCAGCAGAGGAGTCCGGAGATGAGCGTCAGCGAAACCGGGCGGCTGCCCGGCGATCCCACGCCGCAGGCGCGGGTGGCCCGCATGATCCGCGTCGATCATGCCGGCGAGTATGGCGCGGCGCGCATCTATGCCGGGCAGCTTGCCGTGCTGGGTCGCGGCGACAAGGCCGCGCTGCTGCGGCACATGCTGGCGCAGGAGCAGCAGCATCTCGCGACCTTCAGCGACCTGGTTGCGCAGCGCCGGGTCCGGCCGACGGCGCTGCTGCCGCTGTGGCATCTCGCGGGCTACGCGCTGGGTGCCGCGACGGCCGCGCTGGGCGAGCGCGCCGCCATGGCCTGCACCGTCGCCGTCGAAGAGGCGATCGACACGCACTATGCCCGGCAGGCGGCGGAACTCGGCGAGGACGAAACGGAGCTGCGCGCCACCATCGAGAAATTCCGCGCCGAGGAGCTGGAGCACCGCGACATCGGCCTGGCGCACGAAGCCGAGCAGGCCCCCGGCTACCGCCTGCTCTCCGCGTTGATCAAGGCCGGCTGCCGAGCGGCGATCGCGGCGAGCGAAAGACTCTGAAGCGTTCGGGGATACGGCCGGTTATGATGAGCTAACTCCTGTGTTACCATGGGCGCGGACTACCGGCGGAGGCGCAATCCGCTGGCATGAACGGAGGCGAGCGATAGCACTGACGCGGGATTTCAAGGAACTGGTGCAGCAGCGGATTGCCAGGGATCCCGCCTTCGGTCACGCGCTGCTGCGCGAAGGCATCGAGACCATGCTCGCCGGTGATGTCGATACCGGCAAGGCGATACTGCGCGACTACATCAAGGCGACGGTCGGATTCGAGAAACTTGGTGAGGTGACCGGCACGCCGGCGAAGAGCCTCATCCGCATGCTCGGTCCGCGCGGCAATCCGCAGGCGCGCAATCTCTTCGGCATAATCGGTTACCTGCAAAAGCGGGCCGGCGTCGAACTGCATGTTGCGGCGGCCCCCCGCTGATCGAAACTCGGCGGAGCAAAACAAGTAATGGGGCCTGGCGCCGACGGGCCCCAGCGGGTCCCATACTTCAGCGCGGGGGGCGGAGCCCTCGCGTTTACGAACCGTCCGCCCTGCTCAGATACGCAATGATGTCGCGCCGTACCGCCGCATCGCTCACCGCCATCGGCATGAGCGAGCCCGGCACATCGGCCTGCGGCGCTGCGAGCCACTTGTCCAGCGTTCCCGTGGACCAGGTGATCCCGGATTGCGCAAGCGCCGGCGAATACGGGTACCCCGCAACCGAGCCCGCCGGCCGCCCTATCACCCCGCCGAGCGGCGGACCGATCTTCGCGCGCGCCATCTCGTGGCAGCCGCTGCACTGGCTGGCGAACAGCTTTTCCCCGAGCGCCGGGTCGGGCGCCGCGTCGAAGCGCGCGAGGTCCTGCGCCCCATCGCCGCGCTTCGATTCGAAGAACGTGTAGGACAGCGTGATCTGCTCGACGTCGCGTGTCGAGGGATTGTCGGCAATTGCCGGATCGACGAAGAACTCCACCGGCATCTCGACCTTCTGATGCGCGGCCAGCCGCTCCTCGGTGAAGCAGAAGCACTCGATCTTCTTGAAATAGATGCCGGCCTTGTCGGGGGTCACGTTGAACGTGGCGTGGCCGACGATGTCGCGGTCGGAAGTGTTCTCGGCTTCGAAAAACACCGGCACTTCTTCGCCGAGATGCACCACGGTCTGCCGCTGCACCGGCACGAAGCGCCAGGGCAGGCCGGGCGCTACGTCGGTGTCGAAGAACACCGTCACCGTCCGCGCGGAAACCTTCGCGGTGTCGGCGGCGACGCGCTGCGTCGTGCCGCCGGCCCCGGTCACCGAGCAGAACAGCCGGTACAGCGTCACGGAATAGGAGACCAGGGTCGTCATGACCCCGATCGCCAGCAGCAGCCCCCCGAGGGTGGCGAGCTTGCCGGTCTGTCGCCCCGAGGCTCGAAAAATCTTCATGCGCCCATGCAGATGGGGGCGAGCGATCAGCTCTCCAGCTCGCTGTCCCAGTAGAGATAATCGCGCCAGCTCTCATGCAGATAGTTCGGCGGGAAACCGCGCCCGTTCTCCTGCAGCTCCCATGTCGAGGGCTGGCGCGGCATCAGCCGCGGATACATCCGGCATTCCTTCGGCAGCCGCGAACCCTTGCGCAGATTGCACACGCCGCACGCCGTGACGACATTCTCCCACGTCGTGCGCCCGCCCCGGCTGCGCGGCACCACGTGATCGAAGGTGAGGTCCGGCGCCGGCTGCCGCTCGCCGCAATACTGGCAGGCGAAGGCGTCACGCAGGAACACGTTGAACCGGGTAAAGGCCGGCCGCCGCGCCGCCGGGATGTAGTCGCGCAACGCGATCACGCTGGGCAGGCGCAGGCTGAGGCTCGGCGAATGCACTTCGGTATCGTATTCGCTCAGCACCGACACGCGATCGAGGAACACCGCCTTGACCGCATCCTGCCAGCACCAGACGGAGAGCGGGAAATACGAGAGCGGTCGGAAATCCGCGTTCAGGACCAGCGCCGGGAAATGCTGTCCGCCGTCGGGCACACGCTGCTCCTCCGCAGGCCAAGCAACTCCCGAGCACAAGCCTGACCACAACCTCTGGTGGGAATCATCTGATCACCGGCCAGATAAAGTGCGCACGAAAGCCACGCGGTTATCGCAGAGCCGCCCAAGCGCCGCAAGCGCCGGCCGCGGCTTTCACCGGAGCGTCACGGCGCCGCAAATGCGCGCTGCAGGAACAGCGCGCCGGCCGAAAGCCCGGCCTCGTCGATGCCATGGCCGAGCCCGGGGCAATACAGCGTCTCGACGGGAAAGCCGGCCTGCCGCAGCGTCGCCTCGGCATCGCGCGTGCGGCCGATCGGCACCACCTCGTCCGCTTCCCCATGCACCAGCAGCACCGGCGGCCGCCCCGCTGCCTCCGCCAGGCTGCCGGGTGCCAGCAGCGCGCCTGAGAAGGCGAGGATCGCGCGGGGCGGCGGGTTGCGCCTCAGGCCGGCGAACAGCACCGTCATCGCGCCCTGGCTGAAGCCCATCAGCGCCAGAGCGTCCCCCGGCAATCCGAGCCTGGCCAGCTCGGCCGCGAGAAAACCGTCGAGCACCGGCGCCGCCCGGCGCACCCCGGCCTCCAGCCGCGCCGGGCTGCGATCGCCCAGGCTGAACCATTGCCGGCCGAACCCTTCCGGCGCGTCGTCATACGGCTCCGGCGCATGCGGTGCCACGAAGGCGGCGTCGGGCAGCGCCTGTGCCCAGACCGGCGCCAGATCGATCAGGTCGTTGCCGTCGGCGCCGACGCCATGGCAGAGCACCACCAGCTGCTTCGCGCGGCCCCCCGAGCGCGGGCCCCAGCGCAGGCCGTCCAGCTCCGCCATCCGCCTGCCTCCCGCATTGCCGGGCGCGGGACTACCCTGCAGGCCACACCATGTCCATCGTCACCCGCTTCGCCCCGAGCCCGACCGGCTATCTGCACCTCGGCCACGCCCATGCCGCGCTGTTCGCCCACGGCCGCGCCCGCGAGGCCGGCGGACGCTTCCTGCTGCGCCTCGAGGACATCGACCCCGGCCGCTGCCGCCCCGAATACGCCGACGCCATCCTCGATGACCTCGCCTGGCTCGGCCTGACCTGGGACGGCCCGGTCCGGGTGCAGTCGCACCACCTGCCGGAGTATGCGGCGGCGCTGGACCGGCTGGCGGCACGGGGGTTGCTGTATCCCTGCTTCTGCACGCGGGCGGACATCATGCGCGAGATCAGCCTGTCGGCCGGCGCGCCTCATGCCCCGGACGGCACCCCGGTCTATCCCGGCCTCTGCCGCGGATTGTCCGAGGACGAGCGGCAGTCCCGCATCGCCGCCGGCACGCCCTACGCCCTCCGCCTCGACATGGCGGCCGCCACCGCCGCCGCGCCGCATCCCCTGCACTTCGAGGAAGCCGGCGCGCAGCACCGCTGCCGTCCTGAACGCTTCGGCGACGTCGTGCTGGCCCGCAAGGACGCACCTGCCAGCTACCACCTCTGCGTCACCCACGACGATGCGGTTCAAGGCATAACCCTGGTCACCCGCGGCGAGGACCTCCGCCCCGCCACCGATCTGCATCGCCTGCTGCAGGCGCTGCTGGGCTGGCCGGCGCCGTGCTATGCCCATCACCCCCTGCTCACCGACGCCTCGGGGCGGCGACTCGCCAAGCGCGACGGTGTGGCCACGCTTCGCGACCTGCGGGCCTCGGGGGTGACTCCGGCGGAGGTATGGCAGCAAGCTGAGAAAGGAAGGCGAGGGGCTCCGCCCCTCGACCCCGCTGGGGCCCGTCGGCCCCAGACCCCATGACTAGGAAAGGGGTTGTCGCAGGAGAATCCGATGATCCGTCGTTTCGCATGCATGTGCTTGCTGCTTCTCACGGTCTCCGGCGCCCGAGGGCAGGAGCGCGTGGTCAACGTCTATAACTGGACGGACTACATCGACCCGGCAGCCATCACCCGCTTCGAGCAGCAGACCGGCATAAAGATCCGCTACGACGTGTTCGACAGCCTGGAAACCCTCGAGGGCAAGCTGCTCGCCGGGCATTCCGGCTATGACGTGATCGTGCCGACGAGCGAGCCGACCTTCTCCCGCCTGATCCGCGACGGCGCGCTGCTGCCGCTCGACAAATCCCGCCTGCCGCACCTCGCCGGCCTCGATCCGACCTTGATGGCCCGCGTCGCCAGCTCCGATCCCGGCAACAGATACGGCGCCATCTATCTCTGGGGAACCACCGGCCTCGGCATCATCGCCGATCGCATCCACGCCGCCGCACCGGACGCCCCGCTCGACAGCTGGGACCTGCTGTTCAAGCCGGAAAACGCCAGGCGGCTCGCCGGCTGCGGCATCACCATGATGGACAGCGCCATCGACGTGATCCCGACGGTGCTGAAATATCTCGGCCACGATCCGAACAGCACCGATGCAGCCGACCTCGCCAGCGTGCAGCGCACGCTCCTGGCGATCCGGCCCTACATCCG
>JAFAYM010000029.1 GCA_019240395.1 Acidisphaera sp. | reverse complement strand
GACAAGACCACGCCGGCCTGCCTGATGGGGGCGGCGACGGTGAACATCCCGGCGATCGTGCTGTCCGGCGGGCCGATGCTGGACGGCTGGTACGGCGGCAAGCTCTCGGGCTCCGGCACCATCGTCTGGGAGGGTCGCAAGCTGCTGGCCGAGGGCGAGATCGATTACCGCCAGTTCATCGACATGGCGTCCTCCTCGGCGCCGTCGGCCGGCCATTGCAACACCATGGGCACGGCGCTCTCGATGAACAGCCTGGCGGAGGCGCTCGGCATGTCGCTGCCGGGCTGCGCCGCCATCCCGGCGCCGCATCGCGAGCGCGCCTGGATGGCCTACGAGACCGGGCGGCGCATCGTCGGCATGGTGCACGAAAATCTCCGTCCCTCCGACATCATGACCAAGGCGGCGTTCGAGAACGCGGTGGTGGCGGCGGCGGCACTCGGCGCCAGCTCCAACTGCCCGATCCACATGGTGGCGATCGCGCGGCACATGGGTGTCGAGCACACGCTGGAGGATTGGCAGCGCCTGGGCCCGGAGATCCCGCTGCTGGTGGATTGCCAGCCCGCCGGACGCTTCCTCGGCGAGGCGTTCTTCCGCGCCGGCGGCGTGCCTGCTGTGATGAAGGAGCTGCTCGACGCGGGAAAGCTCCACGGCGATGCGATGACGGTCAGCGGCCGGACGCTGGCGCAAAACCTCGAGCGCATACCCGCGGTCGATCGCGAGGTGATCCGCCCCTATTCGCAGCCGCTCAAGGAAGCCGCCGGCTACATCGTGCTGTCGGGCAATCTGTTCGAGAGCGCGGTGATGAAGATCAGCGTCATCGACCCGGAGTTCCGGGCGCGGTTTCTCTCCGACCCCGCGCATCCCGACGTGTTCATCGGCAAGGCCATCGTCTTCGAGGGACCGGAGGACTACCACGCCCGCATCGAGGACCCCGATCTCGGCGTCGAGGAGATGTCGGTGCTGGTGATCCGCAATTGCGGGCCGGTCGGCTATCCCGGCAGCGCGGAGGTGGTGAACATGCAGCCGCCGGCGGCGCTGCTGAAGCGCGGCATCAACGCGTTGCCGACCATGGGCGACGGCCGGCAATCCGGAACCTCAGGCAGCCCCTCGATACTCAACGTCACGCCCGAGGCGGCGGTCGGCGGCGGGCTCGCCCTGCTGCAGACCGGCGACCGCGTGCGCATCGATCTCAACGCGCGCAAGGTGGACGTGCTGCTGGAAGAGGGCGAGCTGGCGCGGCGGCGCCAGGCGTGGACGCCGCCGAAGCTCGACCACAAGACGCCGTGGGAGGAGATCTACCGCAGCATGGTCGGCCAGCTCGGCCACGGCGCCTGCCTCGAGCCGGCGACGCTCTATCTCGACGTCATCGAGACTCGCGGCGAGAGCCGCAACAACCACTAGGACGCAACCGATGGCAGGCCGGCTGGCCGGCAAGACGGCGTTCGTGACGGCGGCGGCGCAAGGCATCGGCCGCGCCACCGCGCTTGCCTTCGCCGCGGAAGGCGCTGATGTGGTGGCGACCGACGTCAACGAGGCCAAGGTGGCGGAGATCGCCGGCGAGCGCATCCGCACCGCCAGGCTCGACGTGCTGAACGCCGCCGACATCGCGCAGGTCACGCAGAGCGCCGGCGCGGTCGACATCCTGTTCAACTGCGCAGGCTACGTGCATCAGGGCACGATCCTGGAGGCGACGGACGAGGAATGGGAGTTCGCCTTCGCGCTGAACGTGCGCTCGATGTTCCACATCATCCGTGCCCTGCTGCCCGGCATGCTGGAGCGCGGCAGCGGGTCGATCGTCAACGTCTCCTCGGCCGCCGGCAGCATCAAGGGCGCGCCCGGCCGTTTCATCTACGGCACCACCAAGGCGGCGGTGGTCGGGCTGACCAAATCGGTCGCCGCCGATACGGTGGCGAAAGGCGTTCGCTGCAACTGCATCTGCCCCGGCACCATCCAGACGCCGAGCCTCGAGGATCGTATCGCGTCCAATGCGGCGGCGGCGGGATCGATCGAGGCGGCGCGCGGCGCGTTCGTGGCGCGGCAGGCGATGGGACGGCTGGGGACGCCGGAGGAGATAGCGGCGCTGGCGGTGTATCTGGCCAGCGATGAGGCTCGGTTCGTGACCGGGCAGGCTGTCGTCATCGATGGGGGTTGGACGTTATAGGAAGCAAGGCGAGGGGCTCTGCCCCTCGACCCCGGCAGGGACCGTCGTCCCTGCACCCTCTTACTTAAGTCAAGGGGTCTGGGGCCGACGGGCCCCAGCGGGGTCCAGGGGCGGAGCCCCTGGCCTGCCTTACTTCTTGCTTGAAAGGGATAGAGCCATGAAGTTGCTGCGCGTCGGACAACCCGGATCGGAAAAGCCCGCGATGCTGGCGCCGGACGGAACGCTGCGCGACCTCTCCGGCAGCGTCGCCGATTTCACCGCCGACGTACTCTCGGAAGTCGGGTTGTCGCGGTTGCGCGCGCTCGATCCGTCGAGCCTGCCGAAGGTGGAAGGCAATCCGCGCATCGGCCCCTGCGTGCCGCGCCCGCTCAACTTCGTCTGCATCGGCCTCAACTACGCCGACCACGCGGCGGAGACCGGCTCGCCGATCCCGAAGGAGCCGATCGTGTTCCTCAAATCGCTCGGCGCCTTCAACGGCCCGAACGACGATGTGAAAATCCCGCGCGGATCGAAGAAGACCGACTGGGAGGTCGAGCTCGGCGTGGTCATCGGCAAGCGCGCCAGCTACGTGCCCGAGCACGAGGCGATGGACTACGTCGCCGGCTATTGCGTGGTGAACGACGTGAGCGAGCGCGAATTCCAGGCCGAGCGCGGCGGCACCTGGGACAAGGGTAAGGGCTGCGACACGTTCGGTCCGACCGGCCCCTGGCTGGTCACGCGCGACGAGGTGCCCGATCCGCAGAACCTCTCACTCTGGTGCGAGATCGACGGCAAGCGCATGCAGAACGGCAGCACGAAGACGATGATCTTCGACGTGCGCAAGCTGGTCAGCTACGTCAGCCACTTCATCACGCTGCACGCCGGCGACATCATGGCCACCGGCACGCCACCCGGCGTCGGCCTCGGCATCAAGCCCGAGCCCGTGTTCCTGAAACCCGGCCAGACGATGCGGCTCGGCGTGCAAGGGCTCGGCGAGCAGACGCAGAAACTGGTCGCTGCGTAGAGCGGTTTCACCATCGTCTCCACGCACGGTCATCGCGAGGAGCGAAGCGACGCGGCGATCCACGCTTGCCGCAGAGTTGGGGGCTCCTGGATCGCCACGCCGCCAAACGGCGGCTCGCGATGACGCGGGCTTGCGTTCGGTCACAGTGAAGACGCTCTAATACTGGAACTCGTAGGTGACCCCGACATTGTTGGCGCCCTGGCCTGATCCGGCGCCGGTTTCCAGCTTCAGGCCGCGGGCGATGTCGATCTGCACGGTGGCCTGCGTCTCGGCGCCGCTGGTGCCCTGCTTGGCGCCGACATAGACGCCGGGCGCCACGTAGCGGCCGGCCTCCACCGCCGGGGCGGTGCTGTTGCGGCTCGAACTGGCGGTGGTGGTCTGGTTGGGGTTGGCGCTGCTGCCGACGGACAGACGGTCGAGGCCAAGCCCCTTGCGGATGCCGTTCAGCGGATCGCCGCCGCCGGTCACGCCGCTGATCTGCGCCAGCCCCGCAGCGATCTCGGCGAGCTGGAACGGGCTCAGGCTGGCGGCACTTTGGCCGAACAGCAGATGCGCCAGCACCTCGTCCTGCGGCAGGTCGGGCACGCTGGACAGCCGGATCGTCGGGTGGCTGGCGTAGCCGCCGACGGTGAGCGTCGCGACGACGCTGGCACTCGTGCTGGTGGCGATGAAGTTCAGCGTCGGATCGATCCGGCTGGCGCCGTTGAACGTCACTTCGCCGCTGCTGAAGGTCAGCGTGGTGCCGGCGAGGCTGTAGGTGCCGCGGCGCAATTTGAAGCCGCCGCTCGGCAGCGGCCGGGCCGCGGTGCCGGCGACGTGCAGCCGCCCGCCGAGCTCGGCATCGAGGCCGCGGCCGCGCACGAAAATCCGCCCGGGCGCATCGAGCGTCAGATCGAGCCCGATATCGGGACCCGGGGCGGGCGGCGGCGGCGGTTTCGCGCCGGCCACCCGCACGTCGAGCACGGCGACCGAGGGCGGCATGGTCTCCGGCACCTGGATGTCGGCACGGTGGATCAGCACCTGGCCGCCGGCGGCGAGTTTCCCCTGCACCTGCCCGCGCACGGTCAGGTCCATGTCGAGCAGCGCGGTCACCAGGTCGCTGGCCAGCGGGCGGGCGTTGCGCGCGGTGATCGCGATGTCGACCGGCATCGGCGCGGCGAGGCCGACGCTGCCCGAGGCGGTGAGCGTGCCGGGGCCGGCGGTGGCGGCAAACCGCGTGATGCGCACGGCCTCGCCGTTGGCCGAGAGAGCCGCCTGCACGCCGGTCAGGTGCACACCCTGCGCAAAATCCTGCACCTCGCCGTTGGCCAGCTCCGCCGAACCGCCGAGGCGCGGGGAGGCGGCGGTGCCGGTCGCCGTGGCGTCGAGCGACAGCTGGCCGCGCACCCGCCGCCCCTGCGCGCTGAGGATCGGATCGAGCACCGCCAGGTCGACGCCGCCCACGGCGCGCAGGTCGAGCGGCCCGGGGCCGAGCGGCGCCTGGCCGGTGACGGCGAGGCGCGTCGTGGTGCCGGCGGCCAGGCGCGCGTCGAGCCGGGCGGACTGGCCTTGCAGCGTCGCATCGGCGGTGATGCTGGCGGGCGGCAGGCTGCGGCCGGGCCCGGTGCGCGTGTGCAGGCCGGTGGCGGTCAGCCGCACCGTGCCGGCCGGCCGCGCCGTCGTGCCGGTGAGCCGCGCGTCGGCCTGCAGCATCCCGTCCGCCTCGATGCCGGGAAAGGCGGGCTTGGCGAGGTCGGGCGTGACGTTGCGCAGGCTCGCCGTCAGATCGAGGGTGGGCGTCGCGCGCCCCGCCACCTCCAGCACCGCCTGCCCCAGCCCGAGGCGCAGCCGGTCGACGGCGACGCGGTCGGAAAACTCGATGCGGGCGGGCGCCAGCAGCCGGAGCGTCTCGCCCTTCCAGGTCCCCTGCAAGGCCGCCAGCAGGATCTGCCGCGATTTCGCGTTCACCGTCAGCGTGGTCGTCGCGTCGGCATCGGCGCCGCCGACGCCGTGCAGTCCCGCGGTGAGCCGCAGGCCGAGCGCGGTCTGCGGGCCTTTCGCGTCCAGCTGCAGGTCGCCGGTGATCGCTCCGGCCTGCAGTCCCTGAGCCGTCAGCCTGGCATCGACCACCGGCGCGGTCGTCGGGTCGGCGACCTGCGCCGCCAGCGCCAGCCGGCCGACGGTAACGGTGCCGGGCAGGCCGGCATCGGTGGCGGCGAGCGTCAGGCGGAGCGCGTGCGGCCCGGTCAGGTCGGCGTCCGCGGTCATGCCGCCGGCGAGTGGGCGGCCGAGCAGCGGCTCCAGATCGGCGAGCCGGGCCATGCGCAGCGTTACCCGCCCCTGCGGCAGAGTGGCGCCCTTCGGCAGGGTCAGCGCGCCCTCGGCATGCGCGCTTTTCCAGTCCGCGCGGTCGATGGCCAGGTGCAGCGTGCCGTCGCCGCCGCGCTGCGCCGCCACCACGAGCGACAGCGGCGCCCGATCGAGCACCCCCTCGGCGGTGAGCCGGCCGGCGGGGGCGGAGGGCAGGCCGGTGGCGTCGAGGGACAGCTTCACCGGCCCGCGCGGCAGGCCCTGCGCCGCCACGTCGCCGGCGAGGTCGGCGGTGGCGGAGAAATTTTCCGGGGTTCCTGAGATCTTGCCCTGGCCTTGCAGGGCGCCGGCGACCGTCGGGGCCAGCACTTTCAGGTCGGCGAGGGCGAGGTGCCAGTTCAGGGAAAGCCGGTCCGCGGCCTTGGCCCCGGTGGCGCTCAGCCGCAGCGTGCTCCCCTCGAGCTGCAGGCGCGAGAGGGTGATGTCCGCCCCGCGCAGCGCCGCCGACACGCCGAGCGTCGCGTCGCCGAGCAGGCCGGGGACCGGCGCCATGCCACCGGTTATGTGCAGGCGGCCGTCGATATCGGCGCT